>DLXZ01000079.1:0-2521 GCA_003448675.1 Porticoccaceae bacterium
TAGCTCGCGCGCCTCGCAATGAAACCGGGCCGCACGAGCGGGTGGTACTTAAAATATTCCGATGATTTTTCCAGCGAAAGTACAAGCAATTCAGATCAATGGAATCGAAGTGCTTGTCCCGTTGCGGGCATCGAAGAGAGCCTTTGGCTCAGCGGCGCATATTAGCAAAATGCCATGTGGCGTTCAAACGATTATATTCGCCCATAACCCCATTGCGTTGACATGACTGGCAAACCGCAAACTCCGGCCTTAAGGGGGGGGCAGGCGCCCCAGAAAGTGCGCTTTATCGTGATTGACAAAGATACCTCCGGCCAGCGGATCGACAATTTTTTGCTCGCCAGATTGAAGGGTGTGCCCAAATCCAGGGTCTATCGGCTTTTGCGCAAGGGTGAGGTCAGGGTGAATAAGGGCCGTATTCGTCCTGATTACCGCCTTTGTGTGGAGGATGTGGTCCGAGTGCCGCCCATTCGTGTGGCCGAGCGGGAGCCGACGCCAGTACCCGGGAGGGATTTGAGAGATCGGTTGGCGGACAATATCCTGTATGAGGATGAAGCCTGCCTGGTAATCAATAAACCACCGGGGTTGGCGGTCCATGGGGGTAGCGGCATCAATCTGGGCCTGGTGGAAGCCTTGCGTGCGATGCGCCCTAAAGAGCGGCGCCTGGAGTTGGTGCATCGGATTGATCGGGATACTTCCGGCTGTTTATTGCTGGCTCGAAAGCGATCGGCGCTCGTGGCCTTGCAGGATCAGATGCGTCAGCGGCTCACGGAAAAGCGGTATCTGGCTTTGGTGAAGGGGCGTTGGCCCAATCATTGCCAGGAGGTGAATGCGCCCCTGCTAAAAACCACCACATCATCAGGTGAACGCATAGTGCGTATCAGCAAGCAGGGCAAATCGGCACTGACGCGATTCGCTGTGGTACAACATTTTTCAGAGGTGAGTTTGATAGAGGCGCAACTGGAAACCGGTCGAACCCACCAGATTCGCGTCCATTGCCAAAGCCAGGGTCATCCGCTGGTGGGGGACGAGAAGTATGGTGACGATAATTTTAACCAGCGTTTTAAAAAGCGCGGTGCGGGTCGTTTGTGTCTGCATGCCAAAACCCTGGGTTTTCGTTCCCCAGCCACCGGTGAGAAAGTCGTGGTGGAGGCACCGCTGCCGGCGGACTTGCAAGGTGTGCTGGAGCGGCTGGCGTGAGCCCTTTGCTGATTTTTGACTGGGACGGCACTCTGTGTGATTCCCTCGCGCGTATCGCGCTTTGCTTGCAGTTGGCAGCCGGGGATCAGGGGCTCAAGCCACCGACCGAGCAAGAGGCGCGGGACATTGTGGGCCTTGGCCTGGACGAGGCCATGCAGGTGCTGTTTCCCGATATTGACGCCGGGGGCAGGCAACGGTTGCGGGAGGATTATTCGCGGCATTTCCGCAGTCAGGACGCCCAGCCTTCGCCCCTCTATCCGGGGGTCCTCGAAACCCTGGTTAAGCTGGCCGATGCAGGTTTTATGCTATCGGTGGCCACCGGTAAAAGCCGGGCTGGACTGGATCGCGTGCTCAAGGCCCTGGACATGGGTGATTTTTTTCACAGTAGCCGTTGTGCCGACGAGACCGCGTCGAAGCCCGATCCACTGATGCTCCACGCTCTTCTGAGCGAACATGGCCTGTCGCCAGATCAGGCGCTGATGGTTGGGGACACAACCTTTGATATGGAAATGGCGCTGAAAGCTGGAATGCCAAGACTGGCGGTCAGTTACGGTGCTCATACTGTCGAACGGCTTTTGGCCTATGAACCCCTGGCGCACATCGATCGATTTGCTGATATCGCACCGATCTTGCGTAACACAGGGTTGGATTAAGCCTGTCGGATACAGTCCCGGCACCCTTTAGTTGGGCTGCGTCTTACGGGACAAGACAGAAAAATTCTGCTCGGCCAATTGCTCGCAGAGCTGGATCAGGGGTAGGCCCATCAGTGCTGTCGGATCATCGCTGGACACTTTTTCGAACAGGGCGATGCCCAGGCCTTCCGCTTTGAAGCTGCCAGCGCAGTCATAGGGACGTTCGGCGCGCAGGTAATTTTCAATAAGGGCTTTGTCGAGTGTCCGAAAACTGACTTCCGTGCTCACCAAAGCCTCGGTGCTGGTTTGCGTTTTGCTGTTATAAACGCAGACGCTTGTCAGAAACTCGACGGTTTGGCCGGAAAAGGACAGGAGTTGGCTCAGCGCCCGCTCATGTTTGCCGGGTTTCCCGATCATCCTGCCGCCGTGACAGGCCAGTTGATCAGAGCCGATGATCAAATGCTCCGGGAAATGTTTGTGTAATGCCTGGGCTTTTTCCCGTGCTAGCCTCAAGACCGTGGCCGAAGGGGCTTCGCCGCTCAAGGCGTTTTCGTCGATACCGGGTGCCTGGCATTCAAAGGGTATTTGCAGGCGTTCCAGCAGTTGCTTCCTGTAGGGGGAAGAGGACGCGAGTACCAGTTGCATATATTCACCTGAAAGTAACGATGGTGGCTGTATGGGCTGTGCGGGAA
>DLXZ01000079.1:2727-3434 GCA_003448675.1 Porticoccaceae bacterium
GGCTGTATGGGCTGTGCGGGAAATGACGTGTTTTTCTTTGACAGATCAAGACCATATCCATAGAATGCGCGCCATGTCAGCGGCCCCGCATTGTAAAGCGTTGCCTCAGTGGGTGATACCGCTGAAATTGGCGGCGCAAGGCGCCACGCTTACCGGCGTTGTGCCCTGGAAAAACCTGGATCGCTTAGGTGAAGCCGTGGCGGCAGTGAGCGATCCCGTTCAGGCGGGTTTGCGCTTTTTCTGTGATGATTCCGGATATCGGGTGGTGGAAGGAAGGTTGGACGCAACGCTTCAGTTGGAGTGCCAGCGTTGTCTACGGAATATGACATGGCGGTTGAGCGCCGAGGTTAATTGGGTTGTCGAGCTCGATGAGAGCAACGTCAGCCGCTTGCCGAAGCGTTACGACCCCTGGCTGATCGTGGAGCAGGAAGCGAATTTACACGCTGCCATAGAGGAAGAGTTGCTCCTGGCCATGCCTATCGTTGCCTACCATGAGCCCGAGGATTGTCAGGGTTTGAAGGGCTATTCGACGGGTAGAGCCCCGGAACGCGCCAACGCTTTCGAGGTTTTGCGCTCCATGTCGTGGAGCAAAGAGTAATCCGGGCTTACGAGCCTGGTTTTAATAGAACACAGTTTGTAGCTCCGCCAGCTGTTGACCAGCGTTGTGGCGGGGTAATACCCCAGGAGGTCATTATGGCAGTTCAGCT
>DLXZ01000079.1:3655-4206 GCA_003448675.1 Porticoccaceae bacterium
CATTATGGCAGTTCAGCAGAATCGAAAAACCCGATCCCGGCGCGGTATGCGTCGTTCTCACGATGCACTGGGTTCGGGTGCAACCCTGTCCGTTGACCCGGTTACCGGTGAAAAGCACCGTCGTCACCACGTTACCGCGGACGGTTTTTACCGTGGCAGCAAAGTCATTGAGCGCAATAGCGACGACTAACCCCCTGTTTTGGTTCAGTCGCTGCGCCTAGCAGTCGATGCCATGGGTGGAGACGGTGGCCCCGATGTCACTGTCCCCGCCACCAAGCGTTTTCTCGCGGATTATCCCGACATCGACGTGACCTTGTATGGGCGCGAAAACGCGTTATCTGCTCACCTCTCCCGGGATCCGTCCCTAACGGATGCCGTTATCAGCCAGCGTTTGCATATTGAGTTTTGCCCTGAGGTGGTTCTGGATGATGAACCGCCTTCCAGCGCCTTGCGCAACAAGCAAAACTCTTCCATGTGGCAGTCCCTTGAATGTGTTGCAAGTGATAACGCCGAGGCTTGTGTCAGCGCAGGCAATACCGGCGCGCTGATGG
>DLXZ01000079.1:4411-7270 GCA_003448675.1 Porticoccaceae bacterium
ACCGGCGCGCTGATGGCCATGGGGATCAAATTACTTGGTCTGGCTAACGCTATTGAGCGACCAGCTATCTGCGCGGTGCTGCCTGGTGGTCAAGGCTGGCTTTATTTGCTCGATGTGGGTGCTAATGTCGATTGTTCGGCCCATCAATTACACCAGTTTGCCACCATGGCGACGACTCTGGTGAGTCTTGTGGAAAATATAGATAGGCCGGGTTGTGCTTTGTTGAATATCGGCCAGGAGGCGACCAAAGGCAACAAACTTGTCAAGGAAGCGGCGGTCTTGTTGGACGATGATCCAGGGCTGAACTACCGTGGTTTTGTCGAAGCCGATCAATTCTTCAGCTCACCAGTGAAAATAATAGTCAGCGATGGTTTCAGCGGTAATATCGCCCTGAAGGCGACCGAGGGTGCCGCCCGTTATGTCCTTGACCGCGTGCTTTCGGAGCCAAGCACCGGTTCGACCAGAAACCTATCAAAAGCCAATGGCGGCACACCGTTGACGCTGGATCCAGGTCGCTATAACGGCGCGGCGCTGCTGGGTTTAAAAAGCATGGTAGTGAAAAGCCATGGTGGCGCCGATGAGGCTGGTTTTTACGGGGCTCTAAAAACAGCGGCGCGGGCTGTAACCAGTGGTGTTGCAGAGGGGGTTTGTCGTCATTTTGAACAGATATCTCAATAGTTATTGGGTATCTACCGGTTTAGTTAGCATGATATTGGTTTGAATGAGAGGCACCACAGAGATGGTTATGAGTAACACTAAACTTGCGTTTGTTTTTCCCGGCCAAGGATCCCAAAAAATCGGCATGATGGCGGAATTAGCGGCTGAGTACCCTCGGGTCATTGATACATTTGGCGAAGCCAGCGAGGTGCTTGGCTATGACGTCTGGAATCTGATTCAAAATGGTGAGCAGGAAGCCATAAACCTGACCGAGCGCACCCAACCGATTCTTCTGAGCGCCAGCGTCGCCTTGTGGCGTGTCTGGCAGGATAAACAGGGGCCCCAGCCCACGCTGTTGGCTGGCCATAGCCTCGGCGAGTGGTCCGCTTTGACGTGTAGCGGCGTGCTGGCCTTTGGGGATGCGGTTAACCTGGTCAGATTGCGTGGTGCCTACATGCAGGAGGCGGTTCCTCAGGGGCAGGGCACCATGGCCGCTATTATGGGCCTGGATGATGACAGGATTCAGCAATGCTGTGAGCAGGCGGCTCAGGGACAGGAAGTTGCGCCGGTGAATTACAACGCCCCGGGCCAGGTGGTGATCGCCGGAGCAACGCAGGCTGTGGATCGAGCTATTGACCTGTGCAAGGAAGCTGGCGCCAAAAGGGCGGCGCCCCTGGCGGTAAGCGCGCCTTTCCACACCGGCATGATGAAGCCCGCGGCGGATAAGTTGGCCGAAGACATGGCGAGTGTCACCTGGAGCACACCGCGCATTCCCGTAGTGCACAATGTTCATGCTCAAACAGAAAACGACCCAGGTCGTATACGGAAGCTAATGATCGAGCAGATTTACAGCCCTGTACGCTGGGTGGATTGCGTTAAAAAACTCGCCGCTCAAGGCATCGATACGGCGGTCGAATGCGGGCCTGGCAAGGTGCTTTGCGGCCTCAACAAGCGTATCGATAAGGGCGTAAACGCGTTGCCCACCGACATGCCAGACAGCCTGACCCAGGCCCTGGAAGCGACTGCCAGAATGTAAAAACGGGAAACAAACCGACTTTTGTAGCTGTCGGAACACATACACTGATATTGAGACAACGGGAAGCAAATAGATCATGAGTCTGGAAGGAAAAGTTGCGTTAATCACGGGCGCCAGCCGGGGTATTGGAGCAGCCATTGCTGACATGCTCGGTGACGCCGGGGCCATCGTTGTGGGTACCGCCACCACCGACGAGGGCGCCGCCCGCATTGGGCAGCGCTTCGCTGACAAAGGCCTTAATGGCGAAGGCTTGAAACTGGATGTGGCTGATGCCGATGACATTGATCGCGTGGTCAAACATATTTCACAAATTCATGGCGCGCCGCTGATCCTGGTCAACAATGCCGGCATTACCCGCGATAACATCCTAATGCGTATGAAGGATGACGAATGGGACGCGGTGCTCAATACCAATCTCACCGGCATATTCCGACTTAGCAAGGCTTGCGCCAGAGGCATGACCAAGGCTCGTTGGGGGCGTATCATCAATATCAGCTCCGTGGTCGGCTCCATGGGCAATGCCGGGCAGAGTAACTACGCGGCGGCTAAGGCCGGGGTGGCCGGTTTTGGGCGTTCACTGGCCAAGGAGCTGGGTTCACGCAACATTACCGTCAATACTGTGGCGCCAGGCTTCATTGACACGGACATGACTCGCGAACTCAACGACAGCCTGCGCGAGGGCATGTTGGGTAGTATTCCCCTGGCCCGTTTTGGCGAGCCGGCGGAAATTGCTTCGGTGGTGGTTTTCCTCGCTGGCGACGGGGGTGCTTACATCACCGGTGAGACCATAGAGGTCAACGGCGGTATGTACATGAACTAGACCGCTATCAGTCTGGGAATAGCTGTCACAATTGGCGGTTACGAAAAAGGATTTTTCAGGTAGAATGCGCCCGCAAAACAAGCAGGCCGATGTGGATGGCCTGTGCTTGTTCAGCCCCGGTGGTTTCCCGGGTTGGCCTGGCGGGATTTGGGCAACTGGCGACAGCTGCCAAAAACACTGGCAACACGGATTATGTTGTTGCTAATAAAAAGGTTCTTTCAACAGGAGCAAAGATTGTCATGAGTAACATTGACGAACGCGTATTAAAGATGGTTGCCGAACAGCTGGGTGTAAAAGAAGAAGATGTAAAGCCTGACTCTTCTTTCGTCGATGATCTGGGTGCAGA
>DLXZ01000079.1:7481-7643 GCA_003448675.1 Porticoccaceae bacterium
TCGATGATCTGGGTGCAGATTCTCTTGATACCGTCGAATTAATCATGGCTCTCGAAGAGGAATTTGATACCGAAATTCCCGATGAGGATGCCGAAAAACTGGCTACCGTCCAGGATGCCATCGATTACATTAACAAAAACCTCAATTAATCCTCCTCGTTGT
>DLXZ01000209.1:0-434 GCA_003448675.1 Porticoccaceae bacterium
GCCCCGGTAGGAATCCAGCTGCTGGATTCCTACCGGGGCGAGTTCCACCACACCGGGCTGTGGCCTCGTGAGGGCGTGGACTTCGGCGGCAAGCGCGTGGGTGTGATCGGCACCGGCGCCACTGGTGTACAGGTGATCCAGGAAGTGGCTAAAACCGCCGACCAGCTCTACGTTTTTCAACTCGCGCCCGAGTGGTGCGCGCCCCTGAAAAATGGCCCCCTCGACCAGGCGGAAATGGACGACATCAAGCCCAATTACACAAAGATTTTCGCTGAGTGCAATGAAACTTTTGGGGCTTTTCACCACAAGTTCGACGAGCGTTCGGCACTGGAAGTTTCCGCCGAAGAGCGCGAAGCGTTTTTTGAGAAAAAATACGATGAACCGGGTTTCGGTATCTGGTTGGCCAACTTCCGCGACATTATGACCGACCGGGC
>DLXZ01000209.1:529-4786 GCA_003448675.1 Porticoccaceae bacterium
ACATTATGACCGACCGGGCCGCCAATGATTTGATTACCGAGTTTATCGCCAAGAAAATCCGCCAGCGTGTTAAAGACCCCAAAACCGCTGAGGCCCTGATTCCTAAGGATCACGGTTTTGGCACCCGTCGGGTACCGATGGAGACCAAGTACTTTGAATGTTACAACCAGGACAATGTGACTCTCGTCAATCTGAAGGAAACACCCATCGAGGAAATCGTACCCGAGGGTGTTAAGTGCAGCGATCAGACCTATGATCTCGATATCATCATTTACGCCACGGGTTTCGACGCGGTGACCGGTTCGCTGAAGCGTATCGACGTGACCGGAAAGGGTGGTCAGAAACTGGTCGATAAATGGGCCAACGGCCCGCGCACCCTGCTCGGCATGCAGACAGTAGGTTTCCCAAACCTGTTTACCTTGGTGGGCCCCCACAATGGCGCGACTTTCTGCAACATTCCCCGGTGTATCGAACAGAATGTCGAGTGGGTTACTGATCTCATCGCGCATATGAAGGACAAGGGGCTGCATCAGGTCGAGCCGACCCTTGAGGCCGAAGACGCCTGGACCCAGCACGTCGACGAGACAGCGGAACGGACCCTGTTTCCGAGCGCCGATTCCTGGTTCATGGGGGTCAATCTAAACGACCCCACCAAAAAGCGGACGTTTATGCTCTATGCTGGTGGGCAGATGGACTACAAAGCCCGAGCCAATGAAATTGCGGAAAAAGGTTATGAAGGTTTTGCCATGTCTTGATTTAAGTTGTGGCTAGCTGGTGTATAGCCGCTACCTGGTATACCCCAAGCTAAAAAAGGCTGCCACCGGCGGCCTTTTTTTTGTCTATAATCCAGGGATTTTGCGAGTTCAAATTGATGGCAAGAGGACTGTCCCATCAGTCTGGCCATCTGTTTTGCTTCCATTCTGATATTAATCAATAACAATTTTTCCAGGGGAGAGAATTATGGCTGAGCAGTATGACGCTATTATTATTGGCGCCGGCATTTCCGGGATGTATCAATTACTGAAACTACGCGAGGCGGGATTCTCAGTAAAAGTTTACGAAACCGGTGGTGATGTTGGCGGTACCTGGTACTGGAATCGTTACCCCGGTTGTCGATTCGATTCAGAAAGCTATTCCTACGGCTACTCCTTTTCTGAGGAGTTATTACAGGAATGGGACTGGGTGGAACATTTCTCTCCCCAGCCGGATAATCTGCGCTACCTGCATTTGGTCGCTGATAAGTTCGACTTGCGCAAGGATATTCAATTTAACAGCCGCATTACCGCCGCCACTTATGATCAGGGCAAACAGCAGTGGCAGGTGGAGCTGGAAGAGGGCGGTCGCGCCTGCGCAAGGTTTTTAATTTCCGCTACCGGCCCGTTGTCGGCCCACCAAATGCCTAACATCGCAGGCATAGACAGCTTTAACGGCCCGTCCTGGCATACGGCCCGGTGGCCCCAGGACCCCAATGGCTATGGCGGCAGCAAGGACGTGACCTTCGAGGGAAAACGGGTGGCGGTGATTGGCACCGGCGCCAGCGGCGTGCAGGTTATCCAGGAAATCGCCAAAACCGCCGATCAACTGTACGTTTTCCAACGTCGACCCAACTGGTGTGCGCCGTTGCATAACAGCCTGATTACCGAGGAAGAACAAAAGACGATTAAAGCCAGTTACCCGGAAATCTTCAAAACCTGTAGTGAAAACTTCGGCAATTTCCTCCATACCCCAGACCCTCGCCTTGCCGTGGATACCCCGCCGGAGGAAAGGCAAGCCTTTTTTGAAAAACTCTACGGCGAAAAAGGTTTTGGCATCGCTCTGGCCAATTTCCGCGACATCATGGTTGATCCAAAGGCCAACGAAATCATCAGCGAATTTATCGCTGGAAAAATCCGCCAGCGGGTAAATGACCCGGAAGTGGCGGACAAACTGATTCCTAAAAATCACGGTTTTGGCACCCGCCGCGTGCCCCTGGAAACCAATTATTACGAAGTTTACAACCAGGATAATGTCACCCTGGTGGATCTGATGGAAACCCCCATCGAGCGGGTTACCGAAACCGGCATTAAAACCAATGATGCTGACTACCAACTGGATATGATTATCTACGCTACCGGCTTTGATCCGGTGACTGGCGCGTTGGAGCGTATCGATATTCGAGGCGTCGATGGCCAGCGTCTGAAAGACAGCTGGGCGGACGGCCCGCAAACCTACCTTGGTATACAGGCGCCGGGTTTTCCTAATTTCTTTACCCTGGTCGGCCCCCATAATGGCGCCAGTCTGTGCAACATTCCCCGCTGTATCGAGCAAAATGTTGACTGGGTGACCGATTTGCTTATTTATATGCGAGAGCGGGATTTACATGCTGTTCAACCGAGTCAGGAGGCCGTGGAGGAATGGACGGAGCATTGCGATGAGGCGGCGGCTCGCACGCTTTTCCCTACCGCTGATTCCTGGTTTATGGGCGTCAATCGCAATAACCCCGACCGCAAGCGCACTTTTATGCTCTACGCCGGGGGTGTGCCGAAATATAACGCCAAATGCGCCGAAGTGGCTGCCAACGATTATCAGGGTTTTATCCTGCAATAACAGTGTGTGATGAATGACGTTGTGCTCTTACGACTTGCTTAATGACAGGTTGCAGGAGTGTTCGGTATTACCAGATTTTTACCCGCTGTTCCGGCGGCAGATACATTTTGTCGCCGGGCTTAACATCGAAAGCGCTGTAAAAGGCATCGATATTGGGCAGTACGCCATTGACCCGGTATTTGGGCGGCGAGTGAGGGTCGGTTTTAATCAGGCGCTCGGTTAACGCATCGCGACGCTTGACGCGCCAGGCCTGGGCCCAGCCCATAAACACCCGCTGCTCGCCGGTGAGGCCATCAATAACCGGTGCCGGTTTGCCATCCAGAGACTGCCGGTAGGCCTCCAGCGCGATACTCAGCCCGCCCAGATCACCGATATTTTCGCCCAGCGTCAGCTCGCCATTGAGGGTCAGGCCGGGCAGGGGCTCGTAAGCGGCATACTGTTCAACCAGTTGCCCGGTTCGGCGCTCAAAAGCGGCGCGGTCGGCTTCGGTCCACCAGCTTTCCAGATTGCCTTCGCCGGTGTATTTGCTGCCCTGGTCATCAAAGCCGTGACCGATTTCATGGCCGATGACGCCACCAATGGCGCCGTAATTTACCGCATCATCGGCAGCCATATTGAAAAATGGCGGCTGCAAAATCGCCGCCGGAAAAACAATTTCATTCATGCCGGGATTGTAATAGGCGTTGACCCGCTGGGGCGCCATAAACCACTCGGAACGATCCACGGGTTTACCCAGTTTATTGATCTGATACTGATGATCGAAAGTGCGGGCGCGCTTGATATTGCCCACCAGATCACTGGCATCGATAGCGAGGCGTGAGTAGTCCTTCCACTTGTCAGGGTAGCCGATTTTAGGGGTAAACATCGCCAGCTTGGTCAGGGCTTTTTGCCGGGTCTCCGGGCCCATCCATTCCAGCTCGGTGATGGAGGAACGATAAGCGGTGATTAATCCGTCCACCAGCTCTACCATCCGGGTTTTGGCTTCGGGCGGAAAATGACGAGCCACGTAAAGTTGGCCCAGCAATTCACCCATATAGCCATTAATAGAGCTGATTGCCCGTTTCCACCGGGCTTGTTGTTCGGGCTGACCACTCAGTGTGCGGCGATAAAAATCAAAATGGGCCTGCTCAAAGGCTTGACTAAGGTAGGGCGCAAAACTGACCAGCACATTAAAGCGCAGGTAATCCCGCCAGGTATCCATATCGATCTGGGGCAACAAGTGATTTAGCGCCTCGGCATAAGAGGGCTGGCGCAGGACAAATTGTTCCTGTCCATCCAGACCAACGCCGGCGAGCAAACTGTCCAGGTGATAATCACTCAGCAACTGACGTAGTTCAGCGATGGTGTGCGGATTATAAGTTTTTTCGCTGTCCCGATTATCGACCTTGTTCCATTGGTGCTCCGCGAGCCGGGTTTCCAGGGTGATGATGCGTTGGGTTGCTTGTTCGGCATCTTCAATATCCGCCAGTGTGAGCAGCCGGGTAATAAAGCTTCGGTATTGTTCAAGAATCTCTCGGCCACGCTCGCTATCATCAAAATAATAATCCCGGTCCGGCAGACCAAGCCCGGACTGTGTAAGGAAAACCGTGTAGCGGGTGGAATCCTTGTCGTCCTGATTAATCCAGAAATTCAGTGGTGAGTCGACGCCGATGGCGTTAAATTTCGCAAATA
>DLXZ01000209.1:5025-6510 GCA_003448675.1 Porticoccaceae bacterium
CAAGTTGGCGCTGTTCTATTTCTTCCTCATTCAGCCAGGCGGTATAAAAAGCTGCGACTTTTTTGCCGGCGTCGGTGCTGTCACCGTTCTTGCCCGTAGTGCTTTCTCCTGCTGGTGTCGAAGCGTCGGTGAGTTCTTCGACGATTGCCCGCAGTTGCTCCAGGCTCTGCTCGTGGAGGATGTTGAATGAACCCCAGGAGGATTTGTCAGAGGGAATTTCCGTGCTATCAAACCAGGCGCCATTGGCATAGGCAAAAAAATCGTCCTGGGGTCTGACGCTACTGTCGACACCACTCAGATCTATTCCAGAAAAGAGGCTGGCTTCAGAAACAGCACTGGTGTCAGAGACGACAGGGGCCTGGGGAGAGGAACGAGGGGGTTCCGGGCGCTCCTGATTGCATCCGCTGATAGAAGCCATTGCAAGAGCCGAGACTGCGATTCCCACCAACAGGGAATCTCGACGAAAAACTTTAGTCATATATAGCTCCACTAACTAGAATCCGACCGCGCCTTGACAGTAAGCGCACTAACCAAGTGCGTAGGGTAGCAAAATATCAGAGACAGGATATCTGAAGCAGCGTTCAGTTTAAGGGCTATTGCGTTGGTCAATACTCAGGGGTCCGGCGCCAAGCCCTGCCATCACAAACAGTCCACCCATAATGCCAATATTTTTCATAAATACCCGCTGCTCGGCAGCCATCGCCTGCGCGTCATCAAAGCTCCAGAAGGCGTGAAACACCACTGTGACCGGTATTAGAAACAAAGCAATGATCAAAGCTGCCTCCCTTGCGCGCCAGCCGATAAGGATCAATATGCCGCCGCCAAGCTCAATGATGATGGTCAGAACTAACAGGAAGTCGGGGAAAGGAAGGCCCTTGGCGGCCATGTAACCGGATACCCCGGCAAAGCCAGTAATCTTGTGAATGCCAGCGGGTATAAACAGCGCCGCGATCAGTAGACGCCCGAGCAGGGGTGTGATGTTTTGCATGCAGCCTGGAACGAGAGAGGGGGTGGTAGTCATGACAAACCTCCGATGTTTATTGTGTGTTGTTTGTGGAGTAGCCAGAGGATTCTAACCGGTTTTGATAAGGGGAGTGTGGTGTGTATGGTCCTGGATGCGCGGCTGGTTTTGATGGATTCAGGTAACCTTGGCAACGAATATATCGGTGCGTCACGATTAGCCTTTCAAGGTGATTTGATGTTGACTAGGGAGAACCGATTATTTTGCGTGTGTTAAACGGTTATGGTCTATAGTGTAGAGGTTTTAGGAGGATCAATGGCTCTGACACTGTTGTTCGGTGTCAAGCAACACAACAGTAGCGCGCAGTACACCATCGTGCATGATGGCCAGACCGACACCAGCACCCAGGACCAGAGCAAAACCGGCAACCAATGGGTGCTGCTGGGCAGCTATACGTTTACTGGTAGTGGCAGTGAATACATCGAGCTCAGTGACAGCGGCGGCAAGACCGCGGCTGATGGCAT
>DLXZ01000026.1 GCA_003448675.1 Porticoccaceae bacterium
GTAGACACGACGGATTCAAAATCCGTTGCTAGCGATAGCGTGCCGGTTCGAGTCCGGCCTCTGGTACCATTCCTTGCTATCTAAAGATATAACATTAACCGCCAATCTGAGTGATTAGAAAACACCTGCTCGGTTACACCGCTCTGCTTACACAGTTTTACGCAGTCCATCAAGCAGAGCGAAAGTCAGCGGCTTTAAATTTTGAGCGTTCAATCATCTGGTCAGTTTCTGTCCCGCAGGGCGATACCTCGCAGCAGGCGCCCAAGAATATCGGCACCGGTAATCACTCGTTTCTCCAGCCCCCACAGTAAGATCAGATCCTCGTCGATGACATCGTCGGTGTCACGCTCTGACTTGACTTTCAATTGACTAAGCGCCTTTCCCAACAGGGTGTTATCGTTCCGGATCAACAGGGGACTGTGCGTGTAGGCGGAAGGATCGAGGGCTTCACCTCTCGACAGGACATTTCGTAGAAAGGCATTCGCATTTAATACCAGCCGGGGTTGATCCTCACTGTCAGTGATAATCACCCATTTTTTACCGGAGGCATTGATCCGTTGGATAAAGGGGTCATCCGCGCTGGCGGCGTATGGAGGAAACTCAACACGTCCATCCTTGACTGGCAACCCGATAATGCTTTTTGGATCAACCGGCTCACCTTCCTGAGTCGGCAATAAGTCATCAAACGCGAGGAAGTTAAGCGCTCCCAGGCCTTCGATCCGGTCAATATCGCTTTCCTCCGCTTCAATATGTTTTTTTATCACCGCCCGCAGATTATGCTCGCGAAAATACTGGATACCCTCCTTGCCCAGCCACCAGTCGAGCACCAAAGCCGACGGCTTCGCAAACGGGAACAAAACAAGCTGGTAGAACCGCAATATCGGGCTCAGCATCGCCCCCATGCGTAAAGCATTCCTGGAGAAATAGGCCTGTGGGGTTATTTCGCCAAAGAAGGTAATGACGATGGTCGAAAACAGGAATGCGCTCGCACCCGCCATGACGGAATCGGACAACAAGGTCAGCAGGACGTTGATGCCTACATTTCCCCAGAGAATAGTTGTCAGCAGGAAATTGGAGTCGCGACGCATCGCCAGGATTTTTTTCGCGGCTTCGTTGCCCGTCGCGACCTCCGCTTCGAGCCTGAGGCGACTAATACCGAACAATGCCAAGTTTAAGCCGGAAAATATGGCAGATTGACTTAAACAGAGAAATATTCCGATCCAGGTTAGTGTCACCAACGATAATTCACTCATAAAATCCACTGTCCCAATCCAATTACCGTCGCGGTGGGTTATTTTCTGGACGGAGCGCCCTATTTGAGGCGCGTCGGATTGTAAAGCATTGGTTGAAACAGTTGTTCCCGATCATATTTTTTATCGCATATAAGGCAGTAAACTAAAGTTCCCCCCGGGACAGGGCAGTGATATTTAAGTGACGATCCTTACGGTAGCGCATGCCACAAACACGCATGCTCAAATACGTCCGCCAGCTTGGCTAAAAACACCATACCGGTTATTGCAACACAGGCTAATAATGCGTTAACTCCTCTCATCAGTCGACAGAAGTAGGAACTCGCTATATATGTTGTCCTGGAGCGCAATATCCGGCTTTAGCGGCGGTCTTGGCCTGTTTCTGCTGGGCATGTGGCTGCTGACCGAAGGCCTCAAGCTCGGCGGCGGCTCCGCCCTCAGCCGTATCCTGGCATCCTGGACCACGACCCGCTTACGCTCATTTCTATCCGGTTTTTCCCTGACTGCGGTGGTGCAGTCATCCAGCGCCGTGACGGTGGCGGTGATCGGTTTTATTAACGCCGGGTTGCTGGATATGTCGCGCTCGCTATGGGTGGTCTTTGGCAGCAATGTCGGCACCACCATGACTGCCTGGATCGTGGCCATTGTCGGCTTCAAGTTCAAAGTCGACGCCTTTGCGTTACCAGCCGTGGGCATCGGTGCGCTACTGCATTTATTCAGCACAGGCGTGCGGTTCCGTTCGGCCGGGGGCGCACTCGCCGGATTTGGATTATTGTTACTCGGTTTACAAATTCTGCAAGGTGCGTTTTCCTCTCTCGAACACGCTGTGGACCTGTCTGCTTTTTCGGGCAAGGACGCCAGCAGCATTGCCCTGATGCTGCTTCTGGGGCTGCTGTTAACCGCTGTCATGCAGTCTTCCAGCGCCGCCATGGCCATCGTCCTGACAGCGGTTGCCACGGAGACGGTGACCATCGCCGCTGGCGCCGCCGCGGTCATCGGCGCCAATGTCGGCACCACCGTCACGGCGCTACTGGCGGTGCTGAAAGCCACGGCCAATGCCCGACGCGTGGCCGTCGCGCATATGCTGTTCAATGTGATTACCGCCACGGTCGCGCTGATCGTACTGGCGCCTTTTATCGGGTTAATCGCCTGGTTTCAGCTGACCCTGAATATGGACCCCAATCCCGCAATATCACTGGCGCTATTTCACACTGCGTTCAATCTGCTCGGTGTCGCCCTGATGATCCCCCTGGAGCCACGCATCACGGCACGACTCAAGCGGTTGTTCACCCGAGGCGAAACGCAGACTACCCGGATGCAATACCTGGACGGAAATATTTTGAGAATTCCCGACCTGGCACTCAACGCAACGGGACTCGAACAAAGCCGAATCCTCGGGGAAATCGCAACACTGATTCGACAATTCAGACAAGGCGTCACCTTGCCAAATGCAGCCTTTGCCGAGCTGCGCGCAGTGTTATCAGACATTAATGAGGCCATCGTCGAGTGCTCTAAACAGGCTCTGCCGGGTGACATCGCCGAGGCTTTCAGAAAGGCGATCGAAGCCAATATCCACGCCTCCAACTGCCTCGACAACCTGCGCGCCGGCGCCAAACTGCCTGAACTCGAAAACTCCCTATCCCAGCCACAGAAAGATATGTTGGCGACGTTTTTTGCGCATGGCCTGAACCTCGCAAATTACTATGAGGCCGCTGTACTCGGTGCCGCCGGCGCCACCGATGATAGGAACCTCCCTGAGGATTTTGAATCCAGCTATGATGACATGCGAAAGTATATTGTCAGTCAGGGCCAACAGCAGCACCTGTCATCCAGAACCATGGAATCACTGCTACAGGAACTAAGCCTTTTTCGCAGAATGATCCGACAGTACGTCAAGGCTTGTCGGACCCTGGGCGCACTTCGTCAAGACAAGCCAACGATTGGCGAGCAAACCTACGACCATTAGATGACGGGACAACAGATCAACCAAGAGCACGCAGCCTCAACTGACTGTCCTTATCCAGCCGCGCCTCACCGCATCAGGATAGCCAAACGGAGCCAAACTCCCATTGGCGGCCCGTAGAAATAGCAACCTTTAAATTGCCTGGATGACAAAAAATCGATGCTAGATAACTCATGGGGCTTTGCGGTTTTTCTCTTCCTGCTGGCGGCAGCCTTGATTGCTTATTTCGGCGTCAAAATGACCTATATAGCCCGCGACCTGGCGCAGGCCAGTGGCCTTGGCGAAGCCTTTACCGGCGCTGTATTTATCGGCGCGGCGACCTCACTGTCCGGCATAATCGCTTCCATCACGGCCGCGTCCCAGGGCCATGCCAGCCTGGCGGTCAGTAATTCTCTTGGCGGTATAGCCGCGCAAACCCTGTTCCTGGTACTGGGCGATCTGATCTATCGCAAAGCAAACCTGGAGTTTGCTGCCGCATCCGTTGAAAACATGATGATGTCGGCGCAGTTGATGTTGCTGCTGTGCCTGCTGTTTATCGCCTTTACCTTACCCGATGCCAGTATCCTGGCCACGCATCCGGTTTCCCTGTTGTTGATTATCACCTACTTGTTTACCGTGAAACTGCTGGTCGACACGCATGAAAACCCTATGTGGCTACCACGCATGTTCCACGGCACCGTCCGCGAACAGAAACCCAGCACCTTCAAAAAACGGCACCCGGCAGGTCTTCCCGTACTGGCATTTAAGTTTAGCGGCTGCGCGGCGGTGGTCGGCGTGGCTGGCTGGCTGATCGCCAATGCGGGTTTTACCATCGTCGAGCGCGCCGGGCTTTCCGCCGGCATCACTGGCGGGATATTTATTGCGGTTGCCACATCCCTACCCGAACTGGTCATTGCTATCACTGCCATTCGTGCGGGCGCGCTATCGCTGGCGGTGGGTGACATTGTTGGCGGCAACGCCTTTGACACGCTATTTATCGCGGTCTCCGATCTGTTTTATCGGGAAGGCTCAATTTATCAGGCGATCTCCGAACAGGAATTTGTCTGGCTGGGAGCCGCTATGTTAATGAACTGCGCACTACTGCTCGGCCTGATGTACCGCGAGCGTAAGGGTTTTGCCAATATCGGCATGGAAAGCCTGATGATATTTTTGATTTATATTGCCACCGTCGGCTATTTGAGTATCAGTTGAGACACGCCATGAATATCGTCGATCGAAATCTTGATAAAGAGGAAAACCTCGCGGCAGCACGGGATCCGTGGCATGCCGATCCAGCCGAGTCCGCCTTCGATACCTTGCAATCCTCGCCTACCGGCTTGAGCGTTATCGAAGCCGAGGCCCGGCTGAAAATCTACGGCGGCAACCGCCTTCGCCCAGCCAAAGACAAAAGCGCGCTGACACGCTTCCTTGCACAGTTCAACAATGTGCTGATTTACGTGCTGCTGGGCTCGGGCCTGGTCACGCTATTGCTCGGCCACTGGGTCGACAGCGGCGTTATTTTCGGCGTGGTGCTGATCAACGCGCTGATCGGCTTTATTCAGGAGGGCAAAGCCGAAGAAGCGCTGAATGCGATTCGCCAGTTGCTCTCCCATCATGCCACGGTGAAGCGGGATGGCCAGTTCATCACACTGCCGGCTGAACAACTGGTACCCGGAGACGTGGTGCTGTTGCAGTCCGGCGACAAAGTACCGGCTGATTTACGTTTGTTTAAAAGCCGTGAATTGCGCATCGATGAGGCCATGCTGACCGGCGAATCCCTACCCGTGGATAAAAACACCCATGCCGTCGCAGCTCAGGCGGTGATCGGTGATCGCAAGTGCATGGCGTTCTCTGGAACCCTGGTGACCTATGGTCAGGGCCAGGGTGTGGTCGTCGCCACCGGAGAGAAGACAGAAATTGGTCGCATCAGCCACCTGCTGCGGGAAGTGCCCATGCTGACCACGCCACTGTTGCGGCAGATGTCGACGTTTGGCAAATGGCTGAGTGCGGCCATTGGTATCGTCGCTGCAGCAACCTTTATATTTGGCGTGGTCGTTCGCGGCTACCCCCTTGGCGAAATGCTGCTCGCTGCCGTCGGTCTTGCGGTGGCAGGAATTCCCGAAGGCCTGCCCG
>DLXZ01000061.1 GCA_003448675.1 Porticoccaceae bacterium
CGCACCCTGGCCATGAGTGTCTACGCCGACCTGGATTACTCGATCATCGACGAGTTGCCCGCGGGTCGCACGCCAGTTAATACCGTGGCCATCGCCGACCAGCGACGGGATCAGGTGGTCGCTCGGATTCGGGGGGCCTGCGGCCAGGGCCAGCAGGCCTATTGGGTCTGTACGCTCATTGAGGAATCCGAAACGCTGGCCGCCCAGGCCGCTGAAGTCACCGCCGACGAGCTGCGTCTGACCTTGCCGGAGTTGAGAATCGGCCTGGTCCATGGACGCCTTAAACCGGCGGAAAAAGCTCAGGTCATGGCCGATTTTAAAGCGGGCGCCACCCATCTCCTGGTGGCGACCACGGTGATCGAAGTAGGCGTCGATGTGCCCAACGCCAGCCTCATGGTAATCGAAAACCCCGAACGGCTGGGCCTGGCCCAACTGCACCAGTTGCGCGGTCGGGTAGGTCGTGGTTCAACCGCCAGCCATTGCGTCTTGCTCTACGGCAGCCCCCTGTCGCAACGAGCCCAGGCCCGTATCGCTGTGATGCGCGGCACCAATGACGGTTTTGTGATCGCCGAGGAGGATTTGAAACTACGTGGTCCCGGCGAGGTGCTGGGCACGCGCCAGACCGGCGAACTGAATCTGCGTATCGCCAACCTGGAGCGAGACTCTCATTTGCTCGACCAGGTAAAAGCCGCCGCGGCAAAACTAATGGACGGGCATCCGGAGGCTATCGACCCGCTTATTCGTCGCTGGCTGGGCGAGAATGAACGCTACGGTCAGGTGTAGCGCCAGCAAACACGCATCTCATCAAGCAGCACCTTTTAAACGACCCTTATGCGCTATGACGGGGCTACATCAGCACTTATACTGGGAGCTACTTACCGGGGAGCGACTCAATGGCTATCACAAACCCGCTGTACCAGCTGCTGGGCAAGTCGCCCATCAAACCCCTGCAGGAACACATGACCGAAACGGTACGCTGCGCCGAATTGCTGGTGGATTTTTTCCAGGCATCCCTGAGCAACGACTGGGCTGGCGCGGAAGCGGTTTATGACCGCATCTGCGCGCGGGAAACCCGGGCCGATGAACTAAAAAAGCAGTTGCGGCTACACTTGCCAAAAAGTTTTTTTATGCCGGTCTCCCGCAGTGATCTGCTTGAATTGCTGTCGGTTCAGGACCACATCGCCAACGGCGCGCGCGATATCGCCGGGCTGATGCTGGGCCGCAAAATCATGATTCCCCAGGCAGTCAGTGAAAAAGGTCTCGAATTTCTAGAAGCCAGCATCCTTACCGCGCAACAGGCCCTGAAAGCCATCAACGAACTGGATGAACTACTGGAGACAGGTTTTAGCGGCCAGGAAATCACCTTTATCGAAAACCTGATCGAAGAGCTGGCAAACTACGAACACAACGCCGATGCGCTGGAAAGGGAAATCCGCAGCCAGTTATTTGCCGTCGAAGCGCAACTGCCGCCAGTGGATGTCATGTTTCTGTACAAGATCATTGAACAGATCGGTGAACTGGCTGACAACGCCGAACGGGTCGGTGGCCGGTTGCAACTGTTACTTGCCCGCTAACCCGAAATACGCGCTACAAACCCCTTTCCACAACAGTTTTCCCGAGCACCATCGCCTTATGACCATTCTCGCTGAACACGGGTTTTTAATCCTGAGCCTCGCTTGCGCCTTTGGCTTTTTCATGGCCTGGGGCATTGGCGCCAACGACGTCGCCAATGCCATGGGCACCTCCGTGGGCTCGAAAGCGCTTACCATCACCCAGGCCATCCTGATCGCGATGGTCTTCGAATTTCTCGGCGCCTACCTGGCCGGAGGTGAGGTGACCTCCACTATTCGCAAGGGCATTATCGATACCGGCCCCATCACCGACCGGCCAGAACTATTAGTGTTTGGCATGATGGCCTCGCTGCTGGCGGCGGGCTCCTGGTTATTGATCGCCAGCCTCAGGGGCTGGCCGGTATCCACCACCCACTCCATCGTCGGGGCTATTGTCGGTTTCGCCGCGGTGGGTATTTCCGCTGATGCCGTGCATTGGGCCAAGGTCGGTAAGATTGTCGCCAGCTGGGTGGTCTCCCCGGTGCTGGCGGGCGCCATTGCCTTTGCTCTATTTAAGAGTGTGCAGGTGCTGATTCTCAACCATGAGGATCATTTCGCCCGCGCCAAGCGCTACATACCTTTTTATATGTTCGCTGTCGGTTTCCTGATGGCCATGGTCACCATGCTGAAGGGACTGAAACATGTCTTCAAGGATGCGGATATAAGCCTCAGCTTTGCCCAAAGTGCCGGCTACGCTTCGCTAGTCGGCCTGATCGTGGCAGCCATTGGTATCTTGTTCCTCCGCCGCATCAAGGATAGTCCACTCGAAACGAGCGAAGATGGCAGACCCGGAGACCGCTATGCCAACGTCGAGCGGGTGTTCGCGGTACTGATGGTCTTTACCGCCTGCAGCATGGCCTTTGCCCACGGCTCCAACGATGTCGCCAACGCCGTCGGCCCACTGGCGGCCATCGTTAGTGTGGTTAACACCGGCACTATCGCAGCCAAAAGCATGATGCCCAGCTGGATTCTGCTATTGGGCGGCATTGGCATTGTACTGGGGCTGGCGACCTACGGCTTTCGGGTGATGGCTACTATCGGTCGGAAAATCACCGTGCTGACCCCAAGCCGGGGCTTCGCCGCCGAACTGGGCGCCGCCGCCACCGTGGTCAGCGCCTCGGCCACCGGTCTGCCCATTTCCACCACCCACACCCTGGTGGGTGCCGTGCTGGGCGTCGGCTTTGCCCGCGGTATCGCCGCCATCAACCTGCGTGTGGTCGGCAATATCTTTATGTCCTGGCTGGTGACACTACCGGCTGGCGCCGGGCTATCGATCCTGTTTTTCTTTGTGCTTAAGGGGGTGTTCAGCGATTAATGATCGTGGTTAGAGTCATGATCATTGCAATCGATAGCAGGTGAGTAATTTAAAATAACAGGTATGGCCCTAGCTAATTCCGCGAGGACCCTCGGCTTTGTTTAAGCGCATTTTCTCTCGGCTCAGTGAGAAAACTTTATAAGCACCCCAAGTCATTATCGCTCCCCCAACCACTAACATAAGATTTACTGCCGAGGCGTCGTTGAGCAGGGGATGAAAGGCTTCTCCCCGAGCGGCAAATTTGCCGTACAAACCGAGGCCCACCAAAATGGTTCCCGGCGCGTCGATAATACCGACCTTTACAATCTCTCTGTCAATTTCTTTCAGGCGCTGTTCTTTATTCATAGCGCGAGTACCCCTCCGTATCTAGTTTTAACCCGGAAGCTATTGACCCGCCAGATGTTCCCTGGGCAACCAATAATTCTCCAGCGCCTGTTCAATAGTTGGATCATAACCGCCCAATGATTCCAGCTTCCACCAGAGATAATCGACAATTGCCGCAACCTGGGCAGCGCCAAACAGCTCGAACTGGGCACTTGTAGATTCACCGATGGTGCCACCACCCCAGGCTTTGGCTATTTTTTTACCCGCCGCCATGGGCGTCACGCCCCAACACAATCTGAAGCCGGGATCGGCGGTTTGCAATTGACCTTTTAGATCAGCGATCAGATAGGCGGGCAAATAAAACTTCAAGGCGGGACCCGAGAAAAACGACAACGCGCTACACCAGCCATCCGGGGCCTGATCGAGAAAGGCCGCATCCAGTGCACGCCAGTCCGCTTTGCCGCTAAACTCCTCCACCAGCGCCGCGGGCTCCTCACCGTAGGTGCTATCGGTAAGATTATTATCTCCCGGATAAACCACCTCGGCAAAAGCGGTTTCTATCTTATCAATTAGAGCGTGCACACTTTTTCTTCGCTTTTTCCGTCGCTTCACCTATCGCCCTTTGCCCAGCCAGGGATAAGCGGCAAGTCCTCCCTGCCTTGCGTGTCACGCAATAGCACATTTATTGACGAATCAATTCCACAACTGGAATCACCCGCTCGGTGCGCGCCTGGTAGGTGGCAAATACCGGCAGATTGGCGCAGACGGTCTCGAACAATTTGTCCCTGTCCTCACCCTCGGTGGCGACGGCATGAGCAGAAAAAACTTCACCATCTTTTTCTATCTGAACTTCAGGATTTTTAATCAAGTTGTGATACCAGGGCGGATTACGGGGAGCGCCACCCATGGAAGCGATAATAATCAGGCGACCATCAATTTCCTGACAAGCCAGGGGCACCGCACGTTTTTTACCGGACTTTGCGCCAGTAGTGGTCAAAATCAAGGCCGGCACGCCTGCCAGTTCGCCCGGAATCTTGCCCTTATTGTCGCGTAGCCCCGCCATCACTGCTTCATTTACCCGCTGCGTGTGGGTGTTTTGTTCATCCCAGGAAGCGGAACCGGGGCCATTAGCGGCGCTGATTTCCAGCGCCAGCTGGTTGATGTCTTCCATGGTGACGCGATTGATTTGATCTTTCATTGCTAGGCTCCGTTTTTATTTAGCGTCTCTACTGACCGCTGTGTCTGCGCATGTATTGCCTTTAATTTTGGCGGATACCGAACAGGAATCCAGCCGGGGGGCCGGGCTACTCATTTTGGCAAATACCGACCGACCATACCTGGGCTTCAGGCCCAGCGTATCCGAGTCTACAAGTTGTAAGCCCCATATACCAAACAAGGGCATACCACCCCACCCCACAAACGTAATAGAATCATTGGCCAGGCTTTCGCCAGCCACGAGGCATGTTCGAGAGCTGACAATAATTAATATAAAAATTTCCAGGGAAGCCACATGCGGGAAATCACGACATCCGGGGCGAGCCCCACATCCCAGATTCAAAAGTTTTACGGTTGGAAAAACGTAGGTTTCCTGTTTGGCGTCTACCTGCTAAGCCTGGGGGCCGTCTATTATGGGTTTAATGTGATATTTCCTGAAATGGTTAAGACCCAGGGCTGGAGTCGCGGAGACGCATCCTGGGCACAGACCTTGCGCGGACTATTAATGGGGTTTACAGCGCCCTTAATCGCGATTGCATTAAACCGCTTTGGCGCACAACGCACCATGGCTGCTGGCCTTAGCCTGTTAATTGTCGGGTGTTTGCTGCTGGCCACCGTCACCCGCGAGCTCTGGCAGTGGACATTGATATGGGGCGTCATCATGGCCACCGGTTTTGCCTTTGGCGGCCTGTTGCCGGTGCAGACCACGATCACTCACTGGTTTGACAACAAAAGGGCAACCGCGCTCGGTTTGGTCATGAGTGCTGCCGGAGTCGGCGGTTTTGTCGCCCAACCCTTTTACACCTGGATTATCGACTATTTCGGTTCCTGGCAAAGCAGCTGGTATTTTTCCGCGGGTTTTGCATTCATAGGAAGCTTGCTCTTATTGGGTCTGGTCAACAAACCCGAAGACATTGGCCAGCATCCCGACGGTGAAGACCGATCCAACCCTTCGACAGTCGCCCAACGACCGCCTCCTAAGACCTACAAAACGCAGGATGACTGGAGCCTGCCTGACGCCATTCGAACCCGGGCACTGTGGTTCATCATCATTTTATTCCTTGCGCAGGTCATGCCGCTCTGGTTGATGATCGTCCACGGCGTGCTGCATTTAACGGATCTGGCTTTTTCTAAAATGGAGGCCGCCAGTGTGCTCAGTTTTATGGTGGCTGGCAGTGCTTTTGCCCGATTCCCGGTCGGCTGGCTGGGAGACCGTATAGAACCCCGGCGCATTGTCTTTGTACTCGCCCTGTGTTCGATATTCGGCCTGACCATCATTTGGCAGGCGCCAACGGTAGCCTGGTTATTGATCGCTGGTCCAATGTTCGGCGTGGCCTACGGCGGTGTCGTGGTGATGTTGCCAACGATGATCGCCAATTACTATGGTAGAGCCTCCTTTGCCACCATCAATGGCTTTATCTTTCCCGTACAAATCGTATTCGCCGCCTTATTGCCCGTCGTCGCGGGCTACCTGGCCGATATTCAGGGTCACTACGATTCATCCTTTATCTTCGTGATTATATTGGTGGGCCTCTCGGCACTGTGCGCACTGGGCGCCACGCCGCCGCGAAAAAAGTCTGAAGCGGGTACGGTTAACCAGCCCGATGCAGATTAATACCGTCCCCCTTCGGCTGTCGGCAAGTTGCTACGGATGTCGGCGAGCTCGGCGTCACTGAACTGGATCTCGAGCGCCGCCAGGTTTTCCCTGAGCCGCGACATTTTGCGGGTGCCAGGAATCGGGAAAATATCCCCACCCTGATATAGCACCCAGGCCAGGGCGATCTGAGCGGGCGTTGCATCCTTGTCTTTTGCAATACCCTCGATCAGCGATAGAAAGGCTTTATTTTTCTCAAGGGTATCTTCCTGAAAACGCGGACTGTGCAGGCGGAAATCGCTCTCATCCAGTGAATCCCGGCTGGTAATCGCCCCCGTCAGAAAACCACGGCCCAGGGGGCTGTAGGCAACAAAAGCAATATTCAGATCACGGCAGGTAGCGAGAATATCTTCCTCCACATCCCGGCTCCACATGGAATATTCCGTCTGCAGGGCAGTAATAGTGGCCTCCTTGTTGGCCCGCCGAAGTTCCTCGGAGGGGGCCTCGCTGAGACCGATGTAACGAATCTTGCCGGCACTCACCAGATCGTT
>DLXZ01000031.1 GCA_003448675.1 Porticoccaceae bacterium
CCAGGAGGTTCCTATAACCATGGTCAGCAAGGGAGCGCTCCCCGGCTGTGAATAGTCGCCCTCGGCGCGTTTTTCGGAACGTGCTTTCACTTGTAGCGGCTGTACCGACGATCGTCTTCCAGACTGCCCAGAACAAACCGAATGCCTGGTTTCGGTCGCTGCTGCAATTGTCACCTGAATTTCGGCTTCGCCGCCATTAACTTGCCGGTAAATGGCTTTTATGTCCGCTAAAAATTTGTCTCGCACCCAGCCCATAGCAAACCGATTGGGCGCCACCAGGCAAATATTTTCGCCGTTGTCCCCGCTATTGTATTGTAGGGGTTTAATCCAGGTATCAAACTGTTGAAGTGGCAACTGTTGCCTTAATCTCCCCAGACAGGCTTGCCAAATAAAATCAGTCAATGTGGTCTCCGTTATACCGCGGATATTTTTCTTCTCAGATTAAAAGACTGTCCGGAAACGCAATAGCTCAGCCATTTCGATAAGACCTTGTTATTATGGATCGGCGTTTCGGGGACACGTAGTCTAAAAGCAAAAATACTTCTTATCCACAAAAACGCTGAAAAAATTTCGCTTTTTTGCAAATAAATTTTTATTTATAAATCAAAGGGTTAATAGTTATTAAACCACTGGGTATATGCACAGTGTCGAGGTGTTCGGCTGGACAAAATATAACCACATGATGTGGATAACCTGTGGTTAACACGTGACTACGCAGGGAATTAGCGAAACTTTGCTAACGAATTTCGAGCGAGCCGGTAAGTCTATTTATGCTTTCGTTGATCGTGACCGAGTAAACTTGTCTCGTCACTTACCGATACAAAAACTGGAAAAAATCTCTCCCAGGAGATCGTCAGTGGTGACTACCCCGGTAATCGTGCCCAAAACGCCTTGCGCCTGCCGCAAGTCTTCCGCCACTAGCTCCCATTCTTCGCTGTTCGGAAGCCTGGCCTTAGCTAGTACCAAGTAATCCAATGCCTGTTGCAGTGCCACCACATGGCGGCGACGAGCGACTATGCGCCCGTCGAACGCCCCGCTGATTCCCGCTATTTTCAAAAGATGCGCCTTGAGTGTCGACAATCCAGCGCCAGTTTTGGCAGATATATAAATCACCGAGTGCGCCTCGACTCTGCTTTGCTGAATCTCCCGACGGTTGGCCAACAAGTCTACCTTGTTAAACACGAGGGTGACCCGTTCGAGATCCGGCAAATACCGCCTGGCATCCTCAAGTGCGTCATCGAGATTCTGCGCTGTGCTATCGACGACCCAGAATACGCTGTCAGCTTCCTCTATCTGGAGACGCGCCCGTTTAACACCCTCGCGCTCCACTGGATCTCGCGTATCCCGCAAACCCGCCGTATCGAGCAACTGTACCGGCAACCCGTCAATGTTTATATGTTCTTTCACAATGTCTCGAGTCGTGCCGGGAGTCGCTGTGACGATCGCCCTATCCTCACCGGTCAAGGCATTCAGTAAACTCGATTTGCCGGCATTAGGCCGCCCCACAATGGCAACTCGCATACCCTGAGCCAAAGCCACGCCTTCCTGCGTGAGATCTATCAGGGATTCGAGCTGCGCGCTGAGCTGTCGCAGATCCCTATCTAACGCGTCTATGGTATGAACTTCTATCTCTTCGTCAGGAAAATCGATACTGGCTTCGATTTGGACTCGCATATGGACCAGCCCGCTCGATATAGGCTCTATCCGTCCCGACAGTTCCCCGTTGAGCACACGCATGGCGCCACGTGTTGCCTGCTCGCTACGGGCTGCTATCAGATCTGCAATGGCTTCAGCTTGAGTCAGATCGATCTTACCGTTGAGAAATGCTCTTTCGGTAAATTCGCCGGGTTCGGCTAGTCGTGCGCCCGACTGGATTATTCTATTGAGCAGTCGGTCCAGCACGACTGGACCGCCGTGTCCATGCAATTCCAGCACGTCTTCCCCAGTAAAAGAATGGGGTCCGGGAAAGTAAATCGCCAGTCCCTGATCGATCGCGCTACCGTCGAAATCCCGGAACAGACACACTGTGGCTATTCTCGGTTTCAAATCCGCCACGGCGACATCTTTAATCAGGGCCGTCAATTGGCTACCACTGACCCGTACGATACCGACTCCGCCCACGCCTGGCGGGGTCGCGATAGCTGCTATCGTATCGGAATGGTTTTTCAGGAAAGATCGCGGGCATTCGCCCGCGCCCTCAGTTGCCCGCTTCTATTTTACGGGTAATTGCCCATTGCTGAGCTATCGACAGGACGCTGTTAACCGTCCAGTAGAGCACCAACCCGGCGGGAAAAAACATGAAAAAGAAACCAAACGCCACCGGCATGAACTTCATAACCTTGGCCTGCATTGGATCCGGAGGCGCGGGTTGCAATGTTTGCAAAACATACATGCTAATGCCGTTGAGTATGGGCAACACATAATAGGGATCTTTAACCGATAGATCTGTAATCCACAACACCCATGGCGCGTGGCGCAGCTCTACGCTCTCGTTCAAGACCCAATAGAGTGCAATAAACACGGGCATTTGGATCAGCATAGGAAAACAACCGCCCAGGGGATTAACTTTTTCTTTCTTGTAAAGCCCCATCATTTCCTGAGAAAGCTTCTGCCGGTCATCGCCATACAATTCGCGCAGCCGCAGCATTTCGGGTTGCAGGTTACGCATCCGCGCCATAGAACGGTAGCTGGCAGCGGACAGGGGATAAAAAATGAGCTTGACGAAAACTGTCAAAATGACGATCGACCAACCCCAGTTTTTCATCAACGTGTTTATCAATTCCAGTCCGTAGAACAGGGGCTTCGCAACCCACCAAAGCCACCCGTAATCGATAGTCAGATCAAGGTAGGGCGATATCTCGGCTAAGCGGTGCTGATCCTTTGGACCAGCATAGAAAGAGGCTCCGGCCCGGCCGGTTGCACCCGGCTCGATCTCCAGTACGGGCCCAGTGAAACCACCCACGTACAAATCCTTGTCTCCGAGCTTACGCAAACTGTAAAAGATCCGGGTCTCGGCATCGGGTATCCAGGCGCTCACAAAGTAGTGCTGAATCATGGCTAACCAGCCGCCCGACTTCTCCAGCTTAAACGGTTTGTCATCCAGGTCGTCGAAATCAATCTTCTTATAATTTTCTTCATCCGTGGTCACCGCCATGCCCAGATAAGGATTCGGCCCCATGGTATTGCCGGTCACCGGATTGTAAGTATCGCGCTTGATTTGCCCAAACAGGTGGCCACGCCAGGCCGAGGGGCTTCTATTGACAACTTGATACTCGACGTCGATCAAATATTCGCCGGCTTCAAAGAAAAACGTTTTAGTAATAGTAGCTTTTTCTGTATTCAGGTGAAGATCGAGGCGAAGATTGTCCTGCCCATCGGCCAGCTTCAGGGTGGAATATTCGGCGTTAAAGCGCGGTCTGGATTCGCTCTTGTCAGTACCGTCCGGGCCGATCAGCCCACTTTGAGCAATATAGGTCTGGTTACCCGTGCGGTTTAGCAAAACAAATGGCGGTGCGCCGGTTTCCTGAGTTAAGCGATGCTCCAACAGCGCGACTTTGACGATGTCGCCCCCGAGAGTATCGATGGTCACCTCTATTACATCGGTCGTTACCACGACGAGACGATTGTCGTCTCCAGAGATCATCGCCTGGGCTGAATCCGGTGGCGACGAAGCTCCCTGCAGTTCAGTAATAGAGGGAATGTCAGACGCGGTATCAGTTGTATCCGTGCTTACCCTCGGCGCCTCGGGTAAAACGAGAGGTTGAGTTGCCTCCTGGAGTGGCTCGGGCTGCCTTGAAGCCTTGAACTCCGTCCATTGAATTACCAACAGGCCCATTACAACGATGATCGCGGCAATTAATCCGCTGCGTAGCCAGTCCACTTATAAAGGCCTGTTGTCGAGGGACGAATGGCTAGCTGGCGGTACCGGATCGAAACCTCCAGTATGGAACGGCTGACCTTTCCCCACGCACAGGAATGCTGGTTAAGG
>DLXZ01000171.1:0-915 GCA_003448675.1 Porticoccaceae bacterium
CGAGTTACCGCCATAAACTAATTCCAACCGTATTATAGGCGATCCCCTCAGTCCCTCTGTAGGTGGCAAGGAGGGACCGTTTAACGGTACCACTAATTCGACTGACTGGATGGTGGGAGCGGCCATGTCCGGCCTTGATGGGGTGGAAACCCTTAATGTACTGGCGCGGGACTTCCCTTTTGTTGGCGAATTTTTTACCAATTTCTTTGCCACGCCGGTTTTTCCAGGCGCGCCTGTGGTTATGCCAAATGCCGATCCGGCTAACGGTGTCTGGGTTACCAATGCGGAAGAGGCTGCGGTGGCGATCGATACCTTTCTTAGCCTTCTCGGAGACGTGGGGGCGGATTTTATTCCCACCTATCCTTCTGAGAATATCTTTGGCTTTGCTGCGACCTACGTTTTTTTCTCCGAGCCTGACACCTGGTTGGATCAGTTGGTCTTTCGTTTCGAGACCACATACACACCCAACAAAAAATGGACAAATAACGGCGCTAAAAAGCCCATCGAAGAGGATGAATATGTATGGGTGTTTGGTTTGGAAAAATATCACCGCCTTTCGCAAAACTTCCCTGCCACGTATTTTTCCTTTCAGTGGATGCACAAAAGCGAAAGTGACTTTGTCGGCCACCATCTCAGCACTCTGGGCGGCGATATTGATAAAGGCCCCTCTGGTGGTGAGGAAGACGGCGGCTGGGATGCGGTAGCCTTTGCCTTTACCCAGCCTTCGCCAACGCTCAAGTGGCGTTTCGGTTTTTCCTTTCTGTATGACTTTAACGGCTCGTGGTTGTCCCAGCCTTCTGTCACCTACAAGCCGAACAGTGAATGGACGGTGGATATGTTTGTGACTGTCATGGATAGTAAAGACTATGCCGCTGCGTTGACGCCCATAGACTGGACCGATGAAGTGACTTTACG
>DLXZ01000171.1:1169-4303 GCA_003448675.1 Porticoccaceae bacterium
GCGCCGGTTTTTTTATGCCGGAAGAAACAGGAATCGAGAGTTTAATGCGCGTGCTTATTCAAAAAGACTGACTGGCTTTAAGCATTTCCTGGGCGTGGGAGAGGGTGGCAGGGGTTAGCTCCTCGCCTCCGAGCATGCGGGCGATTTCGCGTGCGCGCGCCGTCTCGTCCAGCAGAACCAGTTCGCTCTCGGTCACCTTGTCTGTTTGTGACTTGCAGGCAAGTAAATGGTGTTGCGCGTAACTGGCCACCTGGGCCTGATGGGAGATACACAGGATTTGGCCTGATTGGCCGAGCTTGCATAGTAACTTGCCAATGACGCTGGCAGTGGCGCCGCCGACACCCACGTCGACTTCGTCAAATACCAGCACCGGGATGCTGGAATTTTCCGCCGCTACCACCTGGATGGCGAGACTGATTCGGGACAACTCGCCGCCGGAGGCGACTTTAGCCAGGGCGCGGTGGGCCTGCCCCGGGTTGGTGCTGACCAGAAACTCCACGCTTTCGAGGCCGTTGGGGCTGTATCTGTTGCCTTCGTTAGTATTTAGGCCAACTTCGATAGAAGCGCCTCCCATGGCCAGATCCTTAAGTTGCCCGTTGACGGCCGTGGCGAAAGCTTTCGCCGCTTTGTTGCGGGATTTGCTCAGTTTTTCAGCCGCCTTCAGGTATTGGGTCTCGCTGTGCCTGACTTGTTCTTCAATATCTTCCCCGTCGGCGCCTGTCGTTTCCAGTTGCGCCAGTTCTTTGCCGAGTGCCCGCAGGTGGGCGGGGAGTTCCTCTGCCTTGATTTTATGTTTGCGGGCCAGCTGGTAGGCCAGGGACAGTCGTTCTTCAATCTGGGCCAGGCGCTCGGGGTCAAGTTCACTGGAGTTGAGGTGTTGCTGGATTTCCGTAACCGCCTCTGCCACCTGGATGCGCGCTGAGTCGAGCAGTTTGCCGGCTTCTTCGATTGCCCCGCCGACCTGGGGCAGGGCCTCCAGCATGGTGCAGGCTTTATTGAGAGCACTCAGTGCGGGTAGCGCTTCGCTGTCGCCACTGTCATCGCAGAGCTGAAGCACCAGTTGGCAGTTTCGGAGTATGGATTCGGCGTTGGACAGTAGCAGCTGTTCTTTTTCCAGTGTTTCTATTTCACCTTCGGCAAGCCCCAGTTGTTCCAGTTCCTGGGTTTGAAAGCTCAATAAATCCCGGCGCTCGCTGATTTCGCCACTGTTGTTTCGCCAGTGATCCCTGGCCTTTCTAGCCGCTGACCAGTCGTGGTAGCTCTCCGCGACGGTGTCGCGAAGCTTCGCGTAGCCGCCAAAATCGTCCAGCAAGTCACGCTGGTGTTCCCTGGACAGCAGCGACTGATGTTCGTGCTGATTGTGTATGTCAATAATCAGGCCGCCAAGGTCCCGTAGTTGGGCCATGGTTGCCGGCTGGCCATTGACATAGCCTCGCGAGCGGCCTTCGCGGTTGAGATTCCTCCTAACCAGACACTCTCCGCTGTCGGTGTCACGCTCGAAGCCTTGTTCGTCCAACCAGCTTTGGGCAGCCCGGTTTGCGCCGATATCAAAGCTGGCCGCCACCTCCACCCGCTCCGCATCAAGACGAATGCGATCGGTATCTCCGCGGTCCCCTAGCGCCAGGCCCAAGGCATCGAGTATCAGCGATTTACCGGCGCCGGTTTCACCGGTGATCACGGTCATGCCGGCACCGAATTCCTGCTCAAGCCGGCTGACAAGGGTGAAATTATTAATGACAAGGGAAGTAAGCACGGACCCTGGGTATCTGCGACGGAGCGAACAGCCCCTTTGATGGTTGGGAAGTCAGTGGAATAAATGGTGTTATACCGAATCTAACGGGGCGATTGCAATCAACTTCATCCAGCGCTTGAAAGGTGTGGGATTGACCCAATATAGCGCTTAGCCATTAACCGTGGGGGATATTGTGTCGACTGAACAAAATAGTCCGGAAGATGAGGGCGTGGAGGCGGATAACGTTTCCGGGGCGCAAGGTCAGGCCGAAGCTCTGGATGGGGTGCCGGAAGTGGAAGCCGATGAGCAAAACGCGGACGCAGCCCAGGAAACGCTGGAAGCGGAACTGAGTGAAGCTAAAGACCAGGTGCTGAGAGTGCAGGCGGAGATGCAGAACCTGCGCCGGCGGGTGGATCGGGATATTGAGAACGCCCACAAATATGCGCTGGAAAACTTTGTCGGCGAGTTATTGCCGGTGGTCGATAACCTCGAGCGCGGTCTGGCGACGGTGGATGCGGCGTCGGATGCCGATAGTGAGGCTCAAAAGGCTATTCGGGAAGGGATGGAATTGACGTTGAAGAGCTTTCTCGATGTCCTGGCGCGCAACAAGGTGGAGCCTATTGACCCCACCGGGCAAGCCTTTGATCCCGAATTTCACCAGGCCATGACCATGGTGCCCCATCCCGAGATTGCCGCGAATACGGTCATAGAAGTTTTTCAAAAAGGCTATTTGCTGAATGGGCGTCTGGTTCGACCCGCCATGGTCGTGGTATCGAAAGGTGCGGAAATACAGGGCTAGGCCCAGAGTGTAATCCGGCGGAAACCAGCCTTGAAATCGGCGGTTTTGCGCCAATATAGGCTAAGTAATTGCAACGTAACAAGTCAGACAAGCGGAGAATGCCGAAATGGGCAAAATAATCGGAATTGACCTGGGAACCACCAATTCCTGTGTGGCTGTCATGGAGGGCGACAAGCCCAAAGTGATCGAAAATGCCGAAGGCGCGCGCACAACGCCGTCCATCGTCGCCTTTGCCGACGATAGCGAGGTGCTGGTCGGTCAGTCCGCCAAGCGCCAGTCGGTAACCAATCCCACTAACACCCTGTTTGCGGTGAAGCGATTGATCGGGCGTCGGTTTGAAGACGATGTGGTGCAAAAAGACATTTCCATGGTGCCCTATAAAATCGTCAAAGCCGACAATGGGGATGCCTGGGTTGAGGTCAATGGCGACAAGAAGGCGCCGCCACAGATTTCCGCTGAAGTGCTGAAAAAGATGAAGAAAACCGCCGAGGATTACCTGGGCGAATCGGTTACCGAAGCCGTGGTGACCGTGCCGGCTTACTTCAACGACAGTCAGCGACAGGCCACAAAGGATGCCGGCAAACTGGCTGGCCTGGATGTCAA
>DLXZ01000216.1:0-130 GCA_003448675.1 Porticoccaceae bacterium
GTGCTGTCCCAGACACCTGCCTGGCTCTGGTCCGATGTCTGGTATAGCAGGGCAATGCGGCCAATCCTTAAAAAAGTCACTTGGCGATCCTGACCATCGATGGGTAACAAACCGCTGTACTGGTCAATAG
>DLXZ01000216.1:423-763 GCA_003448675.1 Porticoccaceae bacterium
CTCCCCGTAACCCGATTCGATATCATAAAGCTCTAACACCTGACGGAATTTTTCCGCGGCGCTGAAACGCGTGGCATCAAGATTGGCCCGAACGCGAGCAACCGAAGTCAGGCGCGCCTCCCGCTCAAAGGGCAAATCCAGATTGATATATTGCTCAAGGGCATCTAGCATCTTGATCGACAGCGGCATGATTTGCCGNNTCTATAACCGTGGCATTTTCTATTGACGCCGCTATATCGGCCATGGACTGCTGCTGGTTTTCTATCTGTTTTCCCAGCTGGGCGTTGTAAACACGCAGGCCCTCAATCTGCTTGTTGACCATACGGAAATCCTGCAGCAC
>DLXZ01000216.1:1019-1287 GCA_003448675.1 Porticoccaceae bacterium
TCGTAGGTCTGCTCAGCCAGCTGATCGATTCGCTTTTGGGATTGTTGCGCGGCAGCCGTTTTATCAGCTCCTGCTTTAAGTACGGTATCCACTTCCTGCGCTATGGCATCCTGGCCGAACCCAAGGCCAATCACTACGAGCCAGCAGAAAGGTTGCATTCTGCATAAGAACTTCATTTTTATTAGGCTTCCTGAATTATAGCTATCTGTTAGCTTATTATAATTAATGAGCCAATCATGAGATCAGCTTTCCCTACAACCTGCTACTC
>DLXZ01000216.1:1524-1769 GCA_003448675.1 Porticoccaceae bacterium
GCGGAGGAAACCAAGAAGAAACCGCCTCCGGCAGGTTGCCCCGGATATGAGTACACTACCAACAGATCCAGCGAGAAACAATATTCGACATTGTCTCAAATGACATTTAATTTGGCTAAGCGGTCATTGTTCGACCATGGGCGCTCTCGATTTCAAAAAAACCAACGCGACAGGCCCTCTCGCCAACATTTCTTTTATTAGCCCTTCAAGCTATTTATGGAAATCACCCGCGGGTGAGCATAACA
>DLXZ01000216.1:1978-13427 GCA_003448675.1 Porticoccaceae bacterium
TGTTATGCTCACCCGCGGGTGAGCATAACAAACTCACAGGCAGGCTGGTCTCGCGACCCCGGAGAAGACCCGATTGACATTTTCTCCCATTCCTCTTCTCGGTAATCCGGGAATCGTGCGTCCCCTTCAACCACGCTTTTTACCCGTGTCAGGTACAAACGTTTCACATGGGGCATGGCCTGGCGGTAGATTTGCTCGCCGCCAATAATGATCACCTCACCCATCGCCAAATCCCTGACTAGCTCTTTCGCAAGGTTTATGGCCCCTTCCAGCGAATTGCAGACCCGCGCGCCAGGGGCCTGAAATTCCGTATTTGTGCTGACCACAATATTGGTTCGCCCCGGCAGGGCCTTGCCGATGGATTCGTAAGTAAGCCGACCCATGATAATGGGCTTACCTATAGTGACCTGTTTAAAGTACTTCAGATCCGCTGGTATGCGCCATGGCAATTCGTTGTTGTTACCGATGACGCCGTTTTCAGCCACGGCGGCTATCAGGGCTATTCTCACCATTTAGCTTCTCTACTTACTGCTCAGTTACTTTTCGTAGGTCGGGTTTTGCTTGTACCGTCGGGATAACGCTATTTTCCGCCAAACGAGTGGCTTAACGCCAGCGCTGTCCAACGCCTCATGGGACTTGCTGCAATCTTCATTGACCCCAGGAAAGGCAAGCACTTACTATCCCCGCGCCAATGTATTCTCTTCACAAGACCACCAGGAACTTCCAATCCCATGCCCTCTTTATTCGACCCCATGAGCTTTAAGCGCGGCGCCCCCCTGAAAAACCGATTCGGCTTGGCCCCTCTGACTAACCTACAAAGTCACCCGGACGGTCGTCTGTCCGATGACGAACACAAGTGGCTGACCATGCGCGCCCAAGGCGGCTTCGCACTGACCATGACCGCCGCCGCCCACGTGCAGGCGGTTGGCCAGGGCTTTCCCGGCCAGCTGGGTATTTTTTCCGATGACCACCTGGAAGGTCTGAGCCGTCTGGCCAGGGATATCAACCATCACGATAGCCTGTCAGTGGTGCAGATTCACCACGCCGGGATGCGCTCGCCCGAGGGTCTGATCGGAGAAACGCCCGTTGCCCCCTCGGCAGATGCCGAAACCGGGGCGCGGGCACTGTCCACGGCGGAAGTGGAACAACTGATTGAAGATTTTATCGCCGCCGCAGAACGAGCGGAAAAAGCCGGTTTTGACGGTGTCGAAATCCACGGCGCCCACGGCTATATCATTTGTCAGTTTCTCAGTGCCGAGACCAACCACCGGGAAGACCAGTTCGGTGGATCACTGGAAAACCGCGCCCGGCCCCTCGTAGAAATCATTAAAGGTATTCGCGCCCGCTGCAGCGAGGATTTTAACCTGGGTGTTCGCCTGTCGCCGGAGCGCTTCGGTATCGAACTCAATGACGCGACAACGCTGGCCCAGCAACTGATGAGTGAGGGGCAGATCGATTATCTGGATATGTCACTCTGGGATGTGTTCAAGGAACCCGCCGAGGAAGCTCACCAGGGCCGCAGCCTGATGTCCTATTTCACTGAGCTGGATCGCGGCGATGTGCGCCTGGGCGTGGCCGGAAAAATTCGCACCCCACAGCATGCCCGCCACTGTCTTGAAGCCGGGGTGGATTTCGTCCTGCTCGGCAGGGCCGCGATCCTGCATCATGACTTCCCCAATCAGACCGCCGCCAATGCCAACTTCATCCCGGCCAGCAACCCGGTACCAGCGGATCACCTGCGCGCCGAGGGCCTGGGCGAGGCCTTTGTGAAATATATGGGCACTTGGAAAGGCTTCGTTGCCGAGTAAATCCAGCTCGGGCTACTTACGCTATCGCACTGTCTGAAAACCGCGCTTAGATGGCGATAGGCGCGGCAATACCGGGGTGGGGGTCGTAGTCTTCGAGGCTGAAATCTTCATAATTGAAGCTAAAAATATCATTCACCTCTGGATTCAATCGCATTCGGGGCAGGGGCCGTGGCTCCCGCGCCAACTGCCGGTCCGTCTGCTCCAGATGATTCAGGTACAGGTGGGCGTCACCTAGCGTATGGATAAACTCCCCCGGCTTAAGCCCGCTAACCTGCGCCATCATCAAGGTCAGCAGGGCATAGGATGCGATATTAAAAGGCACACCCAGAAAAATGTCGGCGCTACGCTGATAGAGCTGACAACTGAGGCGCCCTTCCGCCACATAAAACTGAAACAGCGCGTGGCAGGGTGCCAGGGCCATGTTGCCGTTTTCAACATTGACCTGGGGTGAAATGCTTTCGTCCGGTAACTGGGCGGGATTCCAGGCTGACACGATCAGACGCCGGGAATCCGGTCGCTCCCTCAACTGCTGGGCAACTTCTTTTATCTGGTCAATGGCGCCGCCGTCGGACAGGGGCCAGGAGCGCCACTGGTAGCCATAAACCGGCCCCAAATCGCCTGCTTCCGTCGCCCATTCATCCCAGATGCTGACCCCGTGATCACTCAAGTAAGCGATATTGGTGTCACCTTTCAAAAACCAAAGCAGCTCGTAAATAATCGACTTGAGGTGTACTTTTTTAGTGGTCACCAGGGGGAAGCCGTCGGCCAGATCAAAACGCATCTGGTGACCGAAAACACTCAGTGTGCCGGTGCCGGTGCGGTCGCCCTTGCGTATCCCCTTGTCACGCACCAGGCGCATCAAATCCAGATATTGCTGCATGGCTAATCCCGTATCTATTTTCCGCTGCCGGATGCAATCCGCGTTCGGCGGTGCCACCACAACGCGACACTCACCATAGCCGCGCCAGCGATGATCATTGGCAGGCTTAGAAGCTGGCCGCGAGTAAGCCAGCCGAGCAGGTCAAAGCCGATATGTTGGTCCGGTTCACGGACAAACTCCACCGTGAAACGAAAAACGCCATAGCATAATAAGAACAGCCCACTGATGGCGGCAATAGGCCTTGGCCTGCGGGAATACCACCACAAAATTCCAAACAGCAATAGGCCTTCCAACGCAAATTGGTAGAGCTGTGATGGGTGGCGCGCCAGTTGTTCGGGATCCCGGGGGAAGATCATGCCCCAGGACGACTGCGTCGGACGTCCCCAGAGCTCCTGACCAATGAAGTTACCCAATCGACCCAGCCCGAGGCCGATGGGCACCAGGGGCGCGACAAAATCGGTGATCTCAAAAAACGACTGCCCGATGCGCCGGGCATAAATGACCATCGCCACGATCACACCCAACAGGCCGCCGTGAAAAGCCATGCCACCCTCCCACAGGCGAAATAGCCATAGGGGGTCAGCCACCCACTTGTCAAAATTATAGAAAAGCACATAACCACAGCGGCCACCGAGGATCACGCCAAAGGCCGCCCAGACCACCAGATCCTCCACCTGGTCTTTGCGCACCGGCGACCAGGCCCGTTGACTGCGGGAACGGGCGAGCAGCCAGGCGGCCAGAAAACCCAGCAGATACATGACACCATACCAGTGAACCTTTAAAGGCCCCAGGCTTATCAGTAGCGGGTCAATGTCGGGATACTTAAGCATGATCAGTCACGCAGGGAGATTATCGGCCAGCCGCACGCTTCGGCCTCGGCTTTAAGCTGGGGGTCGGGATCCACCGCCACGGGATGATCGACCGTTTGCAGCAGAGCAAGATCATTCAGCGAGTCACTGTAAAAATAACTGCCCTCAAGGGTATCAGGGCGACCCACCAGCCAGGCTTCCAAGCGTTCCACCTTACCCTCCCGGTAGCTGGGTATGCCCCTGACCTTGCCAGTGTAACGGCCATCGCACATTTCCGGTTCCGTGGCGATAATTTCCCTAACCCCGAGTTTGCGGCAGATGGGCTCGACAATAAAGCGGTTAGTGGCGGAAATAATCACCAGGTTATCGCCCTGTTGTCGATGCCGACTCAGCAGTTGCTCGGCCCGGGGCAACCACATAGGCTGGATAATTTCCGCCATAAAGTCAGTCTGCAGGGCCTGTAACTCGGCTGGGTCGATGCTTGCAAGAGGTGCCAGGGCAAATTCCAGATAGGCGAAAATATCCAGCTCGCCAGCCTGATATTGCTGATAAAAATGCTCATTCATACATTGGTAATGATGAGCATCCACTTTGTTCTGGTGTACCAGCCACTTTCCCCACTCGTAATCGCTGTCGCCAGCAATCAGGGTATTGTCGAGATCAAACAGCGCTAATGACACCCTTGAACATCCTCTTAAGGCCGGAAAACCGCGCAGAATACCCCTATTAACCGGCCCTCACAACGCCTGTTTGCCGAGCTCCTGACAACATGGAACAATAGTCCATAAAGGGCCTGGTTTTTGCGGAGACACCAATAATGATTAATGGCTTGAGCATTTAAAGGCGCATTCGATGGATATGATTGATAGCGACGGCTTTCGACCCAACGTGGGCATTATTCTCGCTGATGGGAAAGGCAAACTGATGCTGGCCAAACGTGTGGGCCAGAATGCCTGGCAGTTTCCCCAGGGCGGCATTGACGCCGGGGAACACCCCACCGACGCCCTGTTTCGGGAGCTTTACGAAGAAGTGGGACTGGAAGCGGACGACGTTGAAGTGCTCGCCCAGACCCGTGGTTGGCTACGGTATCGCCTACCCAGGCGCTATATTCGCCACAACAAATCGCCAATTTGTGTCGGTCAGAAACAAAAATGGTATCTGCTGCGTCTCAGAGGCGACCAGGCCCGCATCCGCTTTGACCGCGGCAGCAAACCAGAATTTGACGGCTGGAAGTGGGTCTCTTACTGGTACCCCATCAGTCAGGTGATCGAATTCAAGCGCGAGGTCTACCGTAAAGCACTTAAGGAACTGGCACACGTCCACAGCGAGATTGAGCGCAAATTTATCGGTACTAAACGGTGAACCATGCTTGATTCACTGCGCCGGATTGTCCAGGAAGTAAACACAGCCGACGATTTTAGTTCCGTACTGCAAATCATCGTTAGTCAGGTTAAAGCCGCCGTGGACACGGGCGTGTGTTCGGTCTATTTGCACGACGTCGGTAACGACCGCTACGTGCTGGCAGCCACCGACGGGCTCCTGCCTGAAGCGGTGGGCAAGGTGGCCATGAGTCTTGAAGAAGGCTTGGTTGGCCTGGTGGCCCAGCGCGCCGAACCCCTGAACCTTCAGGACGCCGAGACTCATCCCCGGTTCAGTTATTTCGCGGAAACCGGCGAGGAGAAATTCAAGTCCTTTCTGGGCGCGCCTATTATTCACCACCGCAGTGTACTGGGCGTGCTGGTGGTGCAGCAACAACAGCGCCGACGATTCGATGAGAGCGAAGAAGCTTTTCTGGTGACGATTTCGGCCCAGTTGGCCGGGGTGATCGCCCACGCGAGGGCCACTGGAGAACTGGCCAGAGCGACCTTGCATAGCGGAGAAATAGTCAGTGACCACCACTACGACGGCCTCCCAAGCGCCCAGGGTATCGGCATTGGCGAAGCGGTGCTGGTTTCAACACCCGCGGACTTATACGCTGTCCCCAGACGCCTCGCCGAAGATATCAACAGCGAGCTGGAACAGCTGCATGATGCGCTGGAACAGACAAAAGAGGATTTACGCGCCGCCAGGGATGACCTGAGCGATAAACTCAACAGCGAAGAGCTGGCGCTATTTGATGTTTACCTCAGCATGCTGGAAGACACTTCCCTCGGCGGTGAAGTTGTGGCGCTAATTGAGGAAGGCCTCTGTGCGCAAAGCGCCTGGAGCCAGGTGATGATCGCCCATATTCGCACTTTCAAGAAAATGCAAAACCCCTATCTCAGCGAGCGGGCGGCGGATGTTCATGATCTGGGCCGTCGGGTACTGGGGCACTTGCAACAACTCCAGCATGCGGAGCCAGTCTACCCCGATAACACCATCCTCGTCGGCGAGGAACTGGCCGCGCCACATCTGGCCGATGTACCCTACGAAAAAATTCGCGCCATGGTCTCGGTGCGTGGTTCACACAACTCCCACATCGCGATTCTGGGCCGGGCCATGGGTATTCCCACCATTATGGGGGCTGTTGACCTGCCCTGGACCGAGCTCGAAGGCAAAAACCTGATCGTCGATGGCTATCAGGGACAGGTGATCTGTGAACCCACGGAGAAGCTGCTACAAACCTACGAAAATGCCTATCAGGAAGAACAGTCCCTGGCTCGGCATCTTGAAACACTCAAGGATGAACCCTGTGAAACCACCGACCAGCATCAGGTTTCCTTGTGGGTCAACACAGGCCTTCAGCTGGATACCGTACTCTCCCTCAACCGAGGCGCCGAAGGCGTGGGACTCTACCGAACCGAGATCCCCTTCTTCATGCTTGATCGTTTCCCCTCGGAGGAGGAGCAGCGCAAGATGTACCGGGAGCAGCTGGAAATGTTTGCACCGCTGCCGGTGACGATGCGTACCCTCGATATCGGCGGTGACAAAGCCCTGCCCTATTTCCCCATCAATGAGGCCAATCCCTTTCTCGGCTGGCGGGGCATTCGGGTCACACTGGATCATCCGGAGATATTTCTGGTTCAGCTGCGGGCCATGATGCGCGCGAGCGTCGGACTCAATAACCTCAGCATCCTCCTGCCAATGGTCTCCAACACTTTAGAGGTGGATAGCGCCCTGACCCTGATCCGGCAGGTTTACAATGAACTGACCCTTGAAGAGGGTTATCAGTTTACATTCCCTTCCGTGGGCGCCATGATTGAGGTTCCCGCTGCGGCTTATCAGGTGGCGGAAATGGCCCGGCGGGTGGACTTCCTGTCGGTGGGCACCAACGACCTGACTCAGTATCTCCTGGCTGTTGATCGCAATAACTCCCAGGTCGCCGAGCTATACCACACCTTTCACCCAGGGCTACTGAAGGTACTGAAAATCATCGCCGACAGTGCTAAAGCCGCCGACTGTCCGATCAGCGTCTGTGGCGAGTTGGCCGGAAACCCCATGGGCGCGGCCCTGCTGGTGGGCATGGGTTATCAGGTGCTGTCCATGAGTTCTGCCAACCTGCCCAAGGTCAAAGCGGTAATCCGGCAACTAAGTTTTGCGGAGCTGACTGCTATCGCCGAGCACGCCTGCCAGCTGGGCGACACCTTTGCTGTTCACAGTTTTCTGGAAAGTGCGCTGGAACGACCTGAACTCAGCGCTTTGTTACATCCCACCGGTATTCAGCCGATCAATTAGTCAGCCATCAGGCGCCAGTGGTAAATCGATACTGGCGCAGCTTGCCCACCGCTTTACCACGCAGGTAGGACTGCTCGGCAAACTCAACCCCGCCATGTTTGTCCATCAGTAGCACCGTCGTGCAACGTGTACCGTAGCTGTGGGAAACAATAAAGGGTGGTGACAGGGTCCGCTCCATTTCCAGGCCGACGCCGGTATCGGGTAGGCGCCCGTCGGGAAAGGCCTTGCGTGAGGACAACACCGCGATAAGCACCTCGCTGCGCAAGGTGTCCGCCTCGATCACCTTTTCCAGCCTCATGCGCGCCAGCTCCGCCTTGGGCCAGGGGGTGTCAAGCACATCATTGCTCAACGTATAGAGTCCTGGGTCCAGAAATTCCAGGCGATCATTTAAATTATTGCAATAAGCCAAATCGTGGGCGCTGCCGGCTAATAGATTAAACCCCCGATAATTCTCACCCCTGTCTTGCACCTGATGGAAATAGTCAGCCAGACTCAGGGATGGATCGGCAAGAAAATCGGTGGGCAGTTCGCCCCGTGATAGCTCACCCCCGGAATCGCCACCGCGAAAATTGGTCACGGTGGCCCATTGACCAGCCCGATTGACACCAAACCAGGTGCCCCCGGCTTCCAGGTCACGACCGGCGAGGAGGTCCGGCTGGTCGGACCAGAAATCCGCCTCCAACGCAGGTCGATCGTAATTTTCATCACGATTAGCGACAACGATAAGCGGATAGTTGGGGTGGCTTTTATAGGCCAGCGCAACAAGGCACATAAGATTTCATCTGGAAAATCCGAGGGGCAGGCTTCGGGGCAACACAACCGCCCCGGTTATTCGTTTATTCCTCTTCCTCGGTACTGGCGATGTAGTCCGCCGCATTGAGCAGGCTTTCAAACTCGGCGGCGTCATGGATTTTCATTTTGAAAAACCAGCCATCGCCATAGGGGGATTCATTGATTATTTCAGGCTCTTCCTCAAGGGCCTGGTTGATGGCAATCACCTCACCGGATACCGGCGCATAAATATCCGAAGCCGCCTTCACTGATTCCACGGCACCGGCTTCGTCCTGGGCGGCGAGTTGGTCACCCACTTCCGGCAACTCCACATAAACCACATCACCCAGGGCATCCTGGGCATAATCGGTAATACCAACTGAAATCATGCCATCACCCTCGTCACGCAACCATTCATGAGTCTCGGCATACTTCAGTTCAGTAGGTGTCTCAATCATGCTTTGTCTCCCATTCACTCTCTAAACAGCGCCGACCAGGGAACGGCCATCGCGCACAAAACCCGGTTTCAACAGACGTACGGCCTTACGCTTGCCGCGTATGTCGACTTCTCCCCGCCCACTGGCAGTCACTGGCACCCGGCCAAGGCCGATAGAATACCCAAGCGTCGGTGAAAAGCTACCACTGGTTAGCACGCCGGGAGTATCGGTGTCCGCGAAAAAAATTTTCTGACCGGCACGTAACACGCCCCGCTCGGTCATCAATACACCCACCTGTTTACTAACAAGGCCTTTTTTTTGCTGGGCGAGCAGGTCCTGGCGACCGACGAAATCCCGGTCTTGCGGGTCCCAAGCCACGGTCCAGCCCAGATTCACCTCTAGCGGAGAACTGCTCTCATCCATATCCTGGCCGTACAGATTCATGCCGGCTTCGAGACGCAGGGTGTCGCGCGCGCCCAGCCCGCAGGGTTTCACGCCGGCGTCCAGCAACTGTTTCCACAGCGCGATCAGGGCGGCGTGCGGGAGCATCAGCTCGAAACCGCCCTCGCCGGTGTAGCCGGTGCGCGCAACGAAAACGTCGCCATCGACGGCAGCCTGGAAGTTCTCCAGTGTCCCGGCCGCTGCGCGCAGCGCGGCCGGCAGCAGCGGCTCGACCTTTGCCCGCGCCTCGGGTCCCTGCACCGCCAGGATGCCCAGATCGTCGCGATGATGGACATCGACGCCGAAATCCGCGGCATGCCGGCGGATCCAGGCCAGGTCCTTGTCCGTCGTGCCGGCGTTGACGACGAGCCGGAACCACGACTCGTCCATGAAATACACGATCAGGTCGTCCAGCACGCCGCCGTCGTCGCGCAGCATGCAGGTGTAGAGGGCCTTGCCGCCGACTGTCAGCTTGGCCACGTCGTTGGCCAGCAGGCGGCGCAGGAACTCACGCACCCGGGCGCCGTGCAGGTCGACGGCGGACATGTGCGCCACGTCGAACATGCCGGCGCTCAGGCGCACGGCGTGATGCTCGTCGAGCTGGGAGGCGTACTGGATCGGCATGTCCCAACCAGCGAAATCGACCAGCCGGGCGCCGAGGCGGACGTGTTCGGGGTGCAGCGCGGTGTGCTTGAGCATGCGGTTCTGCCGATGGAAGTGACTTCGGTACGAACCGCCCCTCTGTCCGGGAACCTGAAAGTTCGAAAGCGGCGGACCGCCTCTGCCTCGTCGGTGGTCCGCGCAAGCGCGGACGCTCTCCAGAGTTTTGCTGCGACATCGCGCTCCGTTTGCCTGAGCGATTCCGGGCGGTTTGCGCCTTCGGCGCCACCACTGAAGGTGGTCTCTCGCGCGATGCTTCGTTTAACGACTACAGCTTTAGTTTACCCCGGCCGTCCTTGGCGCGACTTCACCGCTTCGATCCAGCCCCGGCCCGGCCATCCATGGCCGGGCGTTCGCCGGCGTGAAGCTTTGCTTCACGAAGGCCCCGGCTCACCCTGAGCGATTCCGGGCGGTTTGCGCCTTCGGCGCCACCACTGAAGGTGGTCTCTCGCGCGATGCTTCCAGCCTACTTTACCAGATGGGGTTCCGCTCGACCGGCCTGTCGGCACGCCCCGGGCTCGCGCCAGACCGGCACCGGGCCAGGCACGGACGTGATGACTGTCGCGATCCCTTTCGAAACGCTGAGCTATAGTGCCCGGGCTTTCCGTCGGTTGCGCAGGGTCAGCCGATCGCCAGGGGAAACAGATGCGCAGGTCTCGAAGGGAGCTCAGGCAGACGGTCGCGGCGGCCTTCGGGTTGTCGGCCTGCATGGTCGTACACGCGCAGACGGTAGCGCCTGGCGAACTGGGCAATACGCTGGAGCCCTCGCCCGGGCTGGCGACGCCGCAGTCCTCGGAACCCGCCATTTCAGCACCCCAGCAACCCCGCGTCGTGCCGGTGCTGGCGCCGGGCGAAGGCACGCTCGTCGTGCAGCGGTTCGAGTTCACCGGCCATGCCCTGTTCTCTGAGCAACACCTGTCGGCGCAGCTCAAGGATTACCTCGGCCGCCGCGTGACGCTGGGCGAGCTGTACGAGGCGGCGGATCGCATCGCCGCCTTCTACAGCGAGCGCGGCTACACGCTGGCAACGGTCAACCTGCCGCCGCAGAAGGTCAGCGACGGCGTGGTGCTGCTGCAGGTGTCGGAAGGCCGCGTCGCCAGCGTGCAGATCGAGGGCGCGGAACGCTACCAGCCGGAGCATGTCCGCCGTTATCTCCGTGCTTTCCGGCCCCGCGAGATTTATCGCGCCGACTCCCTGCAGCAGGGATTGCGTGCCCTCAGCGCGCTCCCCGGACTCGAGGCCCGGGCCACGATACGACCCGGCGCGGCGCCGGGTGACAGCGACGTGCTGGTGAGCCTCGACGAACGCCCGATCGAGGGCGGCCTGACCCTCGACAACTTCGGCCGGGAAAGCGTCGGCGAGATCCGCCTGACTGCCTCGGCGACACTCAACAACCCGCTGCGGGTCGAGGATCAGCTGCAGCTCACCGGCCTCGTGTCCGAGGAGGCGCTGACGCGCTACGGGTCCGTGCTGTACTCGGTACCCCTGAACTACCGGGGCACGCGCGTGCGCATCGGCTACAGCCACGCCGAGTTCGAAATCGACGGCTCGCCGGTGGGCGGTCGCAGCCGCAACGGCGAACTCACCGTGGAGCACCCGCTGCTGCTGGACGCCCGTCAGCGTCTGATGCTCTCGGTCGGTGCCACCCGCACGCTGTCCAATGCCGATTTCAGCGGCCTGATCTTCAACCAGACCTCGATCACACTGCTGCGCGCAGGGCTTGCCTACACTCGTACGCACGACAACGCCGCCGTGACGCAGGTAGGCAGCTCCGTGTCATCGAATTTCGACTCGCTGTCGATCGAAGACTTCGCCGACGGCGAAGTCGAGGGCAACCAGCGCCTGAAGTGGGATCTGGACGTGCAGCACCTGATGCCGCTCGCGCGCAGCCTGCAGCTCTATGTGCGGGCTGCGGGCACCTGGTCACCCGACCCGCTGGCTGACACCGAGAAGTTCTCGCTGGGCGGACCGGGCAGCGTGCGCGGCTTT
>DLXZ01000216.1:13596-13829 GCA_003448675.1 Porticoccaceae bacterium
GGGCAGCGTGCGCGGCTTTCCGAGCGCCGAAGTGCGCGGTGACTACGGCTATTTCGGCAGCGTCAGCCTTCAGCACCTGAGTGCCGTGTCCGGCGTGGCCTTGCGCAGCCGGCTGTTCTTCGACGGCGGCGAGGCCTTCTCGGTCGACGCGCCAGATGCCGGCTCGCTGTCGAGTGCCGGACTCGGTTTCGACATCACGCGCAACCCCCTGTCGCTGCGCGTCGACTGGGCCT
>DLXZ01000107.1:0-6914 GCA_003448675.1 Porticoccaceae bacterium
GTGCTCGCACCATATCCGGGCCCATTATCACCATGGAATCAAACAGTGGCAGGGCCGTACCCTGGCCGGAGAGCGCGACAAAGAACGGAAACAGAAAATCCTTCAGCTTGATATCCAGGGTTTTGGCCAGGGACTCAAAGGCCTGATATAGCATATCGCGCTGCCACTCGGTCTGCTCATCCAGCAGCCAGGCACCGAACTGCAAGAATTTGCGGCAATCGTCCTCGTTCAGTTTCTGGTGCATAAAACTTTGCGCTTCAATGGCCGGGTAGCCGGACATCAGGTAGGCGACCATGGGCGCTAGATCGCTGAATTTCTCCACCCGATCCTGAATTAGCGGCACAAGTTTTTTGATTTTATCCTCGTCCAGAGCCCACTCCGCTACCCTCCGGGCAAAGCTTTCGTGATCTAGTTCTTCCCGAATCCATCGGCCATTAAGCCAATCAAGCTTCTCCATATCAAATACGGGGCCACCCAGGCGAACCTGCTGGATATCAAAGTGCTCAATCATCTGCACCAGGGTGAACTTCTCTTCTTCTTCAGGCATGGACCAACCCATGCGACCAAGATAATTAACCAGCGCTTCGGGCATATAGCCCATAGCGCGGTAATAATTGATCCCTGTTGGGTTTTTACGCTTGCTGAGTTTACTTTTATCAGGGTTTCGCAGGAGCGGCATATGGCATAGCACCGGCATCTCCCAGCCCAGATACTCATACAAAAGCTGGTGCTTGGGTGCGGAATTGATCCACTCCTCACCCCTGATCACATGGCTAATTTCCATCAGATGATCATCCACGACATTGGCAAGGTGATAAGTGGGCAGGCCGTCAGCCTTGACCAGCACCTGCATATCCACCTGCGCCCAGGGGATCTCAATCTCACCACGCAGCATATCCTGGAACCGACAGACGCCCTGCTCAGGCACTTTCATTCGAATCACGTGAGGCTCACCCGCCGCCAGACGTGCTTGTATATCAGTGTCGGAGAGCTTTAAGCCACGACCGTCGTACCGGGGCGTTTCGCCTCGGGCCATCTGCTCCCGACGCATTTCTTCCAGCTCCTGCGGTGTCGCGAAGCAATAAAACGCATGACCCCCCTCAATCAGCTCCCGCGCATAACGCTGATAGATCTCGGATCTTTCGCTCTGGCGGTAGGAACCGAATTCACCACCAACATCGGGCCCTTCATCCCACTCAAGCCCCAGCCAGCGCAGGCTGTCAAAAATCTTCTGTTCAGAACTTTTACTACTGCGCTGCTGATCAGTATCCTCGACCCTGAGAATAAACTTGCCGCCGTGCCGACGGGCAAAACACAAGTTAAACAGCGCTATGTAGGCAGTACCCACATGCGGATCGCCAGTGGGAGAAGGCGCAACACGGGTTCGAACGGTCATAATTTACAGCTCGCGGCGGGACAATCGGGGGCCCTGATTATATCGCGGTTGGCACGACCAGGACTCAGTGTTTAGGACCGAAGTTCGAGATTTGCGATCCAATAACCCTGGGCGCCATTGATATGTAGATCCACTAATGTTTGCCATTCGGCTTCCGTTTCAATGCCTTCGACGAACACTTGTATTTCTCGGGTTTGCGCCAATTGCACCAGAGCCTTGATATAGAACTGATTGTCCCGCGCCAGATTAATATTTTTCACAAAACTGCGGTGCACCTTCAAGTAGCGCAGTGGCAAACTGGCCAGATAAGCAAAAGCAGAGGATTCAAGCCCAAAATGATCAATCGCCAGGCCACTTTTATGGCGAGCCAGTATATTAGCGAAAGAGCGTATATTCGTTTCCGCAACTTTGAGTGCGTGCTCCGGCACTTCGACGATCAGCCGCTGGGCAAAATCTGCCCTGCCAGACAGAAACTCGTCTAGCCAGCGGCAAAAACCGGGATCATTCACCGATGCGGGACAGATATTAACCGATAGTGGTGCTTCGTCGGCCAGCTTACCATCAGCCAGCTTTTCCAATACCAGCTTGTCCAGGTCAACCGACAAGCCAAAACGCCGGACCATCGGCATCACCGTACCCGCCGTCAGTTCAAAGTCATCGGGAGCCTGAAACCTGGAATACACTTCATAGCCTAGAGTTTGTTTCTCCGGCACGGTAACAGTTTGCTGAAAACGTAGCTCTATGGATTTGTTCGCAATTGCATCGGTGACAAACTGCCGGCGATCAAATACCGATTCCGACAAAGTGGGAATACCCGCAATATCCAGACTGGCAAATCTACACCAGGTTTCACCACCATCCACGTCAACACTGTTCAGCGCCATATCGGCCTCACTCAAAAGCTCTGGCCCATTGTCGATTTTTTCGCCATAAGTAAATCCCATCGTGACACGCAGAGGAAACTCATCTTGATGCTGCCAGGTGAGTCCGGCAACCGCCTGCATTAGCGAGTCGGCTAAATCACGCGCCACATCCTCGTCGACATCCGGAACAAATAATGCAAACTCCTGACCCTGCCGCCTGGCCAGAATCACCTGCTCAAATTGCTCAACGCCCTGTTTTAGTATATTCGCAAGGGCCTGGAGCACTTCGTTACCGACTCGCCGGCCACTCAGATCATTGATTCGCCCTAACTGATTGAGGGCAAAAATCATTAACACACCGCAGCGACTTCCACTTTCGTCACTAGCGAAAGAATCAAGTCGAGCATCAAAATCCGTCCGATTTGACAATCCGGTGACCAAGTCAGAATGGGAAAGCTCGCGCAGTTCCGAGATCAATTCCGACTGACGGTGAAACAGGTCCTCAAAACGCGCGGACAGCCGGTTCATGACCTGCACCACACGGCGCAATTCGCGTGTTTTTGGCAACTTGGATTGCTGGATGAATTGTTGCTCTGCGATCGCCTCGGCCTGTTTTTCAACTTCCCTAAGCGGCGACAACACCACGCCAAGCGAAAAGAACACAGCCACGCTGGCGCCAACTCCAATAAGGGTGAACCATAGTAAATGACCAGCCGCTGCCTGCCACAGCTTCTTGTAAGCCTGCCCGGGATGGCTGACAACTCTCAATTTGCCAAGAATTACCCAGCCTGAGGAAACTTCGGCATTACCCTCATAATCCGGCAGAGACATAAGGCTCATAAACCATTGGGGTACGCCCTCCAGGGTCACCGCAAATTCTTTGTCCAGCAGGGCATTGCCATCGGCACCGATATATTCGATTCGTCGATAATATCCACTGTCCGATACCGCATTTATCAGTGTCTCCAAAGTAGCCAGGTCTTCACTTTGTGCCGCCTGGGTCATGGATAGAGCCAGTGACGTGGCGGCATCCTGGGCATGAGTTTGCATCTGCTGGCCTACCAGAGCGCGCGTATTTTTTAGGCTAACCACCAGATTGCCAAAATACAGCAATAGCAGCACCGCGAGCACGGCAATAAGAATTTGTCTGTATAGCGTCACTGCCCTACCTCTCTGGTTTGTTGAACTGGCCTGGCCAAAGAAATCAAGTTTTGCCAATTCTGTCACACGGGACCGAACCCGATCAAATGATTTACTGAAAAAAACTATGCTAACATTATGTTTTATAATGGGTTATTAGAAGCATCCACTCTTTGACCACCTACCTTTTCAACAAAAGCCTTTTATACCGTCTAGTGACCCTGGTCGCTTGGTCGGTTATTACCGTCGCGATTGCGGACCACACAGGCTTTACGGAAAAGCAGTTTCTAAAAATCTCACGGGAATACGGCAGCGATGCTGAACTTCGAATTCGCAAATGGCAAGATCTCATCCATAACAGTACACGACTCAGTGAGAGGCAAAAGCTGGAACGAGTCAACGACTTCTTTAACGGCGCCCGGTTTACCGATGATATTAAGCTCTGGCGGCAAGAAGATTACTGGGCAACGCCCCTGGAATTTCTACTCGAAGACGCCGGTGACTGCGAAGACTTCTCAATCGCCAAATACTTTACGCTCAGAGCCATGGGCGTCGACAACGCTAAACTGCGCATTACCTACGTCAAGGCTTTAGATCTGAATCAGGCGCATATGGTGCTCGCCTACTATCCAGAATCGTCCAGCACACCAGTTATTCTCGATAATATCAACAAACGTATTAAGCCAGCCCGCGAGCGAAGGGACTTGCAGCCAGTATACAGCTTTAACGCAGACGACCTCTGGCTGGCGCGCTCCCGTAACGAGCAGTTGATAGCTGGAAAGTCCAAACAACTTGGACGCTGGCGAAAACTAAACCAACGCATGGTACAGGAGCTTCTTTAAGCCAATGCAATTTGGACAGCAAACAGAACTTAGCAAGCAAAAGAGTCTTTCCGAGAGACCAAAACGAATCCCATGTATCGGCCATTTTGTGCCGGTGTTTACGGCGCTACTGATCCTACTGAGCGGTTGCGCCAGCAAACCCGAGTTACCACCCGCGCGCGAACCTCAACCCGACACCTCAGCGGCAAAAAAACTCTTTACCGAACCCGACTTTCCCCGATTAATACGAAGCGTAGAGAACGAACACGGCCCCATAGCCGGTAATCGCATCCGTCACTGGGCTACACTGGTCGAGCGAGGAAAAAGCCTGAAAACGTATGAACAGCTGGTGGAAACCAACCGTTTCTTCAATGGTGCGCAATTTTTAACGGATCAGGAGGTCTGGCAAACCGACGATTATTGGGCAACACCTATCGAATTTCTGATCAAGGATGCAGGCGATTGCGAGGAGTTCGCCATCGCCAAGTACATCACCCTCCGATATATGGGCCTGGAAGACGAAAAAATGCGCATCACCTACGTCAAGGCGCTAACCCTGAACCAGGCCCACATGGTGCTCGGTTACTACACCGAACCTAGCCAGATACCTCTAGTGCTAGACAATTTGAACCCGCGCATTCTTCCCGCCAACGAGCGCGATGATTTGGTACCTGTCTATAGCTTTAATAGCGCAGATCTTTGGCTAGCAAAGAGCGATAAAGACCAAAAAACAAGGACAGAACTACAGGCGGTTGAAAATCTACGTCCCTGGCAATCATTGCTGCAAAAATTGAGGGGGGATCGTTGAAATCAGGGTAATCCACCTCGACAATGCGCGATGGGTCCCTTCAAGCGAAGGAACCCATGCTCACCTTATTTTCACAACGTCATGAAACAACAAACGAGGAGTCGTCCGAACTATCCAAATGGGCAATAAAATCACCCGTTGAAGATAGCAAAGTGGGTTGCGCGTCGGAGACCGTCGTGGTGAACTCGCCAGAAACCGTATCCCCATCGGCATCTGTTACCGAGTAACCAAATAACAAATCGATGTCCACTGGATCGCTAGTGTCAGTGTAGGTCAAGGTCCCTAACTTGAAGCCGCCCGCCGTGACTTCCAGGATAAGCGTGTCATAGCCCCCGTCTACGTGTATCGCAGAGGTCTTACTGCCGCCGTCAAATGTCTGTGTGCCGGAACCGACAGTGCTCCCCCCCTTTATCGCGGTCCACGTAAACGTATCAACCGACCCACCAGCACCAATATCTTTCGTTTCAAATACAGCATCGTTAACCACCAATCGCGGCCCAACCTCGAAGGTCGTCAAGTTAACATCGCCAAACTCGAGAGTGATTTGCTCACCCACGTTCATATTATTATCGCCCCCGGCACCCACAAATCCGTTGCTAGGATTAATTCTGTCCCCGCTGAGCAACAAGTTTGATTCAGTTTGCGTTGCATCCGTATATACCGCTACTACGCCTTCCGGACCGCCCGCCTTAACTTGTCCAAAACCTTGTTCGATTGTAGTAACCGGCAAGTCCAGTACGTCATGAAGCGCGAGTGTGTATACACCTGCGTCGCCACTTCCGGCATTTGGACTGAGTGTAAATACCTCCTCACCGGCGTCGTAACTACTGTTACTGTTAGTGTCAACATAGCCGATCAGCTCTTCCAGTCCGTCGGCATTGCCGTCCTGTATAGCTATAACTACAGCTTCGCCACCCGATTCCAACGGAGCTGAAGTGCTGGTCAGACTTAGGGTAACCCCACCCGACACTGGGTTACCCAGGCCATCGGCGTTAGTGTCGTAATCAATCACGCCCACTAGCGATTGGCCCACCGCATTGTTGATGACTCCGTTCTTATCGGTCGAAACCGGACCATCATCCTCAATTCCTACGGTAATTTCGGCAGAGGCGCTGTTGGTGCCATCAGTGACGCTGATCGAAATCAGATCGTTTACCAGACCCGAGGCATGGCTTACTGGACCCAGCAACTGGTATGTATAGGTAGCCACGCCAGTCGCGGAGTTATAAGTGTTAATGGTTATCTTGCCATGATCAGTCGTTACCTCACTTCCCTGCAGATTGGCCATTTGAATGGTAGTGTCCTCGATAGTGACGCTTTCCAGGTCATCGAGTTTGCCACTGTTGATAAAGGTGAAAGAACCCTCAGCAAACTCACCGTTCGAGCCTGGAAGATATCCCTCTGGCAGAGCCGTTTCATCAACCACATCGCCAATTCCGTCGGCATTGATGTCGACTCTCAAATCGTTGTCAACTATGGTCGCCGTCGCACTGGCGCTGTCTTTCTCCACGGCGCCGCTGTCCGAGATGGTCGCGGTCAGATCAAAGGTCTCATCCGCTTCGTCAAACGCATCGTCAAATGTGTCTGTGCGCACCAGCAAGCTGCTGTTACCGGGCGACAGAGCAATCGCGCTTCCTTCGGTCGTCGGTATCCAGGTCGTTCCACCATCGGTGCTGTATTCAAAGGTCGTCGTGTTGTAATCGACACCTTCCATTGCCGGATCACTACCGCTGGGCGCCAGGCTCAGCGCCAGGGTGTCTCCCGCCGCCGCACCCGTCACTTGAACGGTAAAGACCGCATCGTCGCCTTCCGGTACTAAACCACCCTCGGCATTCACCGTCACCGAGACGTTGGTGGTGTCATCGTCAACTATGGTCGCCGTCGCA
>DLXZ01000107.1:7101-18780 GCA_003448675.1 Porticoccaceae bacterium
CACCAATGCTGATCACATTCGGGGGCGGAGGCGGTGGGGGTTCATCGTTATCGGTGATTACACCCTCGCCCGAACCATCACCGATGACGGCGCCGCCCGTCGGCGCACTGAGGGTGATGTTCAGGTTCTCGGTCGGCTCGTCGATCTCGTCGTCAACCGTGGCCACTTCGACCACCTTGCTCGTCTCACCCGGCTCGAAAGTAACCACCAGACCACTAACCGCCCCGTAATCTCCGGGCGCTTCCGCACTGCCATCGCTGGTATTGACCGTGACTGATTGAGCGCTGGATAGATCCGCGCCACTACGGGTCACGGTAAATTGCAGGACGCCTCCCTCAACCACGCTGTCATCACCAATGCTGATCACATTCGGAGACGGTTGACTACCTGCGGGAACTATAATCTCCGTATTCGCCGTCGAATCTATGGGAGCCGGAAAAAGCACATCGGGATCAAAACCTGCTATGACTTTAGCTTCCTTAATTTCACGGGCGAAGATCGCTCCCTGACCGGTTTCGTCACCAGAACCACCTCCCGCTCCCTCACCGGCCGCAGGCTTGTCCAGCTTCTCGGAAATATCTTCTCCCGCTTCAACAGCGGTCAGCAACGCATCGAATTCAGGGGTTTCAGCCGTCTGCTCGGACACACCCCTTGTTTCAGCTTCGGCATTTTCAGGAAGCACAATGGAACCTTCTTCCGGAGGCGTAGTGCGATCCTCCTCTTTTACTTTTGCTTCAATTTCCCGGCCTTGCTTGATTTCGTCATTCATTGCTGACTCCTATGATTCCTAACTCTTTCTGCTTGCTTCCTGCAGAATACCTAGATCAAATCAATACTTAGTTCGTTCCCGATTCAAGATCGAGCCTGGCGCCTACCATGTACATCAAATCACCCATACCGTGAAAAATACGATACTCGTTGAAGACCAGATCGTAACGCGCCGCAATCAGGGATTGCTGGGCATTCACGGACTCGGTCTCTGTGTTGAGAAGATCCAGCAACGTGCGTCGACCCAGATCAAACTGATCCTCATAAGCGTCTTTAGTAGCTTGGGAATCCCGCACATGGTCAATTAAAGTAGGCATTTGTGTTTTTAGCGTTTGGTGAGCAACCCAGGATAAACGCAGCTCCTGTTCTACTTGCCGTAGCGCATTATTACGAATCTCCCTTGCCTGCTCCACAAGATAGGCAAATTCCTGGGTTCTAGCCTGGTCGGCGCGGCCCCGGTAGAGGTTATAACGCATGCGTAACATTACCTGGAGATCATCGACCTGACGCTCAATGCCGTCGATGTTGTCATTCAAATCCCGCTCCACTTCCACATGAAAATGTGGATAAAAAGCACTCTTGGTTTGCTCGTAGAGGAAAGAAGTCGCGTCAACATCAGCTTTAGCAACCTTGAGCAATGGGTGGGTATCTCCCGCTTTCTGGACAGCGGCTTCGAGACTTTCAGGAAGATACTTTCGGTAAGACCCGGGCATACCAAGCTCGGCCTCGTTCGGCATCACCCCAACCACTCGATGGTAGTTAATACGCGCATCGCGTAAGTTCGCTGTTGCGGCAGCATGGTTGGTTTTCGCCAAAGCCAGACGACCAGCAATTTGATCGAGATCAGCACGACTACCCACGCCCGAGTCATAGCGCTTTTTCATGCGTTCATAGACATCCTGATGAAATGACAAGGTCGCCTCAGCCAGATCAAGGATATCTTTTTGCTTCATCACTTCAGTAAACACACGCACCACTTCCAGGGATACATCCTCACCGGTGGAAATGGCACGCTGACGGGCGCTTTCCTCGCGCGCTTGCTGGTTTCGATACTCGTTATTGGTTTTAAAACCATCGAATACCAGTTGCTTCAGGTTTATCTGTGCTTCTCGGCGCTCAAGCTCGTTACGCGTCCGGGTCGGCGCGTTAGCAAACGTTGCACCGGTGGGGTCACGTTCCTGGAAGCCAAAACCGGCAACCAAATCAACGGTAGGGTAGTAACCTGCCAAAGCCTGTCGAACCTGACGTTCCCTCGCATTAGCTTGCCGAATATCGGCTAACACTTGAGGGTTCGTCTCAAGTGTCTGCTTGATAACATCACGCACATCAAGCGCTGATACAGACCCAACCGCCAACGTAAGTGGCAACACCAAGCATCCGGCAAACGTTTTGACTTGCGGGCGCGGTTTTTTCATCAACATTGCTGTCTTCCTTTCCTTTTTTGAGTGTTTGTAGACGTTATTTCACGACTTTCGCTACCTGTTTAACGGCAGCTTCTGACCTAGCAAGCTGCCGAAACAGAATCTTTACCAGCAACACACGACATTTTTGCCGCAGCCAGCTGGCACTATGGTGAGCAAGCGCCACTTCACACTTCCAATGTGATTTGTATCACACTGGTATAGTGAAGCACGCACCGCTTATCAGTTGCGAACCACCTTCCGCCTTTCGCAACAACCTTTATTACCGCTCACACCTCCAAACCAACCGCTTATCTTTCCCGAAACGCAAGCTGCTTGGTCTTTAGTATGGGCTTGAGCAGATAATCCAGTATGGTTTTTTTGCCAGTCAAGATATCCACTTCCACCGTCATTCCGGTGATAATCGGCAAAGCTTCTTCACCCCGCCCGAGCTCACTGTTGTCTGTCTTCAACCGAATCTGATAGTAGCTGACGCCCTCATCATCGACAATTGTGTCCGGGCTAATCTGAGTTACCCGTGCCGACAATCCACCATGAATGGCAAAATCATAGGCGGTGAATTTTACCATTGCTTTCTGGTCAGGATGAATAAAAGCAATGTCGGAGGGCAGCACCCTGGCATCGACCAGCAGCGAATCATCAATGGGTACAATCTCAACCAGATCCATACCCGGCTTGATAACGCCCCCTCTTGTTTTCACCTTGATCTGTTTTATGGTTCCACGAACCGGCGAACGCACCGTGGTGCGATCCACCCGGTCGCTGTAGGTATCATTACCTTCCAGTAGGCGTTCAAGCTCGGCATTGGCCTCATTCATTTCCCGACGCGCCTCATTGGCATAGTTTTGCGCGTAAGTCTCACTATTGGTTTTAGCTTCTTGATATTCAGCCTGCAATTGGGGAATTGAAAAATCCGCCCTCCCCAACCCCCCCTTGAGATCATTGACCTGCCGCTCCAAGCGTAGCAGTTCAACATGGGAAACAGCGCCAGCCTCCACCAGCGGTCGAGTGATATCGAGCTCCCTTTTCAGTAACTCATAGCTGCTGGCCAGACTGCGTTTATGCAAGCGGGCTGAGGATAGCTCCTGTTTTTTCTGCTCGACCTTTTGATTCAGGGCGGTAACACGTGACCTAAACTCCGACTGACGAGACAGGTACAACTGCCTTTCATTTTCCGCAATGGGGTCGGTCAGCTCTTTCCCTAGCCGCCCCCACTCTTCATCGAAGTCCGTACCATCCGCTTCGGCGCGCAAACGCGATACCTGGGCCTGCAATTGTTCAATTTGTAATGAGCGTTCACGTAGCGTCGAGGAAAAAATAGTATCGTCGATCAACAACAGCGGTTGATCCTTTTGGACGATATCGCCCTCCGCCACTAGCAGTTCAGTGAGAATACCACCCTCAAGGTTTTGCACGACCTGCACATCGCCGGAAGGCACAATACGGCCCTGCCCCCGGGTGAACTCATCCACTTCAGCAAAGTAGGCCCACACCAGCGCAACCACGACACATAACATGATCGTCCAGAGCAGTAATCGCTGAATGGCAGGCACCTTCTGTAGCATGGCCTCGGATGAATAGGACATGTATTTGAGATCAGTGGCTGGAGTAACGTCCAATCGAGAGCGAAGACGCTCCGTAATGCCCCGAGCTGTTTGTTCCCGCGGAGAGATTTGCTCAGTCATCAGTTCTCGACACCCCTCACTTTGCCAGTTTTCAAGGCTTTGATTACTTCAGCTTTAGGCCCATCAGCAACCACACGCCCTTCATCAACAACAACCAGACGCTCGACGATATCGAGCATCTGCATTTTGTGAGTAATCAAGACAAGGGTTTTATCTTCGCAAAAATCCTGCAAACTGGCCTTGACCAGGTTTTCGCTGGCCTGGTCCATCGACGCCGTTGGTTCGTCAAGCAAAACGATCGCAGGGTCAGCCAGAAACATGCGCGCTAGCCCCACCGCCTGGCGCTGGCCGCCGGATAGCGTTGAACCTCTTTCTCCCACCGGCATTTCATAGCCTAAAGGGTGTCTATTAACAAAGCTGTCGATCCCTACCCGTTCGGCAGCCTCTACAATACGGGCATCCTCAAGACCAAACTGGCCCAGCGACAGGTTTTCACGCAAGGTCCCAAAAAACAGGGTCACATCCTGGGACACATAACCAATACTGCTACGCAAATCCGCGGGATCCAGCTGTTTAATGTCAAAACCATCCACCAGCACCGAACCGCGGTCAGCCTCGTAAAGCCCCAGAACCAGTTTGGAAAATGTGGATTTACCGGAGCCGATACGTCCGATTACACCAATTTTTTCGCCGGGTTCAATATGCAGGGAAAACTCGTTCAGGGCCGGACGCGGCTGATCGGGGTAGGAAAAACTGACCTGTTTGAAATCCACCGCACCATCCAGGGTATGGCGATGCAAGAAACGGTCTTCCTCGCTTCGCTCTACCGGCAGTGACATAATTTCGTCGAGGGACTTTAGGGTTCCCTCAGCGTGGTCGTAATTAGCCATCAACGAGGCCACTTGCCCGAGAGGAGCCAAAGCGCGACCATTCAAAATCACACAGGCAATCAATCCACCCAGGGTGAGCTCCAGGTCGGCGATCAGGTAAACACCCCAGACAACGATCGCCACCATGGCCATCTGTTGCAGGAACTGGACACTTTGCAAGGCCGAATTGGACAACAAACGCGCCTGCAAACTCCACTGTGAAACGTACCCAACACTCTGCTCCCAGTTCCTTTGCATTTCGCTTTCACCACCGGCGGTTTTGATGGTCTCGATACCCACCAGGCTCTCGACCAAAAGGGCATTTTTCTTGGCCGAACCCCGCATCACATTTTCGATAGTCGGCCTCAAGCGCACCTGCGCAAGGAAGGCTATCAGCAACGACAGCGGTATTACCGCCAAAGGCACGACTACCAGCCATCCGCCCAGATAAGCAATAAACGCGAGAAATACCAGCAAAAAGGGCAAATCAATCAGCGTCAAAATCGTGGCGGAAGTGATAAAACTTCTAATTGAATCAAACTCGTGCAAGCGATTGGCAAAGGCGCCCACCGACACCGGTCGGCTGTTCATTTTGATATTTAACACACGCTCAAACAGGCGCGCCGATACAATGACATCGGTTCGCTTGGCCGCCAGCTCAACCATATAGCTACGCAGCGTTTTTAAACCCCAATCAAAACAATAGACAAGGGCGACACCAATGGCCAGCGCCCACAGGGTTTCAATAGCGTTATTGGGCACCACCCGATCGTAGACATTCATGACAAACAGTGGTTGCGCCAGAACAAACAGATTGATCAGAAAAGACGCTATCAGAACATCACGATAGATATTACTCGAGCTTTTCAGCACCCCCCAAAACCAGTGCTCACCCGGTTGCTTGTGGATCTTGGGTGTGCGGGCGTCAAATTGCTGGGTCGGGCGCAAGTAAAAGGCTTGCTCCGCATATTCGGCCGACAAGTCATCCAGGCTCACCTGAAATAACCCACTGGTCTCTGGCGCCGTCAGCACCGCGTAGCCGGCGTCGGTGTCCATATCGGTTATCACCGCGTAACGTTCACCCTGCAAAGCGATGATGGCGGGCAGTACGCCCTGGGGAATCTCTCTCAGCTTGCGCCGCATGGGCATGGCCGCAAGACCTATGCGATTTGCAGCACGCACCAGGTGGTCCGGTTTCAGCTTTCCATCTTCCAGGGGCAGACCGGCGGAGGCTGCAGCCACCGAAGCTGGCCGACCTTCCAGGCGTGAAACCAGCAACAGACACTCCATCAAGCCGACAAAGTGTTCCTTGGATTGCGCGAAAAGATCGCCGCTTTGGTCCGGCGCTGCAGCTTTAACCATATCTCTCCCTAGATCACCTGAAAAAATGCCCGCAACTCGTTGCAGGCATTGTAGTTTATCACGCGATTAGAGAAATTGACTTAAGTAGATTTCAGGACCCAAAGCCTCTGAATATCAATTTTTGTTTACCCCTTCGCGCTGATCGCCAGGTCTATTTCTTTGGCGACCGTGGGATGTAACCGATCATAGCCTTGGTCTCCAGGTATTCCTCCAGGCCCCAGACACCGTGCTCACGGCCATTACCCGACATTTTATAACCGCCAAAGGGTGCGCCCTGGTCAAAACGAGCGCCGTTAAGCTCCACGTGTCCGGCGCGAATTTTTCGACCCACTCTTCGGGCGTCTTCAATATTGCCGGCCTGAACGTAACTGGAAAGTCCATAGGGATTATCGTTTGCAATCCGAATCGCTTCCTCCTCGGTATCGTAGGGGATCAGACACAAAACCGGGCCAAAAGCCTCTTCGCGAGCGCTAACCATGTCATTGCTGACGTTGGTGAATATGGTGGGTTTTACAAAAAAACCCTTGTCACACCCCTCCGGTTTTTCGGCGCCACCGGCGAGCACTGTTACGCCCTCGGCAATTCCGCGCTCAATAAAGGCCAACACCCGGTCATACTGGGCCTTATTGGCAATGGGACCCATGTAAGTGTCGTCTTCCAAGGGGTTGCCGACTTTAATCCCTTCGAGGGTTTTCAAGGCAATTTCCTCGATCTCTTTCAGATCTTCCCGGGGAACCAGCATACGCATGGGGCCATTACAGGCCTGACCCGTATTAAACATCGCCAGGCGGACTCCACCCTTGATCGCACGCGAATAATCCGCGCCTTTAAGGATAATATTGGCCGACTTACCACCCAGTTCCTGCCCCACACGCTTAATGGTTGGCGCGGCGGCAATCGCAACGGCGGCGCCAGCACGGGTGGAACCGGTGATCGATACCACATCCACCTCCGGATGCTTGGCCAGCGCTTCACCCACAACCGGCCCCTGACCAACTACGAGATTGAACACTCCGGGCGGCAGACCAGCTTCGTCAATAATTTCCGCCAGAATAAAGGCATCCATGGGCGCCAGTTCGCTGGGCTTGAGCACCAGCGTACAACCCGCCGCCAGCGCTGGGGCCACCTTGCCGCCAATCTGATTGAGGGGGAAATTCCACGGCGTAATCATGCCGCAAACACCCGCCGCTTCCTTGACCACATGAGTGGAGCCATGGTCAGTTTCGAACTCATAATCCCGGCACAGTTGAGCCGCTTCCTTAAAGGTAAAAACCGGATTGCCGATTTGAGCGCCTTTACACAGCATCACCGGCATACCCATTTCCGCGGTGATTGCCTCGGCCAACTCATCGCTACGGGCTTCAAGACCCGCCACGATCTTGTCGAGATATTCAGCACGCACTGCGGGATCGGTTTGAGACCAATCATCGAAAGCATTTCTTGCTGCCATGACCGCGGCATCAATATCCGACTCATTACCTGAGGCCACTTTGGCAACCACCTCTTCCGTCGCTGGATTGGTAATCTCCGCCACGTCCGAACCGATGGGAGCTACCCACTGACCGTTGATATAAAATTTGTCTCTCACTAACACTTGGTTTTCCTCCTGGGACACACTGCTTGGTGGGCAAAATTATTTCAGCCGTAAAATATATCATGACACTCTGGGTGGCTGTATAAAGAAAACGCCCCTACGCACGATAAGTAGTAAAATCCCAGCACACACCCCCTGTTAACCACCCACCGGCCTGGGTACGCTTGCGTTATGACCGTTGATTACACTTACCCATGACTATCATTCAGCCACCAGCCATCCCCGGCTCCGCGCAAGAGCCGCTTAACCGACGCTTTTGTGTTGCTCCCATGATTGACTGGACGGATCGACACTGCCGTTTCTTTCACCGACTTATCAGTAAGCGAGCTGTCCTGTACACGGAAATGATTAGCACCGGCGCTTTGATCCATGGCGACACCGACCACCTGCTGGACCACGACGCCCGCGAGCATCCTCTGGCCCTGCAATTGGGTGGCAACGATCCGAAACAACTGGCGCACTGCGCCAAACTGGGTGAACAACGCGGTTATTCCGAAATCAACCTCAACTGCGGCTGCCCCAGTGACCGTGTGCAACAGGGGCGTTTCGGCGCTAGTCTTATGGCGAAGCCGGATTTGGTTGCCTCCTGTATGGCGGCCATGCGTGAGGCCGTGGATATTCCCGTCACCATCAAGCATCGCATCGGCATCGATCGACAAACCAGCTATCAGAAACTCGCCGACTTTGTCGGCGCTGTCGCCGAAACCGGCTGTCGCACATTCATCGTCCACGCCAGAATGGCCTGGCTCGACGGCCTGAGCCCGAAGCAAAACCGCCATCTGCCGCCGCTGCAATACGAGCTGGTCTATCAGCTTAAACGGGATTTCCCCGCTTGCGAGATCATTATTAACGGCGGCATTACCGACTTTAAAGAAATCACGGAACATTTGCACCGCACCGACGGCGTGATGCTCGGCCGGGAAGCCTACAAAAATCCTTTTTTACTGGCCTCGGTGGACCACGCCCTGTATGGCGAGGGGGAATCGACTATTGATCGTTTGAATGTGCTTGAGCAAATGATCCCCTATGTGGAAAACCAGCTGCAACACGGCATCCGCCTGAACCGAATCACCCGCCACATTTTGGGCCTGTTCCATGGACAACACGGCGGTAAAAAGTTTCGCCGGTTTTTAGGCTTAGAGGTCACTCGTGCCGATGCGGGCATTGAAGTGCTAGCCGAGGCACTGATGATGATGCAAAACCACACATTGCAGACTCAAGACAATAACGATGCCGAAGCCCGGTTGGCCCATTGCTAAATGCAGATCCCAAATCACCGCCATCGAAGCACAGCCAATGATCAATAAAATCAAACAGTTTTTTTCCGACCACATCGCCAGCGCAGGCAACGATAGCGACGCACCGCGTCATACTCGCGCACAAATAGCCGCTGCGGCCCTGTTTGTCGAAGTCATGGTAATCGATGCCCGGACCGCGCCGGAGGAAGAAAATACGATTAAGAATCTGTTAAAACGTCAGTTCGGTCTGTCTGCAACCGAAGCGGAGGAATTGCTTAACCTGGCCCGACAGGAAGTCGGTGAGGCCACCTCACTGTATCAGTTCACCGGCCTGGTCAACGAACAGTTTTCCGCCAGCGAAAAGTTCGACCTGCTTACGCAAATATGGCAGGTGGCCCTGGCTGATGGCCTGCTTGATAAATATGAAGAAGGACTGATTCGGCGGCTGGCCGATCTACTCCATATCGACCATAGTCAGTACATCAAAGCTAAACACCGAGCCAGGGAATTTGCAGCGAAAAATCACCTCACCCCCTGATTTATCGCCACCCCTGACTCAAACGGATACCTGATCTTCCAGATAACGAACCAGGTCGATAAAGTCCGGTTCGCAACGGGGGTTTAGTTCGATCAACAGGCGGTGGGCTTCAAGTACGTCCTCCCGAGCTCTTTGCTCGTCGGGATTACAGGGCAATTCAGCCACATCAATTTCTTCAAGATTGCGACTGCGGATGATCTCAAAATACTCATCCAGCTCCATCACCTCTATGGTTTTCAAAACACTTTCGTTACTACAAAACAATTTTGGCCGGAGACTGTACGACTGCTGACAGGCCAGCGCCAGCTTGGCCAACAGGCCCAGGGTTGTGCTATCCAGGCCCTCGATATCACGCATATCGATAAGAACACTTTCCACACCGGGTTTGGTAAAAATGGTATTAATGTACTGGTTTAAGGAGGTGCAAAGCGTAACGCGCACATCCCCCGTCATCCGGATCAGGCAATGCCCGTCGTTTTCGCCGACCAGGATTTTACCTTTTTCCGCCACGGCGATTCCTCGTAATAGTCAGCAACGATACATCATCAGGCGCTTCAGTCATGGCATCGATATCGAGTTCCGCACAGATATTCCTGTGCTCCATTCGGGCACGACCACAAGCCTCTAGCAAGGCCTGCTCCTGTTCCCTCAACGTTTCACCAGGTAGACACTCGAGCAAACCATCGGAGGCAATGGATAGCGAAAATTCCCGCGGCAGGACAACTTCGTTAACGGCCCATTCCCCTCTTTCAAACAGCCCCAAAGGTTTGCCCTTGCCTTCTATAAAAACGGCGCCGGACTCACTGACCAATACGGGCATGGGCTGCTGGGCCGCGGTCGCATAGCGCAATACATCCCGCTCGGTATCAATGGCGCCCACAAACATGGTCAGGTGCTTGTCAACGTTCATGGCTAGAAGCTGACGATTGATGTGCTCCAACAGGCCCTCGGGCGCTCTTGTCAGGGCGTCAATATCCACTTCCTGCGTATGCCTCCGGGAGATCTGTCGCACCATGAAGCTCAGTATCACCGTAACAAAAGCCGAGGAAGCACCATGGCCGGAAACATCGGCCATGTAAAAAATAAGAAAGCGATCCAGCAACACGCTGTAACCGACGAAATCGCCGCTAAGGTAAAGTGAGGGTACGATTTTGTGTACAACTTCATAATCGCCGTAAACCAAAGCCTGCCGAGGCAAGACACTGAGCTGAACTTCCCTGCCGGCAAGTTGATCCATTTTCAGAATACTCAGACTCTCCCGCAGCTCCCGGTTGGCAGCTTCAAGTTGTTTGCGATAGGCTCGATTTTCGCGAAAAAGATCATTAAAAGAACCGGCCCGAGACAGGGCAAGCTCCATATCCGCATCACTAAAAGGCTCCATCAAGACATCGACGGCACCACGACGAAAACTGTCGGCCACGTCCTCGGGCTCAGGCTTGCGCAGGATGGGGATAACGGCAAGGCCCGCTTCGCGGCATCGCCGGTCAAAGTCTTCGTCAATATCGACGACATGCTCCTCGGGTTCAATATCAAGGAACATTAAAAAGGGAGAGAAGTCGGAAAGCCGCTCCACCGCGGCATCGCGTGTCGGCACCTGCACTGGGACCCACCCAGCATTTTCGAGAATTTCCAGCCAGCGAGGAAAACGCTCGACGTCACGGGAGATCACCAGAACGCGCTTGTTTTCCTCCGCCATGAATCACCACACAGGTGTTTTGGCCTTAAATATTAAAGCACACTCACTCGTAGTCGGCACCACCGAAATCATCCTCTACCTGCCCGTCGTTGATCAGATAGTCGCGCCGCTGCAGATAGACGTCACGAATGAAGCTGTATTTATCGCCCCTGATCAACTTCTCCGCTTCAAGCAGCTCTGCCCGGTCGGAGAGCACATTGGCGCCATATAGCTCGTTACGTGTAGGCACATGATCCACATACGCTATCGGGTTGAGGAAACTGTCGAACACCCTGCCCGGCGCGTCGCGAAGGTTACTGGGGCCAAAAAACGGCAACACCAGATAAGGCCCCTGCCCCATTCCCCAGGTTGCGAAGGTCTGACCAAAATCCTCGCCATCGGATTTCGGCAGCCCCCAGTGCTGGGCAACGTCGAAAAAACCGACCAAGCCCACTGTACTGTTAATAATAAATCTTCCACCGTCATTGCCCGCCTGGCCCAGCTTTCCCTGAAGCACATCGTTGACCACATTCAATACTTCACCAAGATTGCCAAACATTCGAGCGACACCGCGTTCGATGACGTCCGG
>DLXZ01000107.1:19007-20017 GCA_003448675.1 Porticoccaceae bacterium
GACAGCGCGGTATCCACGCGCAACCGGCTTTAGCGCCCAACGATCCGCCGTATCATTGAAGCTGAACATCGCCCGGTTGAACCCCTCCAGCGGATCGCTATCTCGACCCTCGTCACTCGCCGAAGCAACGAGAGGCAGCGCCAGCACGACACTTAGCAAGCAGAAATTTCGCCATTGCAGCCAGACTTTCATCAGCAATCCTTATTACTTTTCGGGTAAGTATATGCGCGCCATTTTAGTCAAAGCCGGCGTCAGATGATAGTGACTCAGGCTAGCGTCGGACAGCACACAGCGGATACGCGCCAACTGGTATTTCCTTTAGCGTTGATCAGGATCGGGTGCCACACAGAATAGACAGGGAAAACAGCTCGCGCAGTATGCCCAGGCCCGGTTCGATCAAACGGGTTTCGTCTTCATACCCGAGCTCTCTCGCTACCTGACCGAATACCTCGGAAGTATTCAATGCCCCGTCTTCCAGCAACTGCAACAGACGCAGGGTCACGGCATTGGATTCCAGAAACCTAACTTGCTCCTCGCGATCCCGATAAACCAGCAGACAGGTGGGCTGATTCGGCGGAGTCTGGGGCTGGTAATCGGGGCCAATGCGGTGCACGGGGTACTGATAACTCAGCCGCCAGAGCAAAGGCGAAATCAGGGGTCGGCCGTTAAGCAAATCTTCATCACTCAATGCCTGAGGGTCAGCCTGCCCAACACCCACGGCCGGAAATACTTCGGTGGAAACATCCAGTGCCAGTTCCACCCACTCATAATGGGCGAGCTCCAGCGCAAAAGGCCATTGGGCAAGCTGCGGTGGTGCTTGATCGCTAAGATAAGTAAGAAACTCCTGACTGATCTCCAGAAAGTAGGGAGAATGGCTCTGGTGTTTGACAATAAAGTCCCGGACCAGGGCTTGCCACTGACCCTCTGGCATCAGGCTTTTCAGAATGGGAAAACCACTACTTAAAAATGACTCGATATTGTTAAATATCAGATCGCGGTAAATCTTCAGA
>DLXZ01000109.1 GCA_003448675.1 Porticoccaceae bacterium
TTTATTCCTGAGCTCCGATCTGCTGATCCGCTTTCCCGGCGGGGGCAGCTTCGAGCTGAGGGATGTCATCAGTGTCCGCTTCCGGCAATTCGGGAAGATCGCCTAAATCCGGAATCTCACTGCTGGGTGCGCTAGCGTCAACATCCAGTGTCGGGATCTCGCTGTCATCCTCGCGCTGTTCACTCTCAATAATTTCGATAGCCGGCACATCAATATTACCAACCCCGGCATTATTGCGCGCCATCACTGCGAGAGCGAGGCTGGTGACGAAAAAAAGTGTTGCGAGTATCGCAGTTGTCTTACTGAAAAAATTCCAGCTCCCGGCGCTGCCAAAGATCGTCTGGGATGCACCACTACCAAAGGAAGCGCCAGCCTCGGCGCCCTTACCCCGCTGCATCAGAATCAAGACGATGATCGCAAGGGCAATCAACAAATGCGCGACCAGCACCAGCTTTTCCATTCAGTTATCCTGCTATTTCGCAAATTTTTACGAACTGGGCCGCATCCAGAGATGCGCCACCCACCAGTGCTCCATCGATATCGGGCTGGGCAAACAGCTGCTCGGCATTTTCGCTCGAAACACTGCCGCCATACAGCAGGGTGGTGTCTTGCCCTGAATCACCAAGTCGGGAACGCACCACGGCTAAAACTTCCTGGGCCTGCGCCGCCGTTGCCACCTTGCCGGTACCAATCGCCCACACCGGCTCGTAAGCCATTATCGCTTCCCGCATTTCCGACAGCCCGACCCTTTTGATCACCGCATCCAGTTGCCGGTTGATCACTGCTTCGGTCTGACCTTGCTGTCGCTCGGTTTCTGTCTCGCCGACACACAGTATCGGTCGCAAACCGGCCTTTTTCGCGGCGATAAATTTGTCACCAACCAGTTGATCACTCTCACCAAAAAGTTGACGACGTTCTGAGTGCCCGACGATCACATAGCGGCACCCGAACTCCCGCAACATCGGCCCGGACACCTCGCCGGTATAAGCCCCTTCCTCGTACTGACAGAGGTTCTGAGCGCCTAAGGCCAAATTCACACCACTGGCTTTTGCGAGCGAAACCGCCGCCTCCGCCAGGAAAATCACCGGTGGGCAAATCACCGCACCGACACTTGCGGGACTCGCCAGGAGACCTTCCGCAATTGCCTCGGTCAGCGCCGCAACACTGGCCAACGAACCGTGCATTTTCCAATTACCGACGATTAGTCGCTCAGGCATTTCCGACCCGCCGAAAAAGGGCGCCAATGGTAGCCAAATGGCGCTTTTTATACAAGGCGATACCGCTAACTCGCACCCGCTTCAACCACCTCGGCAATATCCTGGGCCAGGGTCTCAACCAGGCTGACATCCTCGCCCTCAACCATCACCCGAACGATTGGCTCGGTCCCGGAAGGACGCAGTAATACCCTGCCGTTACCCGCCAGTTTCTGTTCGGCATCGCGCACGGCCCCGGTGATACTCTGATGTTGCAGGTCAATCTTTTCGGCAACCCGGACATTGACCAGGCTTTGCGGTAATTTGTGCATACCATCCTTCAAATCATGCAGATCGGCACCACTGTCGCACATGGCCTTTAGCACCTGGAGAGCGGCTACGATGCCATCCCCGGTGGTTGTAAGGTCACCACAAACGATGTGGCCGGAATTTTCACCGCCCAGATTCCAGCGACGTTCGCGCATGGCTTCAATCACATACCGATCTCCCACGGCGGTACGGACAAAGGGCACACCCAGTTCCGTCATCGCCCTTTCCAGGCCGAAGTTGCTCATCAGGGTGCCCGCAACGCCGTTACAACCAGCGCCCCGCCCCTGCCTGGATTTCGCAATGATAAACAGCAGTTCGTCACCGTCGACCAACTCGCCCTTTTGGTCGACAAAAATTACCCGATCACCATCGCCATCCAGGGCGATGCCAACATCAGCGCCGCTTTCAATAACCCGCTGACGCAACAGCTCGGGGTTGGTAGAGCCACAACCTTCGTTAATATTGAAACCGTCGGGCTGCACACCCAGTTCGATCACACTGGCGCCGAGTTCCCGCAGGACATCCGGCGCCACATGGTAGGTGGCGCCATGGGCGCAATCCACAACCAGTTTCATCCCCGCCAGACTAAAGCCATAGGGCAATGTACCCTTGCAAAATTCCACATACCGGCCCGCGGCATCAGTAACGCGGTGGGCCCGGCCCAGGTCCACGGACTCGGCAGTGATAATCGCCTCGTCGAGAAAGCGCTCGATCCGGTGTTCAACATCATCGGGCAATTTAAAGCCATCACCACCAAAAAATTTGATGCCGTTATCGTGGAAGGGGTTATGGGATGCGCTTATAACAATGCCCGCCTGAGCCCGAAAGGTCCGGGTCAAATAGGCCACCGCCGGTGTCGGCATCGGGCCCATTAAACTGACATCCACCCCTGCCGCTATGATCCCCGCCTGCAAAGCAGACTCGAACATATAACCGGACACCCGGGTGTCCTTGCCCACGAGAATCAGGTTTCTGCCAGCACTGGCCCTGGTATTGCCAAACACCTTGCCTGCCGCCCAGCCGAGCTTGAGCACGAATTCAGCGGTGATGGGGTAGGTGCCGACCTGCCCACGCACGCCGTCCGTGCCAAAAAACCGTTTTGTCATGTTGCTGCTAACCCCTGAGAGTGAATCTTCGTATCAAGCTCTGTTGCCGCCAGGATTTTCAGGGCATCCACCGTCGCGCCAACATCGTGCACTCGAATGATACTGGCTCCCTTTTGCGCGGCCAATAGCGCCAGCGCAACGCTACCGTGCACCCTTGCATCGGTTTGCCTGCCTGTTATCGCACCAACCATACGCTTGCGGGACAAGCCCACCATCACCGGCAAACCCATGCCGCAAAATCGAGGCAAGGCCCGGAACAATGCCAGGTTGTGGGCCAGATTCTTGCCAAAGCCAAAACCCGGATCAATGACGATGTTGTCACGCGCCAGACCCGCTTCGATACAGGTAGTGACACGCTGGGCAAGAAAATCACCAACCTCCGCCACTACATCTCCATAGGTGGGTTCTCGCTGCATGGTGGTCGGCTCACCCTGCATATGCATCAAAGTGACAGGCAACTTAATCTTTGCTGCCGCAGCAAGGGCACCGGGCCGACGCAGGGCGCGGACATCGTTAATCATGTCGACTCCCTCTCGAGCACTGGCCTCCATGACCTCAGGCGTGCTGGTATCCACGGATAGCGGGATAGCAAAACGGGCTTTAATCGCAGCGATTACGGGCACTACCCGCTCCAGCTCAACCGCGGGCTCGAGTGCCTGCGCCCCCGGTCGGGTGGACTCACCACCAATGTCCAGCAGATCGGCGCCCTGTCCAATCAGCTGCTCGGCCCGAAACAGAATTTTGCCGAAATCGGGACCAGAGTCGGTAAGAAGTTGACCGCCATCGGAAAAAGAATCCGGGGTGACATTAAGAATACCCATCACCAGCGGGCGCTGATGGTCCACATTAAACATCGGCCAACCAGTCTGGCTGGTAAGCACAGAACATTGTCTTTAGGAACAAACCCGACCTGACCGACCGGAAGGCCTTGCTATTAACCTTCCAGCGGACCACCGATGGGTGCATCACCGCGCTCCGGTTTCTCAGCACCCACTTCGGGATTTACCACTGCGGATGAACCGGAGTCCCCCTGGTCGGGGTGGGAATCATGCCAATCCCGTGGCGGGCGAACCTGGCGCCGGGCCATCAAATCATCCACCTGCTCGGCGTCGATGGTTTCATATTCCATCAGAGCGTCTTTCATCGCATGGAGGATGTCTATATTATCCTTCAACAAGGTCTCGGCCCTTTCGTAACTTTCATCGATAATGCGCCGCACTTCTTCATCGATTTGTTGGGAAGTCGCACCGGAAAAATTTTTGCCACCCTGGCCGGGGATGGCCGACTCTTCGTCGCCATAGAGGATGGGACCCATTTTTTCAGTGAGTCCCCAGCGGGTGACCATGCTGCGAGCCAGCTGACTGGCGCGCTCAATATCATTGGAAGCACCGGTCGTAACACCGTCAGCGCCATTAATCAGCTCCTCGGCTATTCGCCCGCCATAGAGACTGCATAGCTGACTGGTCAGTTTGAGCTTGCTCATGCTGTACTGGTCTTCCTCGGGCAAAAACTGGGTAACGCCCAGGGCCCGGCCACGAGGAATAATGGACACTTTGTGAATGGGGTCATGCTGGGGCATGAGGCGGCCGATAATAGCGTGACCCGCCTCATGGTAGGCCGTATTAATCTTCTCCTCTTCGGACATCACCAAGGAGCGGCGCTCGGCCCCCATCATGATTTTGTCACGGGCTTTCTCAAACTCTTCCGTGGTCACCAGACGCTTGTCAGCCCTGGCCGCGAACAAAGCCGCCTCATTGACCAGATTAGCCAAATCGGCACCGGAAAAGCCCGGTGTGCCGCGAGCAATCACGTGTAAATCCACCTTGTCATCCAACGGCACCTTGCGCACGTGAACCTTGAGAATCTGCTCCCGTCCACGGATATCAGGCAGGCCCACATAAATCTGTCGATCAAAGCGTCCCGGACGCATCAGGGCGCTATCCAACACATCGGGGCGGTTTGAAGCCGCGATTACGATAACGCCTTCATTACCTTCGAAACCGTCCATTTCAACGAGCAGCTGATTAAGGGTTTGCTCGCGCTCATCGTTGCCACCCCCCCAGCCACCACCACGGGCCCGGCCCACGGCGTCAATTTCGTCAATAAAAATGATGCAGGGCGCCTGTTTTTTCGCCTGCTCAAACATATCCCGAACCCGGGACGCGCCGACACCGACGAACATTTCCACAAAATCAGAGCCGGAAATGGAGAAAAAAGGCACCTTCGCCTCACCGGCAATGGCCTTGGCCAACAAGGTTTTACCAGTGCCCGGCGGACCCGAGAGCAATACCCCACGAGGAATACGGCCGCCAACACTCTGAAACTTGGACGGGTCGCTGAGAAACTCCACCAGCTCACCCACATCCTCCTTGGCCTCGTCCACCCCGGCAACATCGGCAAAAGTGGTCTTGATCTGATCTTCGTTGAGCAGCTTGGCCTTGCTCTTGCCAAAGGACATGGGGCCACCGCGACCACCGCCGGCGCCGCCCTGCATCTGGCGCATGAAAAACATGAAAATCAGGACAATCAGCAGGATGGGGAAAGCCGCCAATAGCAACTGGGACCAGATACTCGGCTTCTCCGGCTCCTTACCCTCGACGTTGACATTGTGATTGAGTAGGTCTTTCATCATGCCATCGTCGGGAACGGCTGGGCGAATGGCCACAAAGCTGGTGCCATCATTGCGCGTGCCATGAATCATCTGCCCTTGTATGACGACACTGCGAACGCGTTCGCTCTGAACCTCATCGACAAAATTGGTATAGGAGATGGTAGGAGGAGTCGGCCCCTCCTTAAAATTCTGAAATATCGACAGCAATACTGCCGCGATAATGATCCACAAAATGAGATTTTTTGCCATTTCACTCAACTGACTACCCTCGCAGCGCCATTAGGCAGCTTTGACACATCGCTTTTAAAGTATAGCCGATGCAGTATAACCTGAATTTTCCGGGCATAAGCGCCCACAGTTCGCAGTGTCAGGGCCTGAAACCCCGTGCCAGCCAGTAGACCTCGCGAGAGCGCCCTCTCGACGCATCGGGCTTTTTAGCCGACACACTATCAAAGCGACCACGCAGCTCTTTTAGCAACTGATCAAAGCCCTCACCCTGAAACACCTTGCTGACCAGTACTCCACCCGGTTTTAACACCCGCGCGGCAAAATCCACCGCCAGTTCCACCAGATACATGGCGCGGGGCTGATCGATATCCTTCATACCACTCATATTGGGCGCCATATCGGAAATAACAAGGTCTACCCGCGAATCACCAATGGCCTCGACAATCCGCTCGAAGACCGCCGCTTCGGTAAAATCACCCTGAACAAACTCCACATCGGCCAAACTATCCATGGCCAGGATGTCCGATGCGATGATCTTGCCGCTGCCTTTCAGGCGCTCGGCCACCACCTGGGACCAGCCTCCAGGGGCAGCACCCAGATCCACCACCACCTGGCCTGGCTTGATCAGGCCGTATTTGTCATCCAGCTCCAGCAATTTATAACTGGCCCGGGAGCGATAGCCTTCCTTCCGGGATCGCTGCACATAAACATCCTGTTCGTGCTCGCGCAGCCAACGACCGCTACTTTTGGATTTTGCCATGGGTGCTCACCATCAATTCCGCTATAATCCCGCGCCCAATCTCTCGCGGTTTTTTTAACCGCTGAAACCTGTTACCGCATCCAACTCTATGACAACAAACGCAACAGAACTGTCCAGCACGAACAAAAAACACCTGCGGCGTATCGGCCACAGCTTAACACCCATCGTGACGGTTGCCGGCAAGGGCCTGAGCGAAAACGTGGTCGCCGAGCTAAACCGTGCACTGGACGATCATGAACTCATTAAAGTCAAACTGGCGGTGGGCGACAAAGCGGCGCGGCAAGCGGTGATCAATGAGATCAGTACTACCTGCGAAGCCCAGGTGGTGCAAACCATTGGCCATATCGCCCTGCTATTTAAAAAATCAGCCCACCCCGACCCCAAACTGTCCAATCTGTTGCGTTAATCGGCTCCACGAACCGACACGAGATATCGGGCCGGTTACCGGCTTAGCCATTAAAAAAGCCAGCATTTGTGCTGGCTTTTTTGCCGCTCTGTTTGCAGCTACACAGGTTTACTTGCCGACCTTGGAAGAGGGGAAATTCGCCTCGCGCTTTTCTTTAACCGCCGCCACACCCTCGGCGGCATCCTCGCCCAGAAAACAAAGCATTTCCATGCGCAGGGAATTTTCAAAGATCGGCGCTGCCATCTGCATCCAGCCATTGAGGGTGGACTTGGTGCCCCAAATAGCCGGCTGACTGCCGGCCGCCAGGTTATCAGCGATAGCCATGGCTTTCGGCAAAACCTCATCCTGGGGGACCGCCATACTAACCAAACCAATGCGGTCAGCTTCCTTACCGTCGATAAACTCCGCTGTCATCAGGTAGTACTTGGCCTTGGCCATGCCACACAGAATGGGCCAGATAATGGCAGCGTGGTCACCGGCGCCGACACCGAGTTTGACGTGGCCATCGGTGAACTTGGCGGTTTCCGACATCACACTGATGTCGGCCATCAGGGCAACAGCAAGCCCAGCGCCAACGGCAACCCCATTAATGGCCGAAACCACCGGCTTTTCCAGCGCCAGCATATTGAAAACAATATCAGCGGCCTCTTTCTGGATCTGGCGAATACCATCGGGCTTGCCAACCACGCCCTCGATCCAGCCCAGATCACCCCCGGCGGAAAAGGCTTTACCGGCGCCAGTCACCACCACCACATTGGTTTCGTCATCATTGGCGACTGTACCCCATACCTGGGTCAGCTCCCAATGCAGGCGACCGTTGGTGGCGTTCATCACCTCCGGGCGGTTGATGGTAATCAGCAGCACACCGTTGTCCTTGTGCTCGAATAACAGATGCTCGTAGTCGGAATAATTCATGGTCTTGGGTCTCCAGCTTCGCTGTTCGTGGGTTCAGGAAATCGCTTTCCGGGTGGTCGCGCAATGAAAGGTTTAGTTCCAGTTTAGCGCCGCAGTTGCTCGTCAAGGGTCATGCCCTCGTCCAACTGTACGCCAAAGGTATTGAGCGCCATGGACACCAGGTTGTATTGCCCAGCGGTAAAAACAATGTCCATCAATTGTTCGGTATCGTAATACTGGCTCAGAGCTTTCCAGGTCGCATCTGAAATAAAGGCATCATGGTGTAACTCATCGGTCGCCTTCAGCAACAGTTTTTCGTTATCGGCCCATACCGGCGAATCAGCGCCAACTTTGATCTGCTCAATCTCCTCGGCGTTCATATCGCATTGCAGGCCAATTTCCACGTGCTGCCCCCACTCATAGCCGGACTTGCACAGCCAGCCCATGCGCAGAATCACGATCTCCCGATCGCGTAAACTGATCAGCGACTTGCCCATAATGTGGTTGGCGAACACCATCCAGCGTTTTGCCAGGCCGGGGTGGTTGGCCATGGTCTTGAAAATATTGAGGGTGCGGCCACCCATTTTGGCTTTGCCCACCGCTTCACGCTGGGCCTCGCTCCAGTCCTGCTCCTCGACCGGTGCGATTCTCGGTGTATTCATCCGCATGTCGATCCCCTTACTTTTATTGTGTACTTACTCCGCGTACCGCCCAGCCTGTCATAGCCAAACTAAACGTACTCCACCTCGTCAATTTCGTATTCGACTTCACCCGATGGCGTTTTCACCACCACCACATCGCCCACTTCCTTGCCGATGAGGGCACGCGCCATAGGTGACTGGTAGGAAATTTTCTGCTGCTTGATATCGGCCTCGTCATCACCGACGATTTGGTAGACAAAGGTTTCGTCATTGTCGATGTTAATAATGGTGACAGTGGAGGCAAAGATGACCTTGTCACCCTGAGCCATCGCCGCGATGTCGATCACCTGTGCATTACTGAGCTTACTTTCCAGGTCCCGTATACGCGCTTCCATCAAACCCTGCTCCTCGCGGGCGGCATGATATTCGGCGTTTTCCTTCAGGTCACCATGGGCGCGGGCCTCGGCAATGGCCTCGACCACGCGCGGGCGCTCAACCTTTTTCAACTGGTCCAGTTCTTTTCGTAGGGCGGCTTCACCCTCGACAGTCAGTGGGACTTTCTTCATGGTTTTTCCCCTATCATGCCTGGGCCATCAGGTCCTGCAATTTCCTTACCCGGAGCTGGCTGTCTTTTTCCAGAGCCATGCAGACCGCATTACCCCCAGCCAGGGTGGTAGTGTAATAAATGCCTGTCGCTTCAGCGCTGGAGCGAATCGCCGACGAATCAGTAATAGCCTTCCTGCCCTCCGTGGTATTTATGATCAAATCGATTTTTTCGTTTTTAATCATATCGACAATGTGGGGTCGGCCCTCTTGTACCTTATTGACCACCTCGACTTCAAGCCCGGCCTCTTCAATGACTTTAGCCGTGCCCCGGGTACAGACCAGGGCAAAACCCAGCGCCTGCAAGCGACGCGCGATCTCGGCAACGCCGGCCTTGTCCGGCTCCCGGACACTGATAAAGGCTGTCCCTGATGCGGGAATTTCATCCCCAGCACCCAACTGGGCCTTGGCGTAGGCTTCGGCAAAGGTCTCACCGACCCCCATCACTTCACCGGTGGACTTCATTTCCGGTCCAAGGATGGGATCAATGCCCGGAAACTTGTTAAAGGGGAATACCGCTTCTTTTACCGAAAAGTGTTTTGGCACCACTTCCGAGACCACACCCTGTGCCGCGAGGGTTTGTCCAGCCATGCAGCGCGCGGCCACTTTCGCCAGCGAAACACCGATACTTTTGGAGACAAACGGTACTGTCCGGGAAGCGCGGGGGTTGACCTCAATAACGTAGATGTCACCATCCTGCCAGGCCAACTGAACGTTCATCAGGCCTTTCACCCCCAACTCCAGAGCCATTGCCTTGACCATGGCGCGCATATCCTCCTGAACGGATTCAGGTAGGCTATAGGGCGGCAGTGAGCAGGCGGAATCCCCGGAGTGAATACCCGCCTGCTCAATATGCTGCATGATGGCGCCGATCACCACGTCCTTGCCATCGGAAACCGCATCGATATCCACTTCAATGGCCGCGGACAGAAAATGGTCAAGCAATACCGGCGAGTCGTCGGACACTTGCACTGCGTCGCGCATATAACGCAGCAACTCTTCATCGCTGTAAACGATTTCCATGGCCCGGCCACCAAGCACATAGGAAGGCCGCACCACCAGCGGATAACCGATATCCGTAGCCTTGGCAATAGCCTGATCCACCGACCTGACCGTGGCGTTGGATGGCTGCAACAGACCGAGGTTTTGAATCATTTGCTGAAACCGCTCACGATCCTCGGCCCGATCAATGGCATCGGGCGTGGTACCGATAATCGGCACACCCGCCTGCTCCAGGGCCCGCGCCAACTTTAGCGGGGTCTGCCCACCGAACTGGACAATCACGCCCTTGGGCTGTTCGACCGCGACGATCTCAAGCACATCTTCCAGGGTCACCGGTTCAAAATACAGCCGGTCGGAAGTATCGTAGTCAGTAGAAACTGTCTCCGGGTTACAGTTGACCATAATGGTTTCGTAACCGTCCTCACGCATGGCCAGCGCCGCATGCACGCAACAGTAATCAAATTCGATACCCTGGCCAATACGGTTGGGGCCGCCACCGAGCACCAGAATTTTATCCCGCCCGGAGGGCGCGGCCTCGCACTCCTCTTCATAGGTGGAATACATATAGGCGGTATCGGTGGCAAACTCGGCGGCACAGGTATCCACTCGTTTATATACCGGTCGAATACCCAGTTGTGTGCGATGCTCCCGCACCCGATCCTCATTAACGCCCAATAGTGCCGCGATGCGTTTGTCGGCAAAACCCTTGCGCTTGAGCTGGAACATGACGCCGGCATCCATCGCGTTTAGATTGCCAGTTTCAACCAGACCCTGCTCCATCTGGATCAGCTCTTCGATTTGCACCAAAAACCAGCGGTCAATCGCCGTCGCCTCGAACACCTCTTCGACACTCATACCGGCACGGAATGCATCACCCACATACCAGATACGCTCGGCGCCGGGCGCAAACAGGCGCTGGCGGATTTCCGCCAGGGCTTCCTCCGATGTCAGGTCGACTTTCGGCTCAAACCCGGCACTATCCACCTCTAGCCCCCGCAGCGCTTTTTGCATGGATTCCTGAAAGGAGCGGCCAATGGCCATGACCTCACCCACCGACTTCATTTGGGTAGTCAGCAAGGCGTTGGCCTGAGCGAACTTCTCAAAGGCAAAACGCGGTATTTTGGTGACGACATAATCGATAGTTGGCTCGAATGACGCAGGTGTGGCGCCGCCAGTAATGTCATTGCTCAACTCATCAAGGGTATAACCGATGGCGAGCTTGGCGGCAATTTTGGCGATAGGGAAACCCGTGGCCTTGGAAGCCAGGGCCGAGGAGCGAGAGACTCGCGGATTCATTTCGATCACCACCAGACGCCCAGTATCAGGATTAACCGCAAACTGGACGTTAGAACCGCCGGTCTCGACACCGATCTCGCGCAATACCGCCAGGGAGGCGTTGCGCATAATCTGATATTCCTTATCCGTCAGTGTCTGGGCTGGGGCCACGGTGATAGAGTCACCGGTGTGGATGCCCATGGGATCGAGGTTTTCAATGGAGCAGATAATGATGCAGTTATCGTTGCGATCCCGCACCACCTCCATCTCATATTCCTTCCAGCCAATCAGGGACTCGTCGATGAGCAACTCATTGGTGGGCGAGAGGTCGAGGCCTCGCTTGCAAATTTCCTCAAATTCCTCGCGGTTGTAGGCAATACCGCCGCCGGAGCCACCCATGGTGAAAGAGGGCCGGATAATGCAGGGAAAGCCGAACAGATCCGGCACCTGTAGCGCCTCTTCCAGGCTGTGAACAATGCGCGAATTGGGCGTCTCCAAGCCGATTCTACGCATCGCCTGATCGAACTTTTCCCGATCCTCGGCCTTATCGATGGCCTCGCGGGTTGCGCCCACCAGCTCCACCTCGAACTGCTCCAGCACCCCTTCGCGAGCCAGATCAAGGGCGCAGTTCAACGCAGTTTGTCCGCCCATGGTGGGCAACAGCACATCCGGGCGCTCCTTTTCGATAATCGCCGCCACAGTGCGCCATTCAACCGGTTCGATGTAGGTCGCATCGGCCATGGCCGGATCGGTCATGATCGTAGCCGGGTTGGAGTTGACCAGAATGACCCGGTAACCCTCTTCCCGCAGGGCCTTACAGGCCTGGGCGCCGGAATAATCAAACTCACAGGCCTGACCGATAACGATCGGCCCGGCGCCGAGAATCAAGATGCTTTCAATATCGCTACGTTTAGGCATTGGTGCTGATTACTGGTTTTTCCGGCGAGCCATAAGCTCGATAAAGTGATCAAAAAGTGAAGCTGCTTCGTGGGGGCCGGGGCTGGCTTCGGGGTGCCCCTGAAAACTGAAAGCGGGCTTGTCCCGGTGGGCGATTCCCTGCAATGAACCGTCAAACAGCGAGCGGTGGGTAGCCCGCAAGGTGGCCGGCAGGTTTTCCTCATCGACGGTAAACCCGTGGTTCTGGCTGGTGATCAGCACTGTGCCATCATCCAGATTCTGCACCGGATGGTTGGCCCCGTGGTGGCCAAATTTCATTTTTACCGTATGCGCCCCGGAGGCCAGGGCCAGCAACTGATGGCCCAGGCAGATACCGAACAGGGGCATGTCTTGTTCCAGCAGTTCTTTGATGGCGGCAATGGCGTAATCACAGGGCTCGGGATCACCGGGACCGTTGGACAGAAACACGCCGTCCGGTGACATCGCCAATACTTCCGCCACCGGCGTCCGGGCCGGGACGACCGTTAACTCACAACCGCGATCCACCAGCATGCGCAGAATGTTGTGTTTGACGCCGTAGTCGTAGGCCACCACCCGATAGGCTGGCTTGTCATTGGGAGTTACTGCGTCCTCCCCAGACAGACCCAGACGCCAGGTACCGGCAGTCCACTCATAGATCTTATCGGTAGTGACCTCTTTAGCCAGGTCCACCCCCGCCAGGCCGGCAAATGCTCTGGCGGCCGCCAGAGCCTCGGCGACGCCCCCATCGGCACCTTCATTATCTATGGCACAAATGGCGCCACTTTGCGCGCCTTTTTCCCGCAATATCCGGGTCAGTCGTCGAGTATCAACATCTGCGATAGCCACAACGTTGCGCCGTCTGAGATAATCGTCCAGGCTTTCTTCACTGCGAAAATTACTGCAAATCAGGGGCAAATCCCGGATCACCAGGCCGGAGGCCCACAGACCCGTTGATTCCTCGTCTTCGGGATTGACGCCGACATTGCCGATGTGGGGGTAGGTCAGGGTGACTATCTGGCGCGCATAAGAGGGGTCGGTCAGAATTTCCTGGTAACCGGTCATGGCCGTATTAAAGACCACTTCACCACTGGCGGTACCCAGTGCACCAATTGCTGTCCCTTTGAAAACAGACCCGTCAGCCAAGGCCAGAACTGCGGGTGGGCGGGGACGCTGGTTCAAGTAGGAACTCCTTCGTAGTGCCAATTAGGGGTAACGATTTATCAGGCAACGAACGAGAAGTAATTGCTACTCTCAGGTATGAACCCGAATCAGAAGCCGGGGATTTCAGCTTATAAAAAAGCGAGATGAAATCCTCGTTTCACCTCGCCCTTCAAATTGCTGCTGGCCTTTCCTGTTTGAGCCCACCTTGTGCGTCACCAGGCCCGGCTTTTGGGTTTCTTGACGCCGCCGAACCTGAGGCGGAATTTTAGGCCATCACTTAAAAACTGTCCAGCAAAACCGCCCTGTCCTGGCCAGGGTGGGCAATTATTTCAGCCCAAGCACATCCTGCATGTCATAGAGACCGACGGATTTATCGGACAACCAGTCAGCCGCCCGCACCGCGCCCCGGGCAAACGACATGCGACTGGAGGCTTTATGAGTGATTTCGACCCGCTCACCTTCGGCGGCGAACATCACGGTATGATCACCGACGATATCGCCCGCCCGAACGGTGGCAAAGCCAATCGTGTCGTCCTTGCGGGCGCCGGTCTGGCCCTCGCGGCCATAAACGGCAACTTTGCTCAGGTCCCGCCCCAGGGCATCAGCCACCACCTGCCCCATGCTCAAAGCGGTCCCCGATGGGGCGTCGACCTTGTGTCGATGGTGGGCTTCGTAGATTTCGATATCTACGTCGTCACCGAGTACGCGGGCGGCCATGTCCAGCAACTTGAAGCACAAATTAACCCCGGTGCTGAAATTGGAAGCCATACACAGGGCCGTGGACTCGGCAGCCGCCAGCACCTCGGCTTTTTGTTCAGGGGTAAAACCGGTGGTGCCCACCACCATTTTCCTGCCAGCGCCTGCACACAGGGAAGCGTTGGCGGCGGTAGCGGCGGGCGCAGTGAAATCAATCAGCACATCAAAATCTTCAATCACTTCGGCCAGATCACCGACCACCTCAATACCATTGCGACCCAGTCCCGCCAGCTCACCGGCATCGGCACCCAACAAGGTACTCCGAGGCTGCTCCAGAGCTACGCTCAGCGTCAAACCATCGCGGTTTGCAATGGCTTCAATCAAGGTGCGGCCCATGCGGCCACCGGCACCGGTTACGGCTATTTTTGTCATACTTGAATTCCCGGAGCTACCACTGAAACCCGGAAGGCGAACGCTAGGCGCCAAAGCCTTCAAAGAAGTTTTTCACACCTGCAAACCAGGTGCTTTTGCGCGGCGAGTGCTTGTCATTGTCCAACGATTCCTGCAATTCTTTCAACAGATGCTTCTGCTTTGAATTGAGCTTGACTGGCGTTTCCACTACCACGCGACACAGCAAATCACCCTGGGGGCCGCCACGCACCGGCACCACCCCCTTGCCACGCATGCGGAACAGTTTGCCGGTTTGGGTTTCGGGTGGCACCTTGAGCTTTACCCGACCATCCAGAGTCGGCACTTCCAACTCGCCACCCAGTGCCGCATCGACGAAGGAAATGGGCACTTCACAGTAAAGATTAGCGCCATCGCGCTGAAAGATGGCGTGCTCTTTTACCACCACCTGAACGTATAAGTCACCGGGCGGACCACCGGCCGGGCCGGCTTCACCCTCACCGGACAAGCGAATCCGGTCGCCGGTATCAACCCCCGCGGGAACCTTGACGGAGAGGGTTTTCTGTTCTTCCACCCGACCCCGACCGTAACATTTATTACACGGATCGGTAATGATGCTGCCGCGCCCACGACACTGGGGGCAGGTTTGCTGGACGGCAAACAGGCCCTGGGAACGGCGGATTTGCCCTACCCCATTACAGGCGCCACAGTGGGTGGGGGAAGTGCCTTTTCGGGCGCCACTACCGTCACATTCACCACAACCGACCAGCGTCGGCACTCGGATTTTGGTCTGAGCACCCTGGGCCGCTTCCTCAAGGCTGAGCTCGAGGTCGTAGCGCAGGTCGGAACCCCTGGCAGCGCCGCCGCGACCGCCTCGACCACCGAAAATATCACCGAAAACATCGCCGAAAATATCACTGAAACCCGCGCCTCCGGCACCGCCAAAACCACCCTGCGGATTGACGCCTTCATGACCGTACTGGTCATAAGCGGCTTTTTTTTCCGGATCCGACAAAACCTCATAGGCCTCGCTGGCCTCTTTAAACTTGTCTTCGGCCTCCGGACTATCCGGGTTGCGGTCGGGATGGTTTTTCATGGCAATGCGCCGATAGGCTTTTTTAATTTCGCCTTCGTCAGCGCTTCGCGACACACCCAGGACTTCGTAATAATCCCGCTTCGACATAGTTTGCTCGGTTTCCAATCAACAATAACAGGGCCGCACTTCCCGCCCCAGGTTTGCGCCATCCCCAGGCTGTTCAGACTAACTGCGCGGATAGCCCCTTCCAATATGACAAACGCAGGCCTCTAAACCTGCGCTTGTCAAAGCTTATGAACCAGCGGATTCAGGCAAGCATTACTTGCCTTCAGTGTCGTCCACTTCCTCAAACTCGGCGTCGACCACGTCTTCACCCGAATCGGAATCAGCGGTCTCCTCAGCTGCCGCACCCTCGGCCTGCTGGGCTTGTTCGGCATACATCTTTTGCGCCAGTCCTGCCGAGGCCTCGGACAATGTCGCCGCCGCGGCATCGATGGCCTCCTTGTCATCACCCGCGACCGCCTCTTCGACAGCCTTAATTGCCGCCTCGATACTTTCTTTCTCTTCGTCGGTAGCTTTATCACCGGCCTCGTCAAGGGTCTTTCTAGCGGCGTGGGCCAGGCCGTCGGCGGTGTTACGCGCCTGCACCAGCTCCTCGAACTTCTGATCGCTCTCGGCATTGGCCTCGGCGTCCTTGACCATTTTCTCGATTTCTTCGTCGGACAGACCGGAAGAAGCCTTGATCACGATGGACTGCTCCTTGCCAGTGGCCTTATCCTGGGCCGACACATTGAGGATGCCGTTGGCATCGATATCAAAAGACACTTCGATTTGCGGCATGCCCCTGGGCGCTGGCGGAATATCGCTCAGGTCAAAACGTCCCAGTGACTTGTTCTGGGCAGCCTGTTTGCGCTCACCCTGCACCACGTGAATGGTTACTGCGGACTGGTTGTCGTCAGCGGTCGAGAAGATCTGCGATTTCTTGGTGGGAATCGTGGTGTTTTTCTCGATCAACGGTGTTGCCACGCCGCCCATGGTCTCAATGCCCAAAGTCAGCGGGGTCACATCAAGCAGCAGCACGTCGGTGACATCACCGGACAGCACCGCACCTTGAATCGCCGCACCCATGGCCACAGCTTCGTCGGGATTAACATCCCGGCGCGGCTCCTTGCCAAAAAAGTCGCTAACCTTGTTTTGCACCAACGGCATACGGGTCTGACCGCCAACCAGAATCACATCATCAATTTGCGAAGCGGACTTACCAGCATCCTTAAGCGCGGTTTTTACTGGCTCAAGCGAACGCCCCACCAGGTCTTCAACCAGGGATTCCAGCTTGGCGCGGGTCAGCTT
>DLXZ01000093.1 GCA_003448675.1 Porticoccaceae bacterium
CCTTCCTTCAGCTGTCGAATCGCTTCAAGCTTGAACTCTTTGGTGTAACGCTGACGAACTTGCATCGAACATCTCCCTGAGGATAGGGTCCCCTATTTGAAGTGTCCGTTAAATCCGGGTTAGTTCAGGATGTTCAGTCTGACACCATTCTTGTGGCTGTAATGCGGGGCTAATCCTTAGCATCTGTGAATGAATAGGGCTGCCAACCACCGCCAAGGGCTGCATAGAGTGTTACCAGATCTAGTCGGACATCGATTTCGCTGATTGCGAGACTGTCTTCCACATCGATTAATGCCCTTTCAGCGTCGAGTACCGCGAGAAAATCCGTCTCGCCAGAATTGAACAACACTCGGGCTAATTCTGCCGCTCGCTGCTGGTTGACAAAAGCACGTTGTAATTTATCCCGCGTAGCCCGTTTTTCTATATACCGGGTCAGTGAAGACTCTACCTCGCTGAGCGCGTTTAATACCGTTTGCTCATAAAAATCAGCGGCGATGGCTGCGTCGGCTTTTTCGACATCGATCTGTGCGCGCAGGCGACCGCCGTTAAAAACTGGCCACTGCATCAGCTGGCCGAAGGAAAAGGTATTGCTGAGTTGATCGGCCAGGTTACTGCTTGAGCTGGAAGCCCGACCGATCTCGCCGGTCAGGAAAAACCGGGGAAAGAGCTCGGCTACCTGCACACCGATCTCCTCGGTAGCAGCAGCAAGATCCCGCTCGGCAAGACGAATATCGGGTCTTCTGCGCAATACATCGGAACGTATGCCGGTAGAGACAACCTCTGGGGGCAGCGGCAGGGGCAGAGACTGTTCAGGCGAAAAGTTATTGACCAGGTATTCGGGGGGGTGACCCAGAAGCACCGACAATCGAAAGACGCTGGCTTTCATTTCGGCCCTCAAATCCGGGAGGCGAGAGCGGGTCAGCTGTTCCTGGGCGCGCGCCCGGGAAAGGTCGAACTCGGTGGCCTCGCCGGCATTGAACAGGTCTTCGATCAGCCGGAAAGTGGTGGCTTGCAGAGCGATGTTCTTTTCAACGATTTCGATGCGCTTTTGCAGTCCAAGTACATCGAAATAAGTGCGCCCTACCTCGGTAACAATGCCGAGCAATACCGTGTCCTTATTGGCAATGGCACTTTCCAGGCGGGCATCGCTGGCGCTGGTCTGGCGCCGCAAACCGCCAAAAATATCCAGTTCCCAGGTGGTTTCAATGCCAGCGTTATACAGGGTGCGCCGTGAGCCTGCCGAAAACGTATCCGATGTAGTGCCACTCGTGCCCTGGCGGCTGTGGCTCAAGCTACCATCAATGGTCGGGAAAACCAGGGATCCCGCCTGCCTGCGCAGGGCATGGGCACGCAGGATATTGGTCTTCGCGATGGACAGCGTTCGGTTGTGGGCCACGGCCTGATTAATGTAGTTTTCCAGCGTGGGATCGTTGAACAGGGTCCACCATTCGCTGAGCGGGGGAGCATCGGGGTTGACGGCGTTGGCCGATGTCGACCACTGGTCAGCGGCATCAATCGTTGGCGCCACATAATCAGGGCCGACAGTACAGCTCGACGAAACCAGGATGGCAAAAAATAGAACCCCGTATCGGGCCAGTGTGAATGGATCAGAATGGGTGGAAAACAGCCGATCCTGTCGTGTCGTCATCGACCAACCCCGCTCTTGGTCGCTTGTTGATCCTCAAGCGCGCGACGGACATCCCCCGGGGAGCCGGTATGTTTGCACAGAACACTATAAGTGACGGGTACAACTACCAGTGTAAAGGCTGTCGCGGCAAGGACGCCAAAGAACATCACAATGCCGATGGCGAAACGGGTTTCCGCGCCGGCACCGCTTGAAAAAATAAGCGGCAGTGAGCCGGCCACGGTGGTGATGCCGGTCATCACGATAGGACGCAAGCGCGTGCCAGAGGCTTCCAGGATAGCCTCGCGAAAGCCAGTGCCCTGATCCCGTAGTTGATTGACAAACTCGACAATTAAAATGCCGTTTTTGGCCGCCAGTCCCACCAGCATGATCAGGCCCACCTGGGTATAGATATTTAGCGTTCCACCGACCAGAAATAGCCCGGCCAGCGCACCGGTAATGGCCAGCGGCACGGTGAGCATGATAACCATCGGGTGAATATAGCTTTCAAACTGTGCTGCCAGCACGAGGAAAACCACAACCATGCCAAGCAGGAAGACGAACATCATCGAGGTGCCGCTGCTTTTCAAATCCAGCGACTGGCCCTTGTAATCGATGACTGCCGTTTCTGGCAGTTTTTGGCGCACCAGGTTCTCGAGGTAGGCGAGCGCTTCGCTGAGGGCGAAGCCCTCGGCAAGATTGCCGTCCAGAGTAATGGCACGCACGCGGTTGTAGCGGTTGAGTGAGCTTGCGTCAGCTATTTCTTCAATACTGACGACGTTCGACAGCGGAATCAGCTTGCTGCTGGTGGCAGAACGCAGATAAATGTTTTCGATATTGGTGGGCGTACGCTGGGAATCGCGCTCTCCTTCGAGAATAACGTCATATTCTTCGCCGTCATCGATGTAGGTGGTTACCCGGCGCCCCCCCAGCATGGTTTCCAGGGTTGCGCCGATGGTCTGGGTGCTGATGCCAAGATCGGCGGCTCGGTCACGGTTGGTGACGATCTGCAGTTGGGGCTTGGTCTCCTTGTAGTCGTGATCCAGGCCGACAAAGCCCGGGTTGTTGGCGGCGATTTCGGCAAAGATGATGTTCCGCCATTCTGCAAGTTCTTCGTAGCTGCCACCGCCAATCACAAACTGCAGCGGCTTTTGCGCACCCCCACCAAACCCCTGGCGCATGACAGGAAATGCCCTTACACCGGTCAGGTCGCTGAGCCGGTTTCTGACATCTTCCATGATGGCCCAGCCGGATCGGCGTTGATTCCAGGGTTCCAGCATGACGATGACAAAGCCATTATTGAAGCTGGAAATGCTACCAAACCCCCGCGGAGTTCTGACCAGTATTTCTTTGGCCTCGCCGGCATCCACCAGGGGCATCAGGCGGCTCTCGATCAGCGTCATGTACTCGCTCATGTAGTTGTATGACGCTCCCTCTGGACCATTGACCATAATAAAAAAGGCGCCGCGATCTTCCTTGGGCGCATATTCTGACGGGATATTGCTAAACAGCAGCAGCCCCATGAGCACCACCCCCAAAAAGCCCAATCCGACGACCCAGGGTTTATCGATACCACCTGTTAACAGACGAAGGTATTGGGTTCTGAAACGATCAAACCAGGCCTCCACTTTCAAACTGGTGCGATTTTTCTCGCTTTTGCCGAGTAATTTCGAGGCCAGCATGGCCGATAAACTCAGTGCGACCAGGGTTGAGAAGACCACTGCCGCAGACATGGTGAGAGCGAATTCAGAAAACAACCTGCCCAGGTCGCCGGACAGAAAAACGATGGGCACAAAAACGGCCACCAGTACGACGGATGTCGCGATCACCGCGAAGCCGACCTGTCGGGTACCGTAAAACGCCGCCGTCAGGGGCGGCTCGCCTGCTTCGATGCGTCGGGAGATGTTTTCCAGTACGACGATCGCATCGTCGACGATAAGCCCAATGGATAACACCAGGGCAAGCAAGGTCAACAGGTTAATGGAGAAACCCATCAGTAGCAGCACACTAAAGCTGGCGATGATAGCGACGGGAATGGTGACCGCAGGAATCAACATTGCCCGGGCGCTGCCAAGAAAGCTCCAGATAACCATCACAACCAGCGAAATAGCGATCCCCAGGGTTTTGTAGACCTGATTAATGGCGTCCTGTACAAAAACTGAGGTGTCGTAAGAAGGGGTAATTTGCATGCCCGACGGTAGCGTCGGCGCGATACGCCTGGCTTCGGCGGCTGCCGCCTGAGCCACAGCCACGGTATTCGCGGTCGATTGTTTGATCAAACCCAGGCCGACACGGGGCTGGCCGTTGGAGCGAAAAAAAGTCCGGTCTTCCACCGCGCCCTTTTCGATCCGGGCAACATCACCGAGCCGAACCAGGTAATCGTTGTTGGCGCCGCGACCGATGACCAGTGCGCTAAAGTCAGCCGCCGTCTGGTAGGCACGCTGGGTGCGTGCGGTAAACTGTTTTTCCACCGATTCGATACTGCCGGCGGGTAGTTCAATGTTTTCGGACCGCAATGCCGACTCGATATCGGCGACGGTGACCTGCTTGGCGGCCATTTTGTTACGATCCAGCCAGATGCGCATGGCGTACTCCACGCCGCCGCCGAGCCTCACCCGCGCCGCGCCCGGCAAAATAGAAAACCGGTCCACCAGGTAGCGTTGTGCGTAATCCGTTATCTCAATAACGCTCATGTTTTCGCTGGTCAGACTGATCCAGATGATCACGTCGTCATTGGCGTCATTCTTTTCCACTTCTGGCGGATCGGCTTCTTCGGGCAGGTTATCCAACACGCCGGAGAGGCGATCGCGAATATCATTGGCGGCATTGTCGATATTTCGGCCGGTGGTGAATTCAATGGAAATTCTGGAGCGCCCGTCGGTGCTGGATGAGTTGATGAAATTCATTCCTTCGACTCCGGCGATGCGATCTTCTATGGGTTGTGTCACGCGGGTTTCCACCACGGTGGCCGCAGCGCCGGGGTATTTGGTATCAATGGTGACGATCGGTGGGTCGATATCTGGATACTCCCGCAACGGCATCTGCATAAACGAGACAACGCCAAAAGCCACCAGCAGCAGTGACATCACGCTGGCAAAAACCGGGCGCGTGATGGAAATATCGGAGAGTTTCACCGGAGGCCCTGACCGAGCTTGGTGCCTTCTAACATGCCTTCCAAGGGTTCGTCCGTCTGCTGTACGGCTTTCACGGTCACCTCATCGCCGTGACGGACGCGCATCAGTCCATGCACCACCACCTGATCGCCGGGACTGAGCCCCTCGGTAATTTCGACCTCGCCGGGTATTCTGCGGCCGCTGGTTACCTGCCGCTCTTCGGCGGTGACGGTGGCCCCGGAATCATTGATCACCAAGACGAATTTCCGCGTGTCCCGCTGGATGATGGCCTCTTCAGGAATTAACAGGGCGTTGCGCAGGTTATGGGACAGACTGATCTTCATCAGCAGGCCGGGTCGCAACTCGCCGCTGGCGTTGGCTAGCAACGCTCGTACCGTCAGGGTGCGAGTTGCCGGGTCTGCCTGCGTGGAAATCATATTGACCCTGCCTTCGAATACCCGATTACCGAACGCCTGCACCTGCCCCCGCACCGGTAGGCCGATACGTAATTCCTGAAGAAAAACCGACGGCACCTGAAAGTCGACCTTAATGGGATCCAGATCGTCGATAGTCGTAATCGGGTCTCCTGGCCTGAGCAGGGTGCCGGGGCTGATATTGCGAAGACCCAGCACTCCATCAAACGGGGCTTTAATGACACGATCTGCGATACGCGCCTGAATAGCCTCGATAATGCCTTCGCTCTGCTTGAGGAGCGCTTCACGCTCTTTGAGCGTGGCGGTAGACATGGCCTGCTTTTTTTCCAGCCCGCTGGCTCGTTCGAACGCAGCGCGACGTTCATCAAGTACGGCTCGCGCGGCTTTTAATTCTGCTTCTTCTTCGCTTTTTTCGAGCACCACCAACAGGTCACCTTTTTTAACCTGCTGGCCATCATCAAAATTGATGGTGCTGACGGTTTCGGTGACATTGGTGGTTAGCTCGACACTCTCGTTAGCACGGGTGGTACCCAACCCCTCGATGGTATCGGCAAATTCTGGCACCTGTCGTACCAGCGCAACAATCACTGGAAGTCCGCTAGAGGCGCCATTGCCGGCAGGAGGTCGTGCGGTCAGTAGCATCGGCGCTGACAATGACAGGAGGAAAAAAAGAAATGCGCTCCATTTCGAGCCTTGTGGCAAACGTTCGCAATGCCTTTGTAACGTCATAGTCGCGTAAAAACCTCTGAACGAGTGGTGTGGTGTAGCACGAGAGAATCGCTGCCGGGAATCACTTTCTGGTAGCCGATAGGACCGCTGTATGGTGTTTAAATTGCAACGAGAGTTCATTTGGCGGATGGATCTTCTTTGGATTTCAGTTAAATGTTTGTACCCGGTTCAAAAGAAGGTTTTAAGTCATTTAACGAGGGTAGCTGTCGGGTCCCGGCCGATTCTTCACTTGTTTATTGAATAAATGAGGGTGACTAGTTTGCCACTGTTCAAGGGCATGAATGGGTGGGTAATGCCCCAATCCCTGCTGAGGGATCTGCTGGTTGTATAAGTAAACAAACCGTCGGAGTGGTTCCGCCAACTCCTCACCGCTTTTAAGCCGGGTGGTGGTCAGCACCTCAGCAATGCGTCCGTTAAACCGCTCCACCATGCCATTGGTCTGGGGCCGACGGATAGGAATCAAGCGACGGTCGGTGCTCGGGCGCCCTGGGCCGCCACCCGATCCGTAAAAGCCCTGCCATTGTGCGTCAGTAAGGTTTTGATGGTAAATGGTGCCTACTTAATCACCTGGTTTAAAAAGACCCGGGCTCCGGCCGCCGATTTACTCCCCATAATCTCGACATGCACCCAGCGTGACGCCCGGTCAATGGCCACAAACAAGTAAGTTCGGTGATCCTCATCGGGAATCTGAGGCAGATAGTTAATATTCAGGAGAAACGATAGGGGTCAAACTGAACCTCCCCCATTTTAACGGACACGTTTAATCAGCCGCGAGGCTGTTCAAGGAGTGTTCAA
>DLXZ01000155.1:0-1541 GCA_003448675.1 Porticoccaceae bacterium
GCGACAGCGAAGAAGTGTTGAATGCGTTAGTTTTCCCGTTGCTGAGTGGATAGCAATGCCTTTGGGAAAGCCAGTGTTGTGTAGTTTTTGTCGGCATTTCTCCCCCGTTTAATGAGCTCAGCGGAAAAGCTGAGAAACACGCCATCTACCTGGCTCGTAAGGTGTAAATTTGCCGGCATGGCTTCGGTTTCGGTGGGGCCGCGAGAGTGAGTATGATCCGCAGAGTGCATTTCCAGAGTGTGTTGAGTACTATTTATCGATGTTATAAAAAACTGCCTAACACCGTGGCTCTCGGTTGACGCAACGGTTAACGGGCGCTGCGCATCCATTAAGCGCTTGAGCAGTAGAGCAATATGCGCTGGGCTGTCTACGGTTCGCGGTGGCTGCTTTTCCGCAGTCGAGTCTCGTTGGCTGGAAATGTTGCTTTGCATGTCCCGGAGCTCCTCGAGCGTCTCGTTTGTCCCCGGCTATCTTAAATGAACCTTATATCTTGGCAATAGTGCTTGACTCAGCGCCCCTGGATACATGTCCTTTAGGGCCGTAGGTGTTCTGCGTCAGCTGATAACCACCTTGCAGAATGTCGATCGATTGATTGGTTGCCAAAAGAAATTTGCTGATGGCTATGCCAAGCAGGCGGTTTTGCTCCTGACACTGTGATGCAACGGAATGCAGTGTTTGCCAGCCAGCGGCGAAATCGGATTCGGGGTGATTGCCCAACAGCTGGGTTATCCCCTGCTGAGTGGCCTCGTAACCAAGTGCCTGGATACATTTATCTCGCTGCGCTCCGGCTTCGGTTAACGAACTGGCAATAGTTTTCTTTTTATCAATGAGCAGGAGTAGAGCATTCAGGTTGGTGGCAGCGATCGCTTGATGTTCCTTGGCGATAATGTCAAGCAATGCTTGGGTTAGTGTGATTTCCGATCTGACGGCGTGAACCAGATCAGCTAGTACGCTTGGTGGTATCTCGCCGGTGCCCTGATCAGAGGGGGATTGGGGAGGTGACAATCTAGATGAGCCCCTTTTCGCTGGCTAGCAGTGCCTCGGCTATTGTTGTGCTATCCACGGTATAAGTTCCGGACTCCAGTTGTTGACGAATATTGTTAACCTTGCTCGAATCCACTGCGGGTGCCGACGTTGAAAGAAGCTGCTGCTCAAGCTTAATCAGCCTTGCTGCCTCCTGGGTAACGGTCAGGGTATCCGTGCGGGATTCGGTGCTCGAATCGGGCGAAGTTACTGAAACGCCAGCTTGTTGAGTGCTACGAGCCTGCTTGCTCGAAGTTCCCTGTGTTGGAGGCTGACCGGAGCCGGTTTTGTTAATGTCCATTGCCTTGCGGGTCCTTGTCACACTGTAACGTTAATTTTGCCATATATTATCGACCAGATGAGCCGGGCCTTTAATCCAAATAATTCCGTATCGGAACCGTTCGTCACAATATTGCCTTTTTTAGCCGGTTATTAAAACGGCATCCAGCGTCGTACTTTAGCTGGCTAGTGGCTGGTGTCGATCGCGCCATCAGCCTGTACGACACCCTCCACAATCC
>DLXZ01000155.1:1738-6372 GCA_003448675.1 Porticoccaceae bacterium
TCAGCCTGTACGACACCTTCCACAATCCTAGCGGATTTTATGTTCTTGACGCGGATCCGCGCTCCCTCGCTGCCATTGCTCATGGCGATCCCGGCGCTACTGACATGTAGACCTTTCGCTGTGGAGTGAATGGTAACTCGCTGGCCTTTCTTAACCAAGTTGGGTTTTTTTAACATATCAATTCTGATTTTACTGCCTTGTGAAACCCGCTGTTTCACTTCCAGTCCCAAGGCCTGGTCCAGCGCGGAGACATAAGCATCGCTCGGGGAATGTGCTGTTTGTTTAACGATTTCAAGGTCGCCTGCTGTCAGTAAGTGGCCGCGCTGCAGCGCTTTTGTAGCTACGACTACCTCCAGGGTTGAAACGATGTTGACCGGTATGTAAATGGTCCACGGCCGACGTCCTTCACAGCGTACTCCGACGGTGGTTTTGCCGGTGAGTCTGGCCCCCGGAGAAAGAAAAGCCGAAAGCCGTTGACCGCAGTGATTAAGAGCTAAGCGGGGATCGAGCGAGCCTACCTCGATTTCAGTGGTCGAAAACCCGGTGGCTCCGTTTTCTTGGTTGCGATCCAGTTCGGCGCTAAGGAAGTCCTGCACGGCGGTGCGGATGGATTCGATGGGCTGCGTGGCGCCGGGGCTCCCCCATGCAGGCATGGTCGTAACGAGCAGTATTGTAAATAGCCGCTTGAAAAATACTCTGAGTGCCTGCTTGCGCCGAGACCCTCTGTCAAAAATCTTTCGTGCCTGCGTCGTCAATTTATTGTCACCTGCTAACCGCTTTCTGGAGTATATATAAGTCTATGATATCTATAGGCATTTTGGTTTTGGCTTTAAGGGGCTTAAAAAATATTCGGTATTTTCTGGATCGTTATCTACTAAACCCCGTTTCTGAATATGCCCTGCAATTTACATGCCGGTGGTCCTAGCATTCGCTTGCCGTCAGGGCGGCAAGACGCTGCCGCTTTGTGGGCTTCCGAGCTGCTTTCGGCTGATAAAACTGATTGAAAACAGGGTGTTGCGCGTCTGGCACGAGCATTGCTATTCATCAAGTACCCGCTGTGCGTGGAATGGTGTGGTTGGAGTGCATAGGTTTTTCGGAGGTAAACAAATGGTGGGTTGGTTTCAGGGGGCGATCGGAACATACGCTCAAGCGCTGACGACTTACGGGAGCAGGGCGGAATTAATTGCTTCGAATATCGCCAATGCGGATACGCCGGGGTACAAGGCCAGGGATATAGATTTTCGGGCGGTTCTAGCTGGGGTCGAGCAGCAGGGTCACCTGCAGGGGAGCCATGCGCGACATTTTGGCGCCGGCGGCGGTGCCGCGCAGGCGAACCCGCTGTACAGGCAGCCCTATCAGCCCGCGCTTGATGGCAATACGGTGGAAACGCATGTGGAACAGGTGGCTTTCGCGGAAAATGCTATGCGTTATCAGGCTAGCCTGAATTTTCTCGGGGGTTCGGTGAAGAGCCTCCTGCTGGCGATCAAGGGGGAATAAAAGATGAGTTTGTTTGATCTCCTTGGAGTGTCGGCGACCGCGTTAACGGCGCAGAGTGTTCGTCTAAATACCATTTCCAGCAACCTTGCCAATGCTGAAACCGTGAGCGGGAGCCCGGAAGGCGCCTATAAAGCCAGGCACCCTGTGTTTGCCACGGTGATGGCTGATGCTTTTGGTAAGGGCGAGGGTCTGGCTGGTGTCAGGGTGGATCGCATAGTGGAAAGCGAAGCGCCGCCGCGCAAGGAATATATGCCGGGGCATACCCTGGCCGACGATGACGGGTATATCTACTACAGCAACGTTAATGCCGTAGCCGAAATGGCAAATATGATTTCGGCTTCCCGTTCCTATCAGAACACTGTCGAAGTGATGAACACCTCGAAACAGCTGTTGCTGCAAACCCTGAATATTGGCCGTTGAGGAGAGTAAATGGAAACGCAGGATGTGCTAGCGCAGTACTCGGCTCAGTCAAAATCGGCAGCAGTCGGGGCTCGGCCCAATGAGTTGGGGCAGGACGATTTTATGCGCTTGTTGGTGACGCAACTGGAAAATCAGGATCCGACTGAGCCCATGGATAATTTTGAATTCCTATCCCAGGTGGCACAGTTCGGCATGGTGTCTGGAATTCAGGAATCCCAGCAGTCGCTGGCGTCGGTAGTTGACGCCTTGTTTGCCAATCGCGCGCTGCAGGCGAGTGCTTTGGTCGGTAAAAGTGTGATGGTCGACTCCGGAATTGCCGAGTTGGGCGAGGGCGGTTCTGTTAGTGGCTACGTTGCGCTTCCCTCAACCGCTAATGGGGTGCAGTTGCAGATCACCGATCCTGCCGGGCGCCTGGTGCGGTCTTTGGATATTGGTCCGGCTAGTGGCCGCGCAGCCTTTGAGTGGGACGGTCTGGATGGGGAGGGGGAGGTTGCTTCTCCTGGTTTTTATCGGGTGAACGCCCTCGCCCACATTGATGGCGTCGCTACCGCTGTTCCGGTGTATCTCGCATCGGCGGTGCAGAGTGTGTCCGTCGAGCAGGGTGGGGCTGAAGTTAAGCTGAATCTTAGTAACGGTACTGTTGTCAGTGCCGCGGATGTTCGTGAATTTATGTAAATCGGAGGAGTGCGGATATGGCTTTTAATGCGGCGATATCGGGTATTAAGGCATCAACGGCCGACTTGAATATTATCGGCAACAATGTAGCTAACAGTTCTACCACGGGCTTTAAATCCTCGCGGGGTCAATTTGCTGACGTTTACGCCACTAGCTCCCTGGGTGTGAGTGAAAACGCCATTGGTGCGGGGGTGCGTCTGGCAGAAGTATCCCAGGAGTTTGGTCAGGGGACGATTACCTTTACTGACAGTGCGTTGGATCTGGCCATTAATGGCTCTGGTTTTTTTGCCCTTAGTGACGATGGCTCCCAGGTATATTCCCGTGCCGGGAGCTTTGCGCTGGATCAGGATGGCTACGTGGTTAACAGCGAAGGGCACCGTTTGATGGCTTATCAAGCTGACTCGGCAGGTGTGATAACGGGGGCTGTCGATGAGCTGCAGATACTTACTTCATTGCAGGAGCCCTCGGCGACTGGTCAGATAGATATGGCGGTAAATCTGGACTCAAGGCAGGTGCCCCCCGCCGTGCCCTGGAGCGGGCCGTTTGACGCATTCGCGGTGCCGCCAACCTCGCCATCAACGGATATGTACAACAACACCACCTCCCTGACAATCTATGACAGTCTGGGGAACAGCCATTTGATGAGTAACTACTTTGTTAAAACGGCGACGCCCAATGAGTGGCAAGTCTACACGTTAATCGATGGCGTTTCGGTGGGCGGTCCCGATACCTTGACCTTTAATTCAAGTGGTCAGTTTGATACCGCCTCCTTGCCGGTTGAAGTGTCGATAGCTGGTTGGACGCCACTGGACTCCACCGGCAATCCCAATGGGGCGGCCGTTCAGGGCTTCACCAATGATTTGTCCCTGTCGACCCAGTTTGGTGTTGATTTTGGTGTTTTGTCCCTGGCCCAGGATGGTTTTACCACCGGTCAGCTTGGCGGTTTGAATATCGCTGATAACGGTACTGTGTTTGCGTTGTTTACCAACGGTCAGGCAAGGGCATTGGGGCAAGTGGTGGTGGCGGATTTCGCCAACGCCCAGGGTCTACAGCCCATCGGTGATACGGCCTGGGTGGAGACCTTTAATTCCGGGCCGCCTTTGATTGGTGAGCCGGGTACTTCGGGTCTGGGCACGCTGCAATCCGGCGCGTTGGAAGATTCCAACGTGGACCTGACGGAACAGCTAGTCAACATGATTGTGGCGCAGAGGAATTTTCAGGCCAATGCCCAGGTGATTCAGACCGAAGATGCGATTACCCAAACCGTGATCAATCTTCGCTAGCAGGTAGGGGACTGAACTCGTGGATCGCTTGCTTTACGTAGCAATGAGTGGGGCCGATATGGCCTCAACCTCTCAAATAATCAATGGTCAAAACTTGGCCAATGCCAGCACGCCGGGTTTTAAAGCCGACACGATTGCTTTCAGTGAGGCGCTTCTTGCTGGACAAGGCTATGAAAGCAGGTCTTTTACTCGGGTGTCGAAAATTGGCACTAACACGGAGCACGGCAAGATGCAGGCTACCGGGAGAGACATGGATGTGGCCATCAACGGTGAGGGCTGGATGGCGGTTCAGGCGCTAGACGGCAGCGAGGCCTACACTCGTCGTGGGGACTTGCGAATAGACTCCCTTGGTTTGCTGACTAATGGCGAAGGAAGGCCAATCCTGGGGAACGGCGGGCCAATTGCAGTGCCACCCCACGCCAAGTTCGAAGTGGGTAGCGACGGCACGGTGTCGATCTTGCCGCTGGGCCAAAACCCAAGCGGCCTGGCGGTGGTGGATCGGATTAAATTGGTAAAAATTGATACGGAGTTCCTTCAGAAAGGGGGGGACGGGCTGATGCGCAGTACTGCGGTTGAGCCAGTGCTGCCCGATGCCAGTGTGCGGGTCAGCTCGGGCTATCTGGAGGCGAGCAATGTGAGCAGTGTCGAAGCAATGGTTGAGATGATTGAGTTGGCCAGAGCTTTTGAGATGCAAATTGAAATGATGAACGTGGCCAAGGAATTGGATCAGTCCACCTCACAGCTGGTGAAAATGAGTTG
>DLXZ01000155.1:6567-6825 GCA_003448675.1 Porticoccaceae bacterium
ACAGCTGGTGAAAATGAGTTGACCGGTGGTTGCCAGGGTTCGTTGGCGCGCACTTTTTGATAAAAGGGTTTTTTGAAACAGTTTAATACTAAGGTGGAGAAACCGTGAAATGACCGAAGCATTGCGTATTTCACAGACGGGCCTCGATGCTCAGCAGACCAAGATGGCGACCATCGCCAACAATCTGGCCAATGCCAGTACGCCTGGCTTCAAGCGAGGTCGGGTTATCTTCGAGGATCTGGTTTACCAAAATATCAG
>DLXZ01000150.1:0-3243 GCA_003448675.1 Porticoccaceae bacterium
GACCACACCGGTTACTACAACGAAGTGGAACGCTTCCCGGTCATGACCATCGAGCGCATCACTCACCGCAAAGACCCCATTTACCACAGCACCTATACCGGGCGGCCACCGGATGAGCCCGCCATACTCGGCGTGGCCCTGAACGAAGTGTTCGTGCCGCTGCTGCAAAAACAGTTTCCGGAAATCACGGATTTTTACCTGCCCCCCGAAGGCTGCTCTTACCGCTTTGCCGTGGTCACCATGAAAAAACAATACCCCGGCCACGCCAAGCGGGTGATGATGGGCGTGTGGTCGTTTCTGCGCCAGTTTATGTATACCAAATTCGTGGTGGTCACCGATGACGACGTTAACGCCCGCGACTGGAAAGACGTAATCTGGGCCATGACCACCCGCATGGACCCAGCGCGGGACACCGTCATGGTGGAAAACACCCCCATCGATTATCTCGACTTCGCCTCGCCGGTTTCCGGCCTGGGTTCAAAGATGGGCTTTGACGCCACCAACAAATGGCCGGCGGAAACTCAGCGGGAGTGGGGGCGCCCTATTAGCATGACTCCCGAGATCAAGGCGCGGGTTGACGCCGTTATAAGTGAGGCAATGCTGCTTCCCGGCTGACTCTCGGTCTCACCAAGGCTTTGTATTATCTTCATCGCCATCCTGCTGCTGACGTTGACAAGTCAGCGGCCGGTATTCATGATTTGCTATTGGCTCCAATCACTCAAAGACAATACAAGGAACGTTGATATGACCAAACCGGGCAGCAAATTTCTGCACACCGCTATGCTTGGAATTGGCATTGCCGCGACCATCGATTACGCCGATGCCGAAAGCGATTTGCGACTCCATCCCGTCGAGCACTACCGAATCCAATATGAACAAACCGGCATGATGACGGGTACCATCGAGCGCGGTTGTCGCAACTGGTGCGCGGAGCAAGTAGAGATTACCAACACCACCGTGTCCATGATGGGCGTTACCCAGAAAACCCGTACCCGCGCGGTCACGGTTGGCGACAAGATCTACAACATTAACCTGGAAAACGGCAAGGCCACGGTCACTACCAATCCCATGTACGCCACGATCGTGCAGCAGATTAAGAACAGTGGCAACGATCCGAAGCAGGTGGCTAAGGCCTGGCTCAAGGCTATGGGGTTTTCCAGTACCGGCAATGCACGCGCCATCGCCGGGGAGACCTGTACCGATTACACGGGCATGGGTGGTATGGCGACGAGCTGTATGACTGACGATGGACTCATGTTGCGTACCGAAGCCATGGGGATGGTGCAAACGGCGACGGACGTTGATCGATCGAGCGGCGGTAATAGCGCTGACTACCAGATCCCCACCAATGCCCAGGCGGTACAGATCCCTGGTATCAACTGATTGTCGTCGTTAAATCAATTATTCATTGAGCGGCGAAATTACCCTGGACACAGGGTCAGTGGAAACTCAGCAGGATTGGAGGGCACCGATAACCATGGCTAAAGAAGTTAAAAGCCGCACCTGCGCTATCCTGGAAAAACTGGATATGCTCGATTCGAGGCTTTAATGACGCCATGACTATAAAAGCACGCCGCTACTAGACGCCAGACAAAAAACGCACCCGCCACCGATTCATGGAAGACTAAAAGATGAGACGTGCGTACGTACTCCTGACTGTTTTTATCTTGCTAGCTGCTTACTACGTTCAGCGCGAGCACGGCGACTTGGACGAGCTGATTAATACACTAGTTATCCGATATCAGGCGATTAAAAATAACTCAGAGAGCGAATTAGGGCCGGAAATGGAAGCGACATTTACTTCCTACGAGCTTCCGACTAGAGACCAGAGACACCTGATTTCGCTCTTAACGGAAGGAAAGTTTATAGAACTAGAACAGCTATATGGCCAGTATTATTCCCAGTTTTCCGAAAACGTAGTGTACGAAGGCAAGATTGTAGACGCTTATGGAATATTTGACTTCGAGGAACATTTATTTCCGAAAGTAGAATTGTGGCAACATCATTTCCCGGAATCACCCCACCCCCGCCTCGCCAAAGGTATTCTTTATTTTCACTTAGGCTGGAAAGCTCGTGGAAATAAATTAAGTTCTAATACACTCGAAGAGCAGTTTAAAGGTATGCATCACTACTTTGAGCTGGCTGAGCATGAAATTAGAGGCACCATCGCAATAAACCCAAACCTTAGTCCAGCCTATTGCAAACTACTAAAAATAGCAGCGGCAAGCGGAGACAGAGAGGACAAATATTACTGGTACAGAGAAGGGATTAAGCAAATCCCCCATAGCTATCACGTTCGTGAATGTTACCTGGAAAAGCTAGCACCAAAGTGGGGTGGCTCTTATGAAGAAATAGACAACTTCGTATCAAGATCAATCCAGGATCATAAAGAGAATCCCCGATTGCTTTTGCTAAAGGCTCTAGCGGGTTACATCAGGGCCGGGGGTTATCGAGGGGATCAGCTATATGAAAAAGCCCTGATTGAAATTAACGAATCAATAAGTTATGTGAAGCGATGGAATAACTACTACAAGCGTACTCAGGTGTATATGGATCTCGGCGAGAATCAGCTTGCTTTGGAAGATATCAACGAAGCGCTAGTGGCCCGCCCTGGTGCTTTCTATCTCTTAGTAAAAAAGGCCTAATTCTAAAAAGGCTCGATAGGCTTGACGAGTCAATGTCAGTATATAACCAAGCCATTGCGTTTTATGAGTATAAGCATCTAGCCTACGAAGGTAGAGCTGATTTATTTTGGAAGATGGAAGAGTATGACAACGCGCACCAGGATTATTTGAAAGCATTGGAAAAAAATCCAGATAGCGCTTACGCATGGAAGTACAAAGGCCTTCTCAATCATTATCGACTCGATAATAGTAAGCAAGCGATCAAAGATTTGACTGTGGCCGTCGGTCTCGATTCAGATCCCGACACCTGGTACGAGCTCGCCAGTGTGCTATGGCACATAAAAGACCCGGATGCACTTTCTGCATATGAATCATTTTTGAATTTTTGCCAGTATGAGATATGCGAAAAAAATCAAGTCGACTGGGCGTCGAGATTTATAGCATGCGTAAACCGAGATACATCCTGCACCTGGAGGAAGGAGTTTTACCAGGAGTGGCTGAAATAACCTCTGCAAGCTACAGGAAAAGCAAAAAACAGAAATAGCCTATATGGTGGCGCGCAAACAGCTTCGCAAAAAGCTCCTACAACGGAATCACCTAGCTCAAGCGTTTTGTTGCC
>DLXZ01000150.1:3456-8151 GCA_003448675.1 Porticoccaceae bacterium
GTCGCGGAACGGCTGCGGACGCACCCATATCCAGCTCGCAATTACCGCTGCCGCAAACAGAGTGTATGAGGTAACAAAAACCCACGCTGGTGCGCTGTAATAGAGTATTGATTCCACCCAATGCGCAATAAATGAACCTTCATAAATCGCTGCTCCCGCCTTTTGTCGCAGCGCCATTTCCCACACTGTCAGCGGACATAACTTGCCAAGCCACGATTGCAACATCACAAATACGATGCCAGCCATATGCACCGCGCGAAGCCATGGGTTGCGCACCCACGACCATTCCCGGAATTTTCCGATGATGATGCACGCCAGCCCAACGACGATAAATAGCACGAAGGCAGCGTGGGAGAGCAACAATGCATCCGCTGCAAAAAGATAAAGTGTGTTATTCATGTTGCTAAGTTCAGGTGTCTTATTCCAAAAACACTGTTACGCGTTTTCCCGTTCGTGTTCAAGCAACTGCCGCTTAATGTCGAGCCCCCCTGCAAAGCCGATTAAAGAGCCATCACTGCCTACGACTCTGTGGCAGGGCGTAATAATCGGGATGGGATTGCGGTTATTGGCCATACCCACGGCGCGCGCGGCTTTGGGTTTGCCTATGGTTTTGGCGATATCACCGTAGCTGGCGGTTTGGCCAAAAGGGATAGCGCGAAGTGCCGCCCATACCGAGCGCTGAAAGTCCGTGCCGCCTTCATCCAGGACTACGTCAAACACCTGGCGCTTACCGACAAAGTAACCGTTGAGCTGGTCAATGGCCGCATCGATAAATGGGTTTCTTTTTTCGCTATTGGCAGGCAAGGCTTTTGGGTGGTTGGCGAAGCGGATTTCGGTAAGGCCTTTATGGGAAGCGAGTACGGAGAGCAAACCAATGGGGCTCGCCAGTGTGGCGAAAAATTCCTCAGTTTCGGGTACTGGTCGGCGCATGGCTTACTCCTTAATTGTTGGGTTCGTCGGTGAACATGGCGTTGCATCACTTAGACTTTGCCAAAGCAGGAGCGTGGCGTAACTGCCCCAAGGACTCAGTTCTTCGGCGCTGATCTCACACCCACGGCGTGAAGGATCAAGTTTTTTCAGTGCGTTTTTTACGCCCAGATCGCCGGCCAGAAAAATATCCGGATTGCCCATGCGAAATGCCGTGTACTGGGTCGTCCAGGGGCCAATGCCGTTGATCGTCTGCCAATGATCATAATTGAGCTCAACTTCGGTTTCGGTTGTATCTTCAGTATCCGCCACCTGTTTAGCGAGATCACGCAAAGCCTGCTTGCGCCGACCGGGTATGGCGAGAAACGCAAGACTGGATGCCGCTACCGCCTCCGGCGTGGGAAATAACTTGCTCGGAAGCGCTGACCTGTCCGGCGGCAACTGTACGTCTTCACCCAATTCCCGCACCAATTGCGTGACCAGGTTGTGGGCGGCTTTTACCGAAACCTGTTGCCCCAGCACGGCCCGAACACCGGCCTCGAACGCCGACCACATGCCAGGCAGGCGCAAGCCCTCACCCATGCCATGATCAAGCAGACTACGGAAGATTGGCTGGCGAGCCAGTTGCTCTCGAATCACCGGGACATCGGCATCCAGATCCAGCAAGCGCCGGATTTGTTGCACCACGGGCAGCGTGTATTCCGGCCGGTCCAAGCGCAGCGATACGCGGAAGCAGTGTTTCTCCGGCCAGTGAACCGCGGTAAACGCGCCGCTGGCACCCTTGAAGGTAAAAGTGCGGCCATAGCTGTTGTCGCTCACCTGCTCCATCCCCTCGATTTGCCGCATGCGGTAAAAATCCCGCATTGCCATCCAGTCATAGGGCGGGCGATAAGCCAGGCTAAGGGTTAATGGTGTGTTAGCGCTCACTTTCATGGTGCCCTGTCGCCGTACCTGGCCTGGGTTAAAGCCTATGGTGTTCACGAATACGTCGTTGAAGCGACGCACACTGCCAAAACCGGCGTGAAACGCGATGTCCGTGACCGGCAAGGTCGTTTGTTGCAATAGCTGTTGGGCAAACTGAACGCGCCTGAAGTTCAGGTATTTGATGGGCGACAGGCCCAGATGACGAACAAAGAGCTGACGCAGGTAACGGTCGCTGATGCCCAAACGTCGGGCGAAGTCCGGCAAAGACTGGCCCTGCCATTCGCCGGCATCGATCAAACGCAGCGCCCGATCGAGGCTGGTGCGCGCGCCCTTCCAGGCGGGCGAACCGGGTGCGGATTCGGGCCGGCAGCGTAGGCACGGCCTCAAACCGGCCTGGGCCGCGGCTAATGCCGAGGGATAGTAGTGAACGTTCTTTTCTTTCGGTGGCGTCGCCGGACAAACCGGTCGGCAGTAGATGCCCGTGGTTGTAACGCCGGTGAAAAACAGCCCATCGAAACGGGCATCGCGAGCCAAACGCGCCTGTTTGCAGGTGGAATTCGACAGACTATTGCCGCGCTCTGGTTCATAGATAGCCAAGTTCATGGCAAGAGTTTAGCGCGCTCGTCGCATCAAACCAGCCATTTTCGGAACTGGCGCTTTCTACCCTAAACGCGGGTTTTGTATCCTCACAGTGAGCCACTCGAGCAACGCACCTGGGCAATTGATTAGTTTTATTCGTCGATAATCTCGACATGACTGCCAACAGCAATCCGACCGCCATTAACGACTCGGCAGCACACGCCGCCGCGCCATTCGGGCAGCAGCGCTCGCTTTAAACCGGGGTGAGCCTGATCCATACGACGGCAGGGATCGGTCTCCCGCGTGATCAATAATTGCAACTCACCAATGTGAATCACTTTGCCCACCGACTCCGGCCCAAATGTCAGCCCTTCCACCAGCAAATTGGCCCGCCGTGTGGTCCAGTGCAAGTCAGCGTTCACTTCGGCGCAGGCCGCTTGCCAGGACTGCAGGCTCAGCACCGTCACCTGTCGTTTGCCGGGTCTTCCCCGGCAGTCGCCCTCGATGCCCCGCTCAGGCGTCACGTCGAGGCCCCGACTTTCCAGCATCACGGCTTTGGGTTTGTTGCGCAAAGCGATACCTACAAGAGTCGCCATCTGGACTCACCTTGTCGAATTTGTATTATCCCGACACAACACCATTTTCATGGCCCTACGGAATATGGGGTTAACAACGCAATGTTGTACTATGATTGCTTTCATCTACATATAAGTAAATTTCGATAGAGGCTGGCAATCAATGAAGATAGACATTATTTCAGACGTGGCATGTCCCTGGTGCTTCATCGGTAAAAAGAACCTCGAAACAGCCATGGCCCAACGCCCGGACATGAATTTTGAAATCCAGTGGTTTCCTTATCAATTGCACCCGGAGGCCCCACCCGAAGGTTACGACTACCAGGGTTCCATTGCCCGCAAATATGGCGCCGCACGCATTGAGGCGATGTTCAAACACATTACCGAAGTCGCCAAAGCCTCGGGCATCGACTTTCACCTCGACAAAATCACCAAGGGTGCCAACACCCTAAACGCCCACCGCTTGCTCGACCTGGCCTGGCAGCAAGGTGGCGCCGAAGGGCCGCAGAATAATCTGGCCGAAGCGCTGTTCAAGGCCTATTTATGTGATGGCAAATTTATCGGCGATATCGAAGTGCTGGCTCAGGTTGCCGGCGGAGTGGGCATGGACGAAACCAAAGTCCGCAAATATCTGGAAAGCGACCAGGACGCTGGCAAGGTCCGGGAACAAATTCAGTACGCCCGGCAAAATGGCGTCAGCGGTGTGCCGGCCTTCAGTTTTGATGGGATGTTTGCCGTCAGCGGCGGTCAGCAAGCGGATGTCTTCCTGAACGTGATCGACCGTATCGCTGAAAAAGCCGCCACCGAGGGCGCATCTTGCACCCCGGATAGCTGCCCTTGATCAAGACGGCTCGCGAAACTCCTTAGTCATCAATAAATAAATATGTCAACAGGTTGGCGCGATTCGTGGCGCTATCATGCTGCTGTTCGATTATCCTCATCCGAAGGGAGTTGTTCGCCACGTTACCCGGATAGACACTCCCAAAATAAATAACACTGAACAGGGGACTACCATGAAATTCACCTGGTTTAATCTGATGCCCTGGCCTCACCTGCCAGATGACTTCCGTCAGAAAAATAAATCCGTTTGGGTTGATATCGACCCGAAACTCTATGACCCAACCAGGGGTCACGATGTCTATAACGAATACCTCGATATGCTCGAATACGCCGATACCCTCGGTTTTGATGGCCTGGGCGTCAACGAGCACCACCAAAACGCCTATGGGCTGATGCCCTCGCCCAACATCATGGCAGCCGCCATTTCCCGGCGGGCGCTGAATGCGGCGGTAGTCGTGCTCGGCAACTCCCTCGGCCTGTACAACCCGCCCATTCGCGTGGCCGAGGAATTCGCCATGCTCGATGTCATCACCGGCGGGCGCCTGGTGGCCGGGTTCCCGGTGGGCTCCTCCATGGACGTCAATTATTGCTATGGCGAAATCCCCGCGCTGACCCGGGAGCGCTACCAGGAAGCCCATGAGCTGATCAGAAAGGCCTGGGCCTGTCAGGAACCCTTCGCCTGGAACGGACGCTACACCAAACTGCGCTATGTGAACCCCTGGCCCAAGCCGATCCAGAATCCGCCACCGATTCATGTACCTGGCGGTGGTTCGGTGGAAACTTACGACTTCTGTCTGGACAATACCTATTCCTACTCCTATCTGAGTTTTTCCGGCTATATCCGCGCCAA
>DLXZ01000251.1 GCA_003448675.1 Porticoccaceae bacterium
GTTATCAGGAAGCCCACGACCTGATCAAAAAGGCCTGGGCCTGCCATGAGCCCTTTGCCTGGAACGGGCGTTACACCAAGCTGCGTTATGTTAATCCCTGGCCCAAACCAATACAGAATCCGCCACCCATTCACGTGCCTGGCGGTGGTTCGGTGGAAACTTACGACTTCTGTCTGGACAATACCTATTCCTACTCCTATCTGAGTTTTTCCGGCTATATCCGCGCCAAAGCCCTGTTACAGGGTTACTGGGATCGTCTCACCGAGCGCAACGAGCCGGACGAGTCCCCCTATCGCGCGGGCTTTGCCCAGACCATTTGCGTCGCCGAAACCGATGCGGAGGCGGAAAAACTCTATAAAGATCACGTCAGCTACTTCTTCAACCGCTGTCTGCACGTAGCCCCAGGCTTTGCCGACGCACCGGGCTATCGCACCATCAAAACCATTAAATCCGGCGCCCTGTCCCAATTCACACCCGACCTGGGCGAAGCGGCGCACATGCCCTGGAAGCAACTGGTGGATGAGGGCTATATCATCGCCGGCAGCCCGGCGACCGTGCGGGAGAAAATGGAAGAGCTCATTAAAGGCCTGCGCGTGGGCAATATTTTCTGTCTGATCCATATCGGCGACATGCCCATGGAAAAAACCAAGTACTCCACCAAGCTGTTTGCCGAGGAAGTCATGCCACACCTGCGCAACATGTGGCCGGAATACGAGGACGACAACCGATTCTGGATCAGCCCACTCGAGCAGCGTGCCACGCCGGGCGCCGTTTCTAAACGCAACGAAATAAAGGGGGCCTGATCATGGAGTTGAGAACGTTCAAAGCACCCAAAGCCGATATCCACCTGCTTGAGGGCGGCTCCGGCCCGGATTTGCTGTTTTTGCATGGCGCCGGCGGCATCGACGCCACCAACCCCTTCCTGACAGCGCTGGCGGAAAAATATCACGTTTACGCCCCCATCCTGCCGGGCTTTGGCGAGTCGGAAGAGAGCAGCGAGATCCGCACCATGCTGGATTTCACCCTGCACACCCACGATGTCATGAGCGGCCTGGGGCTCGTCAAGCCTATCGTTGTCGGCCATTCCATGGGCGGCATGATCGCCGCCGAGATGGCAGCCATCGCACCCAACGATATCGACAAGCTGTGCCTGATTTCCTCCGCGGGCCTGTGGCTGGATGAGCACCCCATTCCCGATGTCTTCGCCACCATGCCCTATGAGCTGCCGGAACTGCTGTTCCACGACCCAGAAGCAGGCGCGGCGGCGATGACCGCGGGCGCGGACTTTTCCGACCCGGAATTTCTTACCGCCTTTCTGATCCAGAACGCCCGGCAACTGGGTATGGCCGGGAAAATTTTGTTCCCGGTGCCCGACCGTGGTTTGAGTGAGCGACTCTATCGAATCAAGGCGAAAACCGTGCTGGTTTGGGGCGAGTCCGATAAACTGATCGCCATGCCCTACGGCGAGGCCTTTAACAGAGCCATCGCCAACAGCGAACTGGTCAAGGTGCCCGAAGCGGGGCATATGGTGATGGTGGAGCAAACGCCAGCGGTGATTGAGGCGATAAGCCGGCTGGGCTAGCCATTAATAGGGCGACACTGCCAATAAAGGGGCTCGCGGGCCCCTTTTTTCTCCGTATTCTGCCTGGTTTCATTACGAGCACCGGATTCCGCCAACTGATACAGGGCCTTGACGCTTTTAGGCGTTGTATACTTCAAACACCTTCCTACGTTGCCGTTTAAAACCAAAATATCCACGTTTATTAAAAAAGGACTTTTATAAACCATGCGTAAATTTCTCTACCCCGCTTTCTTTTTTGGTCTCGGCCTCAGTTCCGCTTTGCTGGTTTTTACCCAAACATCCCTGGGCACCAGCCAGTTACAAGCGATGATGGACAGCAAACTCACATTTGCCAATGGCAGCACCTACACGGGGGAGGTGGATACCGCTGGCCTGCTCAACGGGCAAGGGCGCCTGTTATGGACCAATGGGGAGGAATACAGCGGCGACTTTAAAAACGGCTTGTTTCACGGGCAGGGCAAATACACCGCGCCCGGGTTGTACTCCCACGAAGGCAAGTATCGCAACGGACTGGCCCATGGTCCGGGCACCGCGACTTATGTCTCGGGAGAGCAATACGAAGGTGAGTTCGTTAACGGCGATATGGATGGGCAAGGCACCTGGACGACGCTTGATGGGACAGTTTATTCCGGCGAGGTGCGCCGCGGCGGACTGCGACATGGCCAGGGAGAACTAACACTCGCCAATGGCGATAAATACATCGGTGAGTTCAAGGATGGAATGATGCACGGCGCCGGTCGCTACACTACGGCGAGCGGCGATATTTACGAAGGCGATTTTGTCGAAGACAGCTTTACCGGCCAAGGTAGCCATACCACCGCCGACGGTCGGATTTATAAAGGACAATTTGATGCCTGGACCGCCAAGGGAAAAGGTGAAATGACCGATGAGGAAGGTAATCGGTGGGTGGGTGTGTTCGAATACGGTTTTCTCACGGGCGACGGCACATACACCGGCGCCGACGGTTCATTCTATGAAGGCGGATTCGAATATAACTACTACGACGGCAAGGGCAAATACCGTGATGCCGCAGGTAATTTTTACGAAGGCGAGTTTTCGTCCGGAAACAAACACGGCGAAGGCATTTACACTTACGCCGAGCCGGTCGACGACATTAAAACCTTCACTGGCAAGTGGAAATACGGCACCCTGATTGAGGGTGACCATCAATTTACCATCCACTCCAGCGGCGCGATCGCTGAACACGCTATTTACAATCAGCAACAAATCCTTGAAAAAACCCTCGCAGCACTCAAGCCCGGCAACCCCGCCCAGCCCGACCTGTTTATTTTAGGCATTGCCGGCTGGGGCGAGCAGGAAGTTTTTCGTCGGGAAATTAAATTTTTGCAGCAGGATTTAGCGCCCCGCTTTAATGCCACTGAACGCTCCGTGTTTCTCGTCAACAGTCAACGGGACATCCATAGCCAACCACTGGCGACCATTACCAGCATCGAGCAAACCATCCTTCGTCTTGGCGAAGTCATGGACCAAGATGACGACATTCTTCTTATTTACGCCACCAGCCATGGCAGCCGCGAATCGGGATTGGCTCTGGACCACCGCGGTCTAGCACTGACCGACCTAAGCCCCGATGCTCTGGGTGACATGCTCGATAAAAGCGGCATTAAGCACAAGGTCGTCGTGGTTTCCGCCTGCTATTCCGGAACCTTTGTCGATGCCGTAAAAAACTCAACCACCATGGTTCTAACAGCTTCTTCCGAAAATCGGCGCTCCTTTGGCTGCGCCGACGAAAGCCGCTTTACCTACTTCGGCCAGGCCTTGCTTGAGCAGGCGATCCCCCATACCGATAGCTTTAGTGCAGCTTTCGAACAGGCCAAAAGTTTAGTCGAGCAACGTGAACAGAAAGAAGATAAAAAGCCGTCCAAACCCCAAATTCACACGACGGAAAATATCGAAAATAAGCTGCGAGCATGGCGTAAAGCACTGGGGTTGAACTCAGGCAAACCAGATTCGCCCCGCGCTTAGCACTGCCGCATTAAATTAGTCTTTTTTCAACGCGCCTGGATGGACAAAGCTGTCGCTCCCAACGCCACCAGGCCCGCTTCATCAAGTCGGTTTCCTGGCGAAGATGGTTTTCACAACATCGAGAAATATATTTTCCACCTCGATCACGTCGAATCCCGCCTGCCGGACATTTTCCGCCGCCTGCGCGAGGGCGACGAAATGACCATCGGCGGGCGCACATGGCGCGTTGTCGTCGGCTCGGGCCATGCGCCGGAACATGTCTGCCTGTTCTGCGAGGAGGACCGGATTCTTGTCTCCGGCGATCAGGTGCTGCCGCGCATCTCGTCCAATGTCAGCCTTCATCCGACCGAGGCGTATGAGAACCCGCTGGAAGACTGGATCGAAAGCTGCACGCGTCTTCGCGCCACGCTGCCGGAGGATGTGCTGGTGCTGCCGGCGCATAACGAACCCTTCTACGGGCTTCACCAGCGGCTGACGCAACTGATCGCCGGCCATGAGGACGGGCTTGCGAAACTCCACCTCATGCTCGCCGAGCCGAAACGCGCCATCGACGTTTTTCCCGCGCTCTTCAAGCGCAAGATCGGACCGGAAGTCTTCTTCATGGCGACGGGCGAGAGCCTTGCCCATCTCAACTGCCTCCTCGGCCGCGGCCTCGCGACGGTGAGCCGCGACGAAAATGGCGTGAATTGGTATCGCCGCGCGTGAAGCCCCGGTCTGCCCCGTGCTAGGCTTGAATCCATGCCGACCCTTCTCGTCACCCATGCCGCCTGCTTCGCCCATGAAACGCCGCCCGGCCATCCCGAATGCGTGGACCGGTTGCGCGCCGTGCTCGGGTCGCTCGAAGCCGAGGAATTCATGCTGCTGGAGCGGGTGGAGGCGCCGCGCGCGACGCGCGAGCAGCTGGCCCGCGTTCATCCCGAAAGCCATATAGCGCGGCTTGAAGAGATCGCGCCGGAGGAAGGCTTCCGCCGGATCGATGC
>DLXZ01000094.1:0-802 GCA_003448675.1 Porticoccaceae bacterium
TCTTTTCCAATGGGAGAATCCGCCGGTCGTCAGTCAGGGAATGGATAACCACTGTCGTATCCTGTCGCGCCTCGACGATCTCATCGAGATAGCAGATGCAGCCGTTGCGGGCAGCGCGGGTCAAGGGGCCATCCACCCAGATGGTCTCGCCGCCCTTGACCAGATAGCGACCGATCAGATCGGCGGCGGTCAGGTCGTCATGGCAGGCCACGGTGATCATGGGCCGCTTCAGGTACCAGCTCATATACTCGATAAAACGGGTCTTGCCGCAGCCTGTAGGGCCTTTTAACAGCACTGGCAACTGGTTGCGGTAGGCTGCCGCGAATACCTCCACCTCATCGCCTACCGGCTCGTAATAGGGCTCCTCGGTAATAAGGTTTTCCTCGGTGCGGATGGCTTGAATCGACATAATGCTAATACCCCTGAAATGCCAGCGCGCCTTACTGATCGCTCGGTTCGCGGTGCATCGGTTATTAAATCTCAAACGCCACATTTTGCCGGCATTCACGCACTAATCCTAGCCCTGCTCCGGATTAGACTGGGGAAATTAAGGCAACGAAGCACTGAAACTGTGTTGTTTGAAAAGTGACGGGCAATTGCTTCGACACGTACACCTCGGAAGTGTTGGCCGCACGTGCCGTGCTAAATGTCGGCATCGACCATAAACTGTCATTTGATAGCGGTAAGCATCTACCGCTGTTCAGCCGCCTGCGGCGCCAACTCCGTTATTATTGCCCCCTCGGCTTCCAGCGCTTTTACCTGCGACTGCGAATAGCCCAACTCAACCAAGACCTGTTCCGTG
>DLXZ01000094.1:925-2799 GCA_003448675.1 Porticoccaceae bacterium
GTGCTCACCGATCATGGGCGAATGCAGTAGATGTGGATCTTCACCGAGTTTTTTCATGCCCGGGATATTAGCGATGGGCATGCGGCCAATGTCGGCGTAATCCTGCCAGTAAATAGCGGACATCTGCTGAGTTTGCTCGTGATGCAGGAAGTCATTGTAATCATTGAGTCGCTCATGGAGCATCCGCAACTCGCGAAGCTTTTGACAAAGCGCGTCAGCAGTGAAACCGGCGATAGCCCGCTGAATGGGCTCATCAATCAGATGTCGGTTTTCGTAGCGTGAAACGGCGGATTGGAGCTTATCGTCCTCGGCCAACTCCCCTAAACCGAGCATCTCCATAAAGGGTTTGAACTCCCGTTCAAACAACACCGAGAGCTGGACGTGGGCGTCCTTACAGGCATAGGTGCCGATCGGGTAGACAGGCGGAGCACTGTGTTCGCTGGCAAGCACCTGACTCATTAAATTGATGTTCTGAAAAGCAGCGGCCGTTTCCAGCAGGCTGTTTTCAATGTAACAACCGCTGGTTTCGCTCTGCCTTGACCATAAGGCCGCCTGCAGCGCCTGCACATTGTACAGCGCCGCCGCCATATCAATTAGAACGACATTATTTCTGTGTGGCACGCCATCCTTGCCCTTGTTATCGGCCATAAAACCCGAGAACGCCTGTAGCACCATGTCGGTACCTGGCCGTTCGGCAAAGGGGCCGCGCTGACCAAAACCTGAAACCGAGAGGTAAATAATATTCGGGTTAACCTCCCTGACGGCTTCATAACCGAAGCCCAGTCTTTTAGTGACCCCGGGGCGGTAACTTTCGATAAAAATATCCGCATCTTTTAACAACTGCCATAAAATTTCAGCACCGCCTTTGCTCTTAACATCAATGCACGCGCTGCGCTTACCGAGATTGGCGAACAGACTCAGCACCGTGTGTTTGCCGCCCAGCACGGGCCCGGCATTTCGCGACAGATCACCGCTCTGGGGTTCGACTTTGATCACATCAGCGCCAAGCCGCGCCATTATCGAGGCGCAGTAAGGCCCCGCCACCGCGTGGGTCATATCGATCACACGAATGCCTTCGTAAGGTTTGTCATAGGCCATCATTCACTCCTTTTATTGCTTTATTTTTATTTCGCCAGAGGATAGCGACTAATATAGGCTCGTTGCTCAGAGCATCTCCTGCTAGCATACTGGCAGTCGAATCGATCCTCCAAATAATCCAGATAGAGCAAAGTCAATGGTCAAACATGTATTTATTACCAAACCCGGCGACAACGTGCGCATGGAGCCCCAGGACGAGTACACCCACGAGCCGGAAGCGGCCTCCAACTTCAACGAAAGCGCCTACTTCAATATCTACGATGGCGACCAGAAAGTGGGCGGCTGGTTTCGTATCGGCAACCGTGTCAACGAAGGCTACGCCGAAGTAACCATCTGCCTGTACTTCCCCGATGGCAGCGCCGGTTTTATGTTTAACAAAGCCAAAATTTCGAGCAACGACGCCTTCGAGGCCGGCGGCGCCCGCTTCGATATTATCGAGCCCTATAAAAAGCTGCGGGTCACCTACGAGGGTGAAATCCTTGTGATGGCCGACCCCCAGGCCCTGCTCAACCCCGGCAAGGCCTTCAAGGAAAACCCGAAAAAGCCCTGCTCGGTGGACCTGGACTACACCGGCATCTCCCCCATCTACGGCGGCGAGCACCTGAACCCGGACGGCTCACCCATCGACCTGGATATGAACCACGCCCTGGCTCGCGCTCACTTCGAGCAGCACGTTAAAGCCCAGGGCACGATAAAAGTCGGCGACGACACCTGGACCATTTCCGGCTACGGCCTGCGCGACCACTCCTGGGGCCCGCGCTACTGGCAGAACGTGC
>DLXZ01000094.1:3010-7604 GCA_003448675.1 Porticoccaceae bacterium
TCCACTGGTACCGCTGGCTGCCCATCAGTTTTGACGAGAGCTTCGGCGCCATGCTCATGACCACCGGCACCGAGGACGGTGAACTGGACTGCGGCGGCATGATCCTCAACAACGGCGCATACGAACTGATCACCGACTGCACCATCGAGTCGGACTGGGATGAAGACTTCAACCAGACCGCCCTGCGCGCCTGGGCTAAAACCGAAAAAGGCGAATACGAGATCACCGGCAAGGTCATCACCCTGGTGCCGGTGCGCAACCGCCGGCAACTGGACAACGGCGACTGGCTGCATACCCGCATCACCGAAGCCATGACCGAATACCGCTATCAGGACAAGGTCGGCTACGGGCTATCGGAATACTGCGACCAGATTATTGATGGGGTGCCGGTGGGTAAGAACATTGCCGCGGCCCGCTGATGCCAGCCATCACCTGGAAATTTAACTGCCGTCCACTCGACCGTATTTATCCTCCAGACGGATAATATCGTCTTCACCCAGATAATCCCCGGTCTGCACCTCGACAATTTCAAGCCGGTCCGGGCCGGGATTCTCCAGACGGTGAACCATCCCAACGGGAATATAAGTGGACTGATCCACCTCCAGGGTGAACTGCTCCTCGCCGCGTGTCACTAGCGCCGTGCCCCTCACAACCACCCAGTGTTCGGCCCGATACCGATGTTTTTGCAAAGACAGCCGTCGACCCGGCTCCACGACTATTTTTTTCGCCTGATAACGGGAGTTTTTGGCAATGGAATCAAAATAACCCCAGGGACGATAAACCTTACGGTGTGATTCCTGTTCGCTACGGCCAAGACAATGCAACTGCTGAACAACAGCTTTCACTTCCTGCACCCGCTGCTTATCCGCGACTAACACTGCGTCGTCCGTTTCCACTACCACAAGATCAGTTAACCCCACCGTGGCCAACAGACGCCCTTCCGAATGCAGATAGCAATCTTGCGTATCAACAGTGAGCACATCGCCCTGGGTTCGATTACCACTGCTATCCTTATCAGCAACATCCCAAAGGGCGGACCAACTGCCCACGTCATTCCAGCCCGCTGCCAGCGGCACCACCACAGCCCGGTCCGTTTTCTCCATAACCGCGTAATCAATCGACTCGGAAGGACAGTTATCAAAACAAGCGGCATCAATCCGGGTAAAGTCCATATCCTGCGTACACCCGGCAACCGCCTCGCGACAGGCGCTCAGGATATCGGGCCGGAAGCGCTCGAGTTCCGCAAGGTAATCACCGGCCCTGAATGCAAACATACCGCTGTTCCAGTAATACTCGCCACTGTTCAGGTAGCGCTCGGCGCTTGCCTGGTCCGGCTTTTCTACAAATTCCTCCACGGGAAGTGAGGCACCGGACAGCTCATCAGCTTCGCCCGCTCGAATATAACCGTAGCCGGTGTGGGCGCAGTCAGGCACCACACCGAAAGTCACCAGCACCCCCTGACAGGCCGTATCGCAAGCCAGCTGCGCTGCCTGCTGAAAAGCCTGCACATCAGCAATCAAGTGGTCGGAGGGAAGCACCAATAATACCGCTTCCGGCTCGGCGGACAGCGCCGCCAGCGCCAGTGCAGGTGCGGTGTTGCGCGCGCAGGGCTCGAGAATAATCTGTTTAGGGCTAACGCCAATTTGCCGCAATTGTTCGGCCAGCATAAAACGATGATCTTCATTGCCAATCACCAAAGGTTCTATCGCGGTTTTTCCCACCATGCCAGTGAGGCGCATAAGCGTCTGCTGCAAAAGGGAATACTCGCCGGTAAAAGGGATAAACTGTTTGGGGTAATGGGCCCGGGACAGGGGCCATAAGCGGCTACCCGCTCCCCCGGACAATACAACGGGAACCATATTTAACTGTTCTCTTTCACTGTTATCTGTGTTCATACTTAGGCTATCCTTGACCCATAAGCATCTTCCACGATTTGCATGAATTCCTGACGAAATATACTGGGGTCAAAGCGCCTGGCGTTGTCCCGACAGGCTAGCGAACTGATTTCAGGGTGCAAGGATTCAAATTGCTTTACGGCATCCATAATGCTCTCAGCGCTTTGTTCCTCAAACCACAGGCCGGTTGCTGCTGGATTCGCGCCGTTCCCGGCGCCCCCGTCGAAGGGGATAACACTGTCACGTACGCCACCCTGACCATAGGCAATCACCGGCGTTCCACAGGCCTGGGCTTCGACCATGGCAATGCCAAAATCTTCCAGGCCGGCAAACACGAAGGCACGGGCACGGCGTAGATAACCCACAAGTGAGGGACGATCCAGAAAACCAAGCACTTCGATATTCTCCCCGGCCACGGATCTTATTCTTGCTTCCAGGGGGCCCGCGCCAACCAACACCAGTTTCCGTTCCGGCATCCGATTGAACGCTTCGACCAATAATTCAACACCCTTATACGGAACCAGTCGGGAAACACAAATATAAAAATCATCCTTTTCATCGCCAAAACCCAGATCGTCCTGTGGAACCGGTGGGTTAAGCACCACGCTGGGTTGTTGCCAGCAGTGCTCGATACGTGCCTTAATGAAAGAAGAGTTTGCAATCAACCTGCCCCCGAGCGCCTTATCGGCCACATCGCTTCGCCGCAGATGCGCGAGCACCACCCGCGCAACCAAGCGGGCGAGCGAATTACTTAACCCTTCCTGCAAATAGCGCTCCTGCTGATCCCAGACATAGCGTATCGGTGTATGAATATAGCTCACATGACACTGTCCGGGTTTTAGTCGCACCCGCCGGGCGAAGGCCCAGGAGCTCGATATAACCAGATCATAGCCACCAAGATCAAAGCTGCTCAAAGCCCGCGCCATCAGTGGCAAATAATACCGGAAATGTGCATGCGCACCGGGTAATCGCTGGATAAAACTGGTAGTGACCTTATGATTCTGTAGAAAACCGCGCTCGGACTCGGGCAAAAAATCCACTAGCGTAAAAACATCCGCATTGGGAAAGCAGACCAGCAACTGCTCAAGAACCAGCTCGGCGCCAGCCTTTGTTACCAGCCAATCGTGGATAATGGCGACTTTCAAAACCTTTTCACGCCAGCAAGATTTCCATTCACCCGTCAAGCAGCGACAAAATAATAATTAAGCCCGGCATGAAACTGATGTTTAAATTCCTCTAGGCTCAAAGGAGCTTTCTGCGCCAACCAATCCTCCATCAGCGAAATCGAGAGTCCGTATTCGTCACACAGCAGATGGTAGATATCTTCCGGTTGAGTGCCGTAGACATCCGCCGCACCAAATCCATGTTCAAAGACGATGACCGGTTTGTCCCGTTTTATGTGATTAGCAGCGCCTTTCAGCACCTGCAATTCAGCGCCTTCCACATCAGTTTTTATAAACCCAACGGGGGCTTGTTCCGGTAACACGGCGTCCAGCAAGTCAGTATTTACGGTGATCAACTCGTCCTCTTCCGCAGGTCGGTCATAGCGCCGTTTGATAAATCCACTATACCCCGGGTTGGTGACCACATGGTTGAATTGACTCTCACCTTTTGCGTCACTGAGCGCGATATTGTGCAAACGTACGCTGGCAACACCCTGGTATTTACGTTGCAGATGCTCAAACAAATGTGGGAGCGGCTCGAAAGCATAGAACTCGCCATCGGGCTGCCGGGCTATCATTTCATCGAGCACCGCGCCCTCATGGCAACCAACGTCTACATTAATACGACCCGGCTTCAAGGCGCGATCCATAATCATGAACGTAAACGAATCGTAGAGCTGGTTTTTATCCTTATTAATCAGGTAACGCAGCTTGTAGGTTAAGCTTTGTCCCAGGCAGCGTTTCACTAGCGATTTTAAAGGTGAAAAGAGTGGCATGATTAACGGCGACCTGCTTGAACTTTATTGTCTCTACAATCAAATGCTGTTTTCACGCAAGCAGCGCCGCCTATAATCGGCGATTTGTTGAGGCCAGCCGCGTGGTAGTGTATCAAAAGCTAAGGTACGAATTACCGCCACGGCGCAAATAAGTGATAGCTCAAGAGTCCGCAATATCATCACAAGGCCGAATCCGTTCGCCAACAACTGGAAACCCCACTATCAAGAAACGGGTCTGCTAAAAAAATCCCCTGAAAACAGGGGATTTTTTCATGGAGGCAATGAGTGGGGACTAAAGAATCGTCTCACCAGAATCTATCACGCCGGTAATCTCTACATCACCTTCGGTTTCACCGCCGGTATTCTCCAGGGAGTTGGCAAAGAACTCCAGTACTTCATACCGGGCAATACCAGATACCAGCTGGCCCAACCAGAAATTGTAGCCCGCTTCATCACTCTCGCGCCCAAGAACATTGTGATAAAGCGCGTCGATGAACTCGTCGTCGGGCAAATCGTGGCCATAGATATCGGCAAACTCTTCCGAGTGCATGAATGCCTCGGCAATATCCGATAGATCCAGCTTATTTTGAGCTAACTGACTAACCCAATGGCCCAGGCCCTGTTGATCGGGATCCCGGTTAAAGGCTGCGTCGTAGAGATTACTGACGAAAGATTCGTATTCCTCGACGGTGAAATCCGCCTCGACTTCCAGGGCTTCGTCTTCTACGTGATCCCCGTCTTCGTCTTCGTCTTCGTCTTC
>DLXZ01000094.1:7815-9743 GCA_003448675.1 Porticoccaceae bacterium
TTCGTCTTCGTCTTCGTCTTCAGATGCTAGCTCGGCCACGGCCTCAAGCTCAGCCTGCTCCGCAACCGTTAGTTCCTCTTCCAGCTCTTCCTCGGTGGACTCGACAAACTCGTCGGAATCCGCGAACTCCAGTAGTACCTGCTCGCGTAAATTACCCTCCTCGAGAACCTTAACCCAGTGAGCCTTGCCTTCCTCATCAGGCTCGCGCTTTAGTACATTCTCGTATAGAAGCGTAACAAACTGCTCGTTAGTGAGCCCGTCCGGATACATGGCGACAAATTCGTCGGAAGCCATGAACGCCTCCACCACGTCGAGAAACACAATCTCGCCTTTTGCCAACTGACTGGCCCAGAATCCCACGCCTTCCCTATCCGACTCTCGCCCGAAAGTCGCGTGATATAAACGCACCAAACCGGAGAAAAATTGCCCGTTAGCCATTACCGTCCACCTCAAGTTATATAATCAATCGCTAGCAACCAGTTACATACTAGTGACTGGGAAAATTTGCGATGCGATATTTGTCACAAACATGTGAGGATAAATTTTAGTTTTAGCAGAAACGGCAAATGAGACGATCAAACGGAGGAAATTAGCTACGAGGCGCCCTAAACTACGTGTAGGAGCCTGTGGATCCGCGTCACTTGTGACACTAACCCACACCCCTAAGTAATAGTTGAAACAGTGTTACTAACTATCCTGTAATTGAGCCTCATAGAGGTTGACTATGTCGCCGATTTCTTCCAATAGGGGGCCAAGTAAATGTTCATATTTTCGCCACCGATTGGTAGAAGTATTATAGATCGGCTGCCGGACTTGTGCTGCACTCGCTGTTTTAACAGGCCGGTCAGTCTCATAAAATTTTAAGCATTCGTCGTACCAATCCAGACCTAAAAAATCGATAAGCGACCTAGCCTGCGGTTCAAGATTAGCTACATTGTCTTCATATCTAATTTCATGTAGTAAACCGGGAAATTGTTCCCGCCAGTGTGACATCAACTCCCAATACCTTTTGTAATAACGACCCAATTCGCTCAGGTTATAACTCCACTGGTGTCCTTCGGCAAAATGTATCCTGTAGCAAGAAAGGCAGGTTTCGACAGGATGTCGCCGACTATGTATTATTTTAGCATTAGGAAGAACTTTTCCGATCAGCCCGGCAAAATTGAAATTACCAGGCATCTTATCCACAACGCGCTTATACTCTCCCAGCGATGCTTCTTTTAATTTAGCGACGTACCACTCTCCGCGATCCTTATATGAAGCATTTTGTTCGTGGGGGAAGGCGGCCTCCACCTCTCCAAATTTGAGCCGCCTGCCTAAAATATCGATATTTTCAAGCGCAGAGGTCATGTATTTTAATTCTCCGGCACCAAAAATATCCGGGTGTGAAGAAAGTACCTGTTCTATAAGGGAAGTGCCAGACCGGGGCATTCCTAAAATAAATACGGGCAGATCGCTTGTACAACCTCCCTGTTCAATTTGAGCCATTGAGTCATGATTCACAACAGTCTTCATTACGTTAAACATTCGAACGTTAGACTGCTCTTTAAAGGGCATTTCCTTTTTTCTTTTTGCACCGCCAACTGCATAATGGCGAAAGGATGCCTCCAGTTCACCAACATCGTCATACGCGCGCCCAAGCGCAAAATGCAGTTGTGTCTGATCAGAAATTGTCATTGCAGTGATGTTAGCTGCTACTGTATTTAGACGACTAAAGACAGTGTCCCCATATTGATGCTTATGATCTGTAGAATATGTGCGTAGCGCGGCCGCGTGATCGGGCTTCGCGTCTAGCACTTTGCCAAGATATTCTCTGGATCTTGCTATATTGCCGGCTATACGCTCTAGAACACCAAGTTCATAAAGTATCTTATAGTTATTAGGTGATTGTTTAACTAGTCGTTCAAGTGAGGATGAGAAGGATGGCT
>DLXZ01000059.1:0-470 GCA_003448675.1 Porticoccaceae bacterium
TGTCGCGGCCCTTGAGGACGAAGTCTGGTTCCAACGAACCCGCGAGCAGGTGATAAGCACCCGTGCCGATCTCCAGCAGGGGCTTACCGGACTTGGCTTTGAAGTGATTCCTTCGACAGCCAACTTTGTTCTGGCTCGTCATTCCGCCCATGGGGGGAGGTCGTTAATGGAGGCTTTGCGCCGCCGGAAGATCATTGTGCGTCATTTTTCGGCGCCACGAATAGATTCCTACCTGCGAATTACCGTCGGTACCGGCCAGCAGATCGACGCTTTGATCGAGGCCTTGGCTGAGATACTAGCCGGGCACTGACGGTCCGGTTCAGGTCTGACACTCTCTTCTGTATCGTGGAAAGCCGCTAACTATCTAGTTAATCGGTGGTCTTGTGCCCGCAATGGCGGAAATATTCAGATGCATTTCCTTGCGGATAATGTCCAGCTCAATAGGGTCGCCCGGCGCCAGCTCGGCGATC
>DLXZ01000059.1:695-1073 GCA_003448675.1 Porticoccaceae bacterium
GCCCGGCGCCAGCTCGGCGATCAGGTGCATGCCGCTACTGCCCTTACTGATCCTTTTGTCATTGATGTGAGTAACAACATCACCTGGTAGCAAGCCCGCCGCGCTTGCGGGGCTGTTCGGGTGGACGTCGGTGATAACCAGCGCAGTGGGTGGCTCGAGTTGGAGCCGAGCAGCAGTTTCCGGTACCAGGTGTTGAGCCTCGACCCCCAGCCAGCCACGGATGACGCGTCCGTATTCGATAATATCCCTAAGCACTTTTATAGCGGTATTGGTGGGAATAGCAAAGCCGATGCCCACCGACGAACTCTCGTTGAGGATGGCCGAGTTGATGCCAACAAGTTGGCCGGAAGCGTCGATGAGTGCGCCGCCGGAATTGCC
>DLXZ01000059.1:1301-3859 GCA_003448675.1 Porticoccaceae bacterium
TGAGTGCGCCGCCGGAATTGCCTGGGTTGATGGCGGCATCAGTCTGGATGAAGTTTTCAAACAGATTGAGTCCGAGATCCATGCGCCCCGTGGCGCTGATGATGCCCTGGGACACGGACTGGCCGACGCCAAAAGGATTACCAATGGCCAGAACCACATCCCCGACAGCGAGACCGCCGCTATCCCTCACCGCTGTGGGTTCCAGTTGGTCGAGGTTGATTTTGAGTACGGCTAAATCCGTTTCCTGATCGGTGCCGACGATCGTAGCCCGGGCTTCCCGGCCATCATGGAGTAGGGTGATGATCTCATCGGCGCCATTAATAACGTGATAATTGGTGAGAATGAACCCATCGCCGCTGACAATGACGCCGGAGCCCAGGGATGATTCCATGCGCTGTCGCTGAGGGACGTTACGCTGGTTAAAAAAACGTTGGAAAAAAGGATCGTTGAGCAGTGGATGACGCTGAAGCGTAAGTTTTTTCAGGGTGTAAATATTCACCACCGAGGGTGCGGCCCGGCCCACGGCGTCAGCGTAAGAAGAAACGGGTGATTGTGATACTGCTTCCCTGCCGCGTGTAGTGCTCTGATCAAGTGGTAACAGCAAAACCACAACCACAGCGGCGAGAAGACCGGCGACCATTGGCCAGGCGTAGTCGTTTAAGAATTTCAAATTAAAAGCCCTGCTCCCGGAGTATAGTTTTAGTCGACACTAAAGTGCTTAGGTTAGGTGCTTATATTAAAGTGCTTTAAGGGAGTGGCCCTAGTTTGGTGATATTATGTCATAAACCCGCCGACCCCATTGTACAGAGGAGCTAGAAGTTAATGAGTGGACTGGTTAAGCCCCATGGTAGTGATGTCCTGAAACCACGCCTGCTAGAAGGTAAGGCGCGGGAAGACGAGTTGAAACGAGCCGAAGGCTTGCCGAGAGTCGTTATGCAGTCCCGGGAAACGGGTGATCTCATTATGCTCGGCATCGGTGGCTTTACGCCACTTGACGGCTTTATGAATAGAGCTGACTGGCAAAGCGTATGCGACAAGATGCACACCGCGGACGGATTATTCTGGCCGATTCCGGTAACGTTATCGGTCAGTGGTGAGCGGGCTGACGCCCTGGCGGAAGGCTCGGACATTGCGCTGATAGACGGCGAAACCAACGAGATCATGGGCACCATGACCCTGACTGAAAAATACAGTATCGACAAAGCCCATGAATGTCAGCAGGTCTTTAAAACCACGGATTCCGCGCACCCTGGCGTCAAGATGGTGATGGATCAGGGTGAGGTGAATCTCGCCGGCCCGGTGAAAGTGCTGTCCCAGGGTGATTTTCCCAGCCGCTACGGTGACGTGTATATGACGCCCGCCCAGACCCGCGCTTTGTTTGAGGAAAAAGGCTGGTCAACGGTGGCGGCTTTCCAGACCCGCAACCCCATGCATCGTTCTCATGAATATCTAGCCAAGATCGCTATCGAAATCTGCGATGGCGTGATGGTCCACTCCTTACTGGGCAAACTCAAGCCCGGTGATATCCCCGCTCAGGTGCGCCAGGACGCCATCGCCGTATTGCTGGATAATTATTTTGTCGATAATACTGTCGTGCAGTCGGGTTACCCCCTCGATATGCGCTACGCAGGGCCGCGGGAAGCTTTGTTGCATGCGGTATTCAGGCAGAATTATGGATGCTCCCACTTGATTGTCGGCCGTGACCATGCCGGTGTCGGTGACTACTACGGGCCCTTCGATGCCCATGATATTTTCGATGAAATCCCTGCCGGCGCCATGGAAACCGTCCCCCTTAAAATCGACTGGACCTTCTGGTGTAACCGTTGCGCGACCATGGCGTCCATGCGTACCTGCCCTCACGAAGGCCCGGATCGGGTGTTGGTTTCCGGGACCAAGTTACGTAAGGCGCTGTCTGAAGGGGAAGAGGTTGAGGACAACTTCTCCCGACCGGAAGTACTCGATATTCTGCGGGACTACTATTCGGGGCTCAGTGACGAGGACAATGTTGAAGTCACCCTGTCTGGGCATTCGGCAAAATAATTTTGGCTTGGTAGGGCAGGGTCGTAACATTCCTGCCCTACCAGGTTAGTCGCCGCGAAGGCCACCGTTTCCCGGCGCATAATCCAATGGCGCCTTGAGGTTAGCCTGATTGGTGTCTTCCGGCCCCTTGGATTCCAACGCGGTTGAATCACTTGCGATAAATTGATGGCTGACTTCCGACGTCGCCAGCTCCGCGGCACCGTCCGACAGATGCTGGTGTAAATACCTGTAACTGTCATCGAGGTTTTTCACAAGGTGGGCGGTTTTAGTGAAATGCTCAATGACTTCGCTCTGGTAGGTGGCTAAATCTTGCTGTTCCTGGCGCTGGCGTGCGGAACCAGATCCTTTTCGTCCCGCCCCCATTGGTAGTGTGCGAGCGATGAGTATCCCGATAGCAATGCCGATCCCAAGACAGGCTATCGCAATTATCAGGCTTTCAGTATTTAATCCGGTTTCCACGGGGTCGTTCCTTATTTAAAGCTGTTATGGCAGGGGAGATTTTTGCCTGAAAACTGGTG
>DLXZ01000059.1:4048-4617 GCA_003448675.1 Porticoccaceae bacterium
GGTGAGATTTTAGCCTGAAAACTGGTGCAGAAGCGATTATCCGCTTAGCGCGGTCGGAGACCAATTATGACATTGTTAAGTTCGGGCACCGAAGGCAGGCAGCTTATCGATGGCCCTGCGGGCGAGCTGGAAGTGTCTCTCCAGGCTGGCAGCGAGCGGGGGCCTTTCAGCGGGCGTGGTTATTACGCCGTGGTTGCTCATCCGCACCCGCTCTACGGTGGCACCATGGATAATAAAGTTGTCACCACGGTGGCTCGTCTTTATCGGGAGTTGGGTATCGCTGTGGGCCGCTTTAACTTTCGTGGCGTCGGTGCCAGTGAAGGCCGTCATGATAATGCAGATGGTGAGGTTCTCGATTTGCGGGCCGCCGCAAACTATTTGCAAACAGCATGCGCCGGATCCCGTCTCCTGATTGCCGGCTATTCTTTTGGCAGCGCGGTCGCGGCCGCAGCAAGTCTTAGTGAGCCGCTAGAGCACCTGCTCCTGATAGCGCCGCCGATTGAGCGTTATCCATTTGCTCCCGATGGCGGTTTTCCATGTCCGTTATTGGTGGTGCTGGGTAGCGAGGA
>DLXZ01000114.1:0-8658 GCA_003448675.1 Porticoccaceae bacterium
GCCATTGGCAAAGCAGCGCTTGCTAGGGTGTGCAGCGAAACCAGCAAACTCCTGGGCCTGCCAGAAGGTTATCGTGTCGGGGTTGTGCCCGGCTCCGACACCGGCGCCATGGAAATGGCGATGTGGTCCCTGCTCGGCGAGCGGCCGGTGGATGTCTGCGCATGGGAATCCTTTGGTGATGGCTGGCTGAGTGATATTAGCAAGCAGCTGAAACTGGAAAACGTTCAGGCCATTACCGCCGATTATGGCAAGCTACCCGACCTGAGCCGCACCAATCCCGCCCACGACATCGTGTTTACCTGGAATGGCACCACCTCCGGCGTCAAAGTACCACATGGCGACTGGATCGCCGCGGATCGGGAGGGCTTGACCCTCTGCGACGCCACATCCGCCGTGTTCGCCATGGAACTGCCCTGGGACAAGCTCGATGTAGTGACTTTTAGCTGGCAAAAGGTGCTCGGCGGCGAGGGCGCCCACGGCATGCTGATTTTGAGCCCGCGTGCAGTTCATCGGCTGGAGAGCTATTCACCTCCCTGGCCTTTGCCAAAAGTTTTTCGCCTGACTAAAAACAGCACACTGATTGAAGGTATTTTCAGTGGCGCCACCATTAATACACCTTCAATGCTGTGCGTGGCGGATTATCTCGACGCTCTTGCCTGGATAAAGGAGTTGGGTGGAACGACCGCAGCAATTCGCAAATCCGAGGAAAATCTCGCGGTAATCGAGGATTTTGTCGACCACAATAGCTGGATTGATTTTCTCGCCGAGGATTCAGCTACCCGCTCCAACACCAGTGTCTGTCTGACGCTGGACCTGGAAGCGGCGCAAATCAAACAACTGTGCGCGCTGCTGGATCAGGAGGGCGTCGCCTATGATATCGGCGCCTATCGGGATGCGCCTCCGGGCTTGCGCATCTGGTGTGGCGCTACCGTCGAAGCGGAAGACCTGCACAAATTGATGCCCTGGCTGGCATGGGCCTACGCCACCGTCGCCGATCAATAAGCACCAGCGAAGCATTCCAACTGGCCAGCGCGCCTCGCATTTAAAGCGAGCCAACCCCCGTTAAAGGAACACCTCATGTTAAAAGTTCGCACCTATAACCAAATTTCAAACAAAGGACTGGATCGCTTCCCTCGTGACAGCTATGAAATTGCCAGCGAACTGGCGGAGCCTGACGCCTTTATGCTGCGCAGCCAGAAACTCCACGACATCGAAATTCCGGAAGGTCTTGTCGCGGTGGCCCGCGCCGGCGCCGGCGTCAACAATATCCCGGTGGAAAGATATACGGAGAAAGGCATTGTCGTGTTCAATACCCCCGGCGCCAATGCCAATGCCGTGAAGGAGCTGGTTGCCGCGGGCCTGTTGTTGGCCTCACGGGATATTTTTCTGGGCATGAATTACGTCCAGTCCCTGACCGATATAAGCGACGCTGGCGAAATGTCAGCACTGTTGGAGAAGGAGAAAAAACGCTTTGCCGGCTGTGAACTGTACGGCAAAACCCTCGGTGTTGTAGGGCTCGGCGCTATCGGCGCCATTGTTGCCAATATGGCACTGGATCTAGGCATGGAGGTGGTCGGCTATGATCCGGCGATTTCCATTGAAGCCGCCTGGCGCCTGTCCAGCGACGTCAAAAAAATGGATAGCCTCCAGCACCTGCTGAGTCGTTCCGACTACATCAGCCTGCATGTCCCCGCGATTGAAGCCACCCGCCACATGATTAATGCCGAGGCCCTGAAAGGCTTTAAGGCGGGCGCTAAATTACTTAACTTTGCCCGGGAGGAGATAGTCGATAACGGGGCGCTGGTTCAAGCCCTTGATGGGGGACAGCTGGCCGCCTATATCACGGACTTCCCAGCCCCGGAGCTGCTGGGCCGCAACGACGTTCTGGCCCTGCCCCATATCGGCGCCAGTACCGCGGAGGCGGAAGAAAACTGCGCGGTTATGGCAGCCAACCAGCTGATGGCCTTTCTCGAGGATGGCAGCATTCGCAATTCGGTGAATTTTCCGCCGACCCATATGGCGCGCAACGGGGGCTACCGGCTCACCTTCAGCAATGAAAACGTCCCCAAAGTTCTGGGCAATGTGCTAACTATTCTCGCTGACAGCAATAATAATGTCATCGACCTTGTCAATAAGAGCAGGGACAACATTGCCTACAACATTATTGATGTCGAGGATCAGCCCTCTGATGACATCATTGCCGCAATCACTGCGGTGGATGGGGTGGTTTCGGTTCGGGTACTCTAGTCCTAGGGAATCGAACCCGGCGGCGATCACCCTGGGGGATATGGAAGCGTTGCCACTAAACTCAACCCACAGACCGTTTAAGCTGCTCCATCTCCCTGCCCAGTTCAACGAGCAGCGAGGTTACCCGATCTCGGCTGGCAGACCTCGCGGCCGCGTGTAAGTCCTCGGCCAGGCCACCCAACGCGCCCAGTCTGAACACCCCGGCAATGCCCAAAAGCTGGTGTGATAATTCCTCGAGCATATCGATATCCCCCTCGCCATTTGCCTTGGCTAAAGTTGCCAGCAGCTGATCTAGCTGACTGTAGAACTTTTCTTTTGGTATACCGCGCAAAGCGGTATCCCGTGGAGCGGATTGCTGACCGCCCTTGCCAGACAAATCAGCAATCGCGCGCAGCAGTTCACCTTCATCAAAAGGCTTATGCATAACCCTTCTGATACCCACGCCCGCCGGCGCTGTCGCTTCGACGACCACGTCCGCCGTCAACAAAATGGCCGGTGTAGCATGATTGGAATTGGTCAGCGCCCTAATTGCCCGCAAAGTCTCCCAACCATCCAGCCCAGGCATGTGACCATCGACAATAATAACGTCGAATTTTTCACGCATGCTGGCGGCAATCGCCTCTTGCCCATCAGCAGTCAGGCAAAAATCGCATTCCGCGCGCTGGAGAATGGTCTTCATCAAGAACTGACTAAACTCGTTGTCTTCAGCCACCAGTACATTAACCCCAGGCAATTGGGGGAGCAACTCTGGCGCGGGCAAAGCAAGTTCCGAGCCTTTCAATACATCGCGCAATACCTCTAGCGTGGGCGGTTTGCTGACAAAATGTACAGGCCGGAGTGCTACTTCCCGCTGTGTACCAATAATTTGCTGCATCTGCTTGAGCGTCACCCCAACAATCAGGGGTACATCGGCAAACTGACGAATTGTGTTCAAACGAGCAACAAGGCCGTCAACATCGTCGGCTGACAGTTCCACGGGGTTAACCAGGATGCGATCCGGCGGGTTGGTCCCCACGCCTTCACGCAGCGAGGGGATATCCGCGTACCCATCTACCCGCTCGACGAGTCTGTCCAGTAGATGCAACAAAGCGTCACGAGAGTTTTTCCTCGGGTCATAAATAGAAACCCTAATGGGCTGGCGCTCCGGGACGCCTTCTTCACCAAGCCCGGCCAAATCTTTTCGCAACGGCAGGTCGACCGTGATTTCCGTGCCCACCCCCAAAGTACTATCCAGCACGATAGACCCACCCATCAAATCCGTTAGCGCCTTGACGATAGCAAGCCCAAGGCCAGCACCTCCAAAACGACGAGATATTGAACTGTCCGCCTGATTGAACACATCGAAAACGTACTTTAGCTGTTGTTTCGGAATACCGATTCCGGTGTCCTTGACCACGATGGCTAAGCGGTAATAATCCTCTTGCTCCGAGACCAGCGAGGCCTTAACCAATACATAACCCTGTTCGGTAAATTTAATGGCATTGGAGAGCAGGTTGGTAATAATTTGCCGCAAACGGCGGGAATCAGCAAGCAGGGTCTTGGGCGTTCCAGGGGCTATATCGAGAATGAGATCCAGTTGTTTGTCATGAGCCAGGGGGGCGAGCAACTGCACCGGGTCTTCGAGGCACTGATAGATATCCACCGGCAAAACTTCAAGCTCCGTGGCTTGCGCCTGCAGGCGGGTAAAAACAAGTATGTCGTCGATCAATTGCAGAAGCAGATGAGCCGCTTGGTCGATAATTCTGCAATATTGAAGCGCAGAGTCGTCCAAATCCGAGCTTTGAAGCAACTCAACAAACCCGTGAATGGAGTTCAGTGGCGTCCGCAGCTCATGGCTCATACGCGCAAGAAAGTCGGTTTTCGCGGCATTGGCATCTTCGGCGCTTTGCCTGGCAATCTCCAGCTCACGGTTTTTCTCCCGCAAGTCACTCAACGTTGCTTGTAGCTCTGCCGTTGCCCGCTTTACCTCCCGCTGCAAGCCTGTCCGGCTGTCCGCAATTGACTGGGCCATGTGGTTAATGCCTTGAGCCAGCACATCGACCTCGTACCCAGGTCCGCGCTGGGCCCTAGCCGAGTAATCACCACCCTCAATGGCGCTGACTGTTTTAGTCAACTGACTAATGGGATCAAGAATATTGCGTGATAATAGATAGGACAAAACGATTGCCATGGTCAAAATGCCAGCAGCGATGCCTACCCCGCTGACCAGTACACCCTGACGCTCCGCCTGCGCAATGGAGGGGTCCAAGGCCACAACCACCCAACCCAACAACCTGGGCGCCGGAGGCCCTGCTTCGGCCCCATAATCTTCCGTATCCAGATATGTCACCCACACCGGCGACTGGAAGTACCAAACCTCGTCAACCTCGGTATATATCGCCATATCGGGCGACCCATATTCAACGCCGGATTGCTCCACTGAAGGAAATAAAAACCCCTCCGTAAAAGTGGAAACGACCGCCTGACGTTCCGCGTCAAGAAAAGCGATGCCTTTCACGCCTTCCTGCCCCATGGTGGCTGTAACAAGGGCATTCAATAATTGGCGGTCCGATGAGTAGAGGGCAAAATCCGAAACAGAGGCAAGATAAGTGGCGATCCCACCCCCAAACTCCTGCAGGCGATTGACAATTCCTCTATCCCGTTCGGTAACCGTGGTGGCCGTGAGCAATAGCGTCAACACCAGTAAAGGCACCGTGGTAGCCAAAACCAGGCGTCTTCGCAGGCTATGGTTATTGGGCATAATACTCACGCGATAAAAGCTCACATCGCCCGTAGAGCTTGCTCGTACTTCCTGTACAGTTCATCCAGGGGCGGCACACTGATGTCTAGAATCCGGGCAACATCCTCATTAACCTGAAGCGTGTAATACCGTGGATAGTAAGCCCGCCAGTCAGCACTGTGTGAACCATTCTCCTCGGACTGGCCTCCAGAAAGTGCATTCAACAGCTCCGCGCCGTGGCGCCCGACATTTTCCGGACTGGAATAAATAGACGCCAGCGCGCCTGCTTCGGTGTAAGAGCTGGAAAATCCAATCACCGGAACTTTATCGCGAAAACTTAAGCGCAGTACCCACTTGGCAATATTGCGATTGAAATCGGCACGATCCGGCACGGCTATAAACACCTCGGACGCACTTATCAAGGGGCTAAGCACGGAAATGGGGTTTGCGGTAGGCGGCAAATTTTCCGTACGCAGGTGAACGCCCATCGCATGCTCCCGTTCGAGATGCCCCCCCTGTGCCGCCCTGGCAGCGGGGCCAAAAACAACTCCGAAGTGTTCTGCTTTGGGTTGAAGCAACTTACCCAGCAGCACCGAACGCTCCAGCGGCTGGTCGATCACAACTGCGGCGAGGCGTTGATTTTCCAGCCCTGTGGCACTCAAGTCCAACCACACGGCCATGGGTATCAACAAGCTCAAAATGTCAGCATCAGGATACTGAGCGAGCGCTTTCCTGGTGGCATCGGAACCAACCGCCACCAGCTGCTGGCCCTCCGCTACAGACAAGTCATTGTCACTGTTGAGCACCTGACGGCGAATTTCGACCCCCGGCTCAAGCGCCGCGAGTCGTTCGGCAAACACATCAGCCACCTGCTGGTAGTAATTCTGTTCACCGGATAGCACCAGCTTCACGGCCTCGGCAGCGCACACTGGAGGCGCAAACCACAACAGGGTGTTAATTAGTGCAACTACTAATATCCTGGCTAACATCAACACGCTTACGATTCCTTTCTACTCCTTGTGCCGGGCGCCTTCCTAACCCCTATGTATTAATTCGACCAGCCCTTTACTCAATACGGGCATAAAAATACACAAACAGCCACAAATTATTGATAAGCATCCATTGAGCTTTCCACTAACGGCCCGCCCGACAAAGCCCTGAACTTGACCGAAAGCACCAACTTCGACCCAGAACCATCAGGGCAACTCCAGATTGAAGGTCAAAAAGTAGCGGCTACCAAATACATTCTCATCGTTGAACTCAGAATAGTCCTCGGTCAAATTTTGCACCACCAGGCACAGCTCCCCAGCATAGCGGCTCAGCCTTAAAGACCGGCTAATATGAACATCGACACGGGTAAACTCATCAATGAAATTCCCGGCTCGCCAATTTACCTTGCTTTGATGATACACAGTGAGCCCGGTGGATACGCTAGGCGTCCACCGGAAGTTCATCAACAGACCGCCGGCATGGCGAGCCCGCGAGGCATTGAAATCCCCCAGCTGCATTTCCGGCTCCAAGCGCCTGACAAAATCGCTGTCGAGATCCCTATAAGTGTAGTGCAGACGCACCAACGCCGCTGGCGACGGGCGGTAAGTCGCTTGTAGCTCAACACCCTTGGATTCCCACTCGCCGGTATTGCTTTGCACTTTGTCTTCATCGCTAAATAGCGCGGGTACCGCCAGGGGTTCTTCATAGGCATCCAGGGTATCGCGCGCCTGCTCCAGAAAGACGCTGGTCTCTACCATCAGACTCATGGCCGGAAAATTCCCGGACCAGGCCAACTCGGTTGATGTTACCTTCTCCTCATGGAGGTCTTCGTCGCTACGGATCACCGGATCAAGCAGTATTCCATCAATTTCAATACGCTGATTGAGGTTGGCCTCGGCAATGGATGGCGCCCGCTTACCGTGGGAGACACTTAAGCGCAAGGTGTGATCGGGGCTTAGCAAACGGCTTATACTCAAGCGCGGCGATACCAGAGTCCCGACAAAGGTCTCCTCGATCATAAATCCGGCATTAAACAACCAACCGTGCAGAGGCCGCCACTCTCCATGAGCAAAGCCCCTGAAAGCTTCCTCCCGGATTTTATTGTCGTGACCCAGGAGGAGCTGACTGCGCGTGTATTCACTGCGTGCTCCAACCCCCCAGACACCGCGCAGCTCATCGTTTATGCGCAACTGGTGTTCAATCTCAAAATCATAGCGCTCCGAGGCAAGACTCCCCAGCCCTTCGATAAACGGCTGATCCTCCACACCAATTAACAAGGGAATCAGGGCTGGCTCCACGCCCAGCAACTCGGAAATCAGACCACGGTTTGCCGAGCCGCTAACCCGCAAACTGTTATGGTAAAGGTGAGCGCTGAGTTCATCACCATCCGGAAAGGTATGCTGCCACTCCAGGGACTGATAACCAGAATAGAATCGCGTACCAATAAATTCGTCGGGATGATCAGCGTCACCCAGCCCCGCCCGGTCACGCACAAAGCCGAGATTTATATCCAAAACATCGACAACCGTTGGTGTCAACGTGCCGCGGAAAGCGCCCTGATACAGTTCTCGCCCATCATCAACTTTTCCCGCATCACTCGCTGGAATGCCAGGAAAACCTTCATTGTGACGACTGGCCAGACTCAGTCGATAACTAAGGGGGCCAAGGTGATTATTGAAGCGAAACCGGGTTTCACGGGTGCCGCGACTCCCCCAGGTCAAACCAGTACTCAGACCGTGATCCTGCAAAGGCTCTCGAGTAACAATATTGACGGCCCCCAGAAAGGCGTTGGAACCCTGGCTAGAGGCACTGGGGCCCCTGACGATCTCGATGTGGTCAACATCCTCCAGCTCGACACCCAGGTCGTCCCAAAGCGCCGTGGAAAATACCGGCATGTACACCGAGCGCCCATCCACCATGACCTCAAGACGGCTGGGTAACTCCTCGCCAAAGCCGTGGTATGCAATACCCGGTCTATTAGCATTGACCGAGTAAGCCTGGAATCCGGGCACCAGGCGAAAGACATCCACCCAGCCCTGCGCTCCCGAAGCTTTTATCAACTCCTGGTCGATGACCGTGACGCTCGCCGGCGCCCTGTTGGTTGTCTGTTCGATGCGACTGGCGATGCGGGCACTGGGAATGGCGCCCAGTATATCCAGCTCGGACAGAACGTTTTCGTGGGCGCAAAGGCCGGGGGCCAGCAGTAACAAACCAAGATATGATGTTAAACATTGGCTGTTGAACAAACCTTTCCCTATATTTCTGCTGCCGGACACCAAAGTATGTACGAAGACGCCTGATCCGAAAAATTCCGATTTTAGCCTGTTCACTAGCAACACAGAACCCTCTGATCACTTCACTCACCGCGATGGTCCGACTAAAAACAACGGTGCCCCTGTCTCACCGATTCCGAAGTCAGGGTAGCTATGGCCATTTCCCCATCAGCGGTGAACATAAAGCAAAATTCATTTTATTAATACCCCTCTCTGGGCTATCCTCCCCGGCCGGAATTCGAGATGCGGCATGAGTGAAATCTACTTTGTCCGGCACGGACAGGCATCGCTAGGGGCCAAAAACTACGACAAGTTATCCGACCTGGGCTGGCAGCAGGCCCGTTGGCTAGGCGAGCATTTTCGCGACCAGGACCTTAACTTTGATCGCATTGTGGTCGGCGATATGCGCCGGCATCGGGAAACCCTCAA
>DLXZ01000114.1:8884-9028 GCA_003448675.1 Porticoccaceae bacterium
GGAAACCCTCAAAGGTATTGGCGAAGGCATGGGCCTGGATATGGAGCCGAATATCGACCCACGCCTGAATGAATTTCGATTCTTTCCGGTTCTGCGTCTCTACCAGAAGGCCTACCAACCCGACAGTCCGCCTCTGAAAAGCGC
>DLXZ01000114.1:9247-9744 GCA_003448675.1 Porticoccaceae bacterium
CGCGCCGCCGAATTTTTCGGTATGCTGCGGGTAGTCATGGAAGCCTGGATTGGAGGCGAGCTGGACGAAATGCTGGCTCGAGAAGATGCAAAGAACGGCACCACCACCGAAAGCTGGGCACAGTTCAACCAGCGAGTTGTCGACGCGCTGACAGAAGCGCAGTCTCCCGAACCCAAAGACAAAGTACTGATTGTCTCTTCCGGCGGCCCCAAATCCCTGGCCATGCGCCACGCACTGAGCCTGTCCGACGACGCCACTATTGAACTGATGATGCAAATTCGCAATACCTCCACGACCCGACTTCTAGCAAGCCCCGACAAGTTGGCCCTGCAAACATTTAACGTGTTGTCACATATGGAACGGCCCGACCGCCGCCACGCCATCACCATGGTCTAGCACAAAGCATATTCACCGTAACTTCTTATCAGGCACCCGGCCTGCTACCGTAACCAGAGGAAAGCCAGTAATGAATTTTGAGCTCTCAGACAAAGCCCGCG
>DLXZ01000078.1:0-405 GCA_003448675.1 Porticoccaceae bacterium
GGACCCCAGGCCGGTGAGTCCTGCGCGGCCCACACCCGCATGTTGGTACCGAAGGATAAATACAAACAAGCCGCGAAAAAAGCCGTGGAAGTGGCCGAGAGCCTCACCATTGGTCAGTCCCACGATCCGAAGGCAAAGCTGGGCCCGGTGATCAGCAAGACTCAGCAGGAGCGAGTGCGAGGCTATATTGAAAAGGGTGTTGAGGAGGGGGCGGAACTCCTGTGCGGCGGCGCTGAACAGCCGGAAGATTTGCCTAAGGGGTTTTTTATCAAGCCCACGGTGTTTGGCAAGGTGACCCAGGACATGACCATTGCCCAGGAGGAAATCTTTGGTCCGGTACTGAGTATCCTCACCTATGAGGATGAAGACGAGGCCATTGAAATCGCCAATGACACCATCTACGGC
>DLXZ01000078.1:772-7665 GCA_003448675.1 Porticoccaceae bacterium
GCGGCTACAAGCAGTCCGGCAATGGCCGGGAGCATGGCCCCTATGCACTGGATGATTATCTGGAAATAAAATCACTACAGATGTAAGCCCTTACTCGCTGTCAGTGCTAGCTGACAAGCCACCCCAACCTTGGTTGACCCTGTTATGGAGAAAGACCGGGCGCAGGTTTTTAGTTAAACGGCTCAGTGGATAAAATGTATGGGCGATGCGAACCAGCCGATGCTTTGAACAAGCGAAAAAATAAAAACGTTTGGGGTTCATCATGAACATAAGATCGCAATTGCTTTGCGCCTGGTGTGGTGTGGTTTTTCTGGTGCTATTTACCATCGGTTGGGTGCTGCTTGCCCGTTTCCTGCCGCCGCCATCGCCGAGTCTGGGCGCTGAAGAGGTCGCGGCTATTTACCAGCAGAACACTGGCGCCATTCGCTTCGGTTTGATGCTGGCCATGATTGCCGGAGGGCTGACCGCGCCCTGGGTGGCGGTGATTGCCAATCAAATGCGTCGCATTGAGGGCAACTCGCCAGTTCTGACCTATACCATGTTGGTGGCCGGGGCGGTGGGCGTGGTAATTCTGGTCCTGCCTACCATGACCTGGACCGTCGCCGCCTTTCGCCCGGAACGGGCGCCGGAATTAATCCTTCTGCTCAACGATTTCGGCTGGCTGTTGTTTGTGATGACGTTTTCACCGTTTTTTGTTCAGAACATGGCCATCGGTCTGGCGATATTTTCTGATTTCGCCAGCGAGCCGGTTTTCCCTCGCTGGCTGGGTTATTTCAATATCTGGGTAGCCATCCTTTTTGTTCCCGGTGGCCTGATTACCTTTTTCAAGACCGGCCCCTTTGCCTGGGATGGCATTCTCGCTTTCTGGTTACCCCTGGTGATTTTCTTCGCCTGGTTCCTGGTGATGTTCGTGGTGTTGCTGCAAACCATTCGCCGGCAGGCGAACGGGATTTAGGGAGTCGTGTCGCGGAGTAAAAACCATGTTCCCGGTGAAGTGGGCATCTGGATATTTATCCTGGGCGATATGGTTATCTTTGGCCTGTTTTTTTTGGTCTATGTCTATTACCGGGGTTTGGATATCGAGCTTTACCGCCAGTCCCAGCTCCAGTTGAACCAGCATTATGGTGCGCTGAATACACTGCTGTTATTGGCCAGTTCCTGGTTTGTGGTCATGGGGGTGGAAAAAGCCCGTCAGGGTCTGGGCCAGAAAGCCGCGCCTTTTTTTGCCTCAGCGCTGGCCTGTGGCCTCGGTTTCAGCGCGGTCAAAGTGGTGGAATACGGAGAAAAACTGGCGGCGGATATCACCATCACCAGCAATGATTTTTTCATGTATTACTATATTTTCACCGGCCTGCACTTTTTGCATGTGGTGATCGGCATGGGTGTGCTGACTTTTATGATTCTAAAAACCCGCGCCAAACATTTTCAGTCAAACGATATGATTATGGTGGAAAGCGGCGCCAGCTTCTGGCATCTGGTGGATCTGCTGTGGATTGTTCTGTTTCCATTGCTCTATTTAATGCCCTAAGCAAACAGGGACTGGCTAATTGGAATTAAGGGGAGACCCGGTTATGGACTGCAGTTTACTTAAACATCCGGCTACACTGATCTGGGCGCTATTGATGCTGGCCACGGCCCTGTCCTGGGGGCTGGGCGCCGATAGCGCATCAAGCGGCAACGGGGTTATGGGCCTTACCGCCCTGTTGATGGCGATCGCCTTTATCAAAGTCCGCTTTGTTATTCAGTATTTTATGGAGGTTCGCCATGCGCCGCTGGCCCTGCGGCTGGTCTGTGATGGCTGGGCGGTGTTGGTTTGTGGGGCGATTCTGGTGCTGGTCTGGATGAGTCCCGCCGCCTAGTCTCTACAAGAAAAATTAAAAATAATAAGGAAAAATATGTCCGGCTTAAAAGATTTTCTCAGCGCCATACCCATCGGTGAAAGCAGAAGTCCCCGCCGCGGCGAGCATAGGGTGCGTGCACTTGTTTTCGACACCTACGGCACGGTCTGTGATTTTTATGGTCCCATGACCCGCCAGTTTGAGCGTTTTGCCCGTGAGCGCGGGGAGGAATGCGACGCCCATGTCATGACCGTTGCCTGGCGCACCGCCTATGCCATGAGCTGTTTTCAGCAGGCAGCGACGGAATCCGAGTTTTCGCCGCTGCGACAAATACAGCGGGCTAACCTCGAAAAGGTGATGAACGAGCACTACCCCGCCCCGGTGAGCCCCGAAGAGTTGAATCAACTCACCACCGTTTGGGATCGTCTCGATCCGTGGCCGGATACGGTGGAGGGCCTGCACCGGCTCAAGGGCCAGGCCATTATCGCGCCGGTGTCCAACGGAAATTACATCGACATGGTCAATCTGGCCCGCTACGCTGGCTTGCCCTGGGATATTATCCTCGGCTCATCCGTGGCCGGAATGTACAAGCCCCATCCCGATGCCTATCTCAAATCCATCGCCGCCCTGAACTTGCCGCCGGAAGAAGTCTGTATGGTCGCCGCCCACCAGGCGGAGTTGCCCTACGCTGCCGGCCACGGCATGCAGACGGCGTTTATTATGCGTCCCGACGAGTTTGGCGGTATCACCAAGCCCCGCGATCCCGAACCCGGCAAGCCCTATTTGGATGCTGCGGAGATCTACCCGGAAGGGGACTGGACTTATATTACCGACAGTTTCATCGATCTGGCCGAGCAGATTCGGCAAAGTTGATTTTTTCACCCGCCTGATTGATTTCACGCACTGGCCAAAACACCAGAAATAAACTACCAATACCCCGATGGCACTAAAAACGGGTGAATAGCGTTTATGATCCTAACAAAAGGTTACGCTTGCAGTGCTGCCCTTAACTGATCGCACTGAGGGGGGGCGGGAACTGGCCGAGGCGCTGGTTCATTATCGCGGACAGGAAAAGGTATTAATACTGGCGCTACCGCGGGGCGGTGTACCGGTGGCCTACGAAATCGCCGCTGTTTTGCATGCCCCGCTCGATCTGGTGCTGGTGCGTAAACTGGGCGCGCCGGGTCAGCGGGAGTTGGCCATGGGCGCCATCGCCAGCGGCGGCATCCGGGTACTCAATCACGATTTGATCAGAACCCTCAGCGTCACGGAGCGTGATATCGAACGCGTCGCCGAACAGGAACAGCGGGAGCTGGAGCGGCGGGAGGCCGCCTATCGAGGTGATCGTCCTCGACCGGTGATTGGCGACCGCACGGTGATTCTAGTGGATGATGGCGTGGCCACCGGCGCGACCATGCGTGCCGCCATCGCTTCCCTGCGGCAGCAGAACCCAGCGCGCATCGTCATCGCGTTGCCGCTGGCGTCGGCCAGCACGGTGGCCACACTGGCGCGGGAAGCCGATGAAGTTATCTGCCTGCATTCCCCGGAGCCCTTTGTCGCCATTGGTCGCTGGTACCAGGATTTCGGGCAGGTATCCGATCAGGAAGTACAGGCTCTGTTAACCAGGGCTTGGGAAAACCATACGGGCCGGTGCTAGCCGTATCACTAGCCAATGTTAAGGAGAGGGTATGGCGCGCCGACACTATTGATTGTCGGCGGACAGGATCAGCAGGTCATCACCCTTAACCAGGAAGCCGCGGCGTGCCTGCAGGCGGAGCATCGCCTGGAGATCGTCCCCGACGCCACGCACTTGTTCGAGGAACCGGGGACGCTGGAAGCGGTGGCGGAACTGGCGCGCAAATGGTTTCAGCGCTATTTGCGTGTTCATGACCATGCGTCTCAACAGTAGCTGTTCGCCAGGCGACGACGGGAAAAAATCATGGAGTTGAAAGTTTTTGCCCTCAATACCAGTCGTGAATTCGCTGAACCCATTGCTCGGGCGCTGGGGACGGAGCTGGCGGATCACGAGGAGCGGGAGTTCGAGGACGGTGAACATAAATCCCGGCCTCTGGAAAACGTACGCGGCCGGGATGTTTTTGTCATTCAGTCTCTGTACGGGGAGTCAGAACAGAGCGTTAACGACAAACTCGTCCGCCTGTTGTTTTTCCTCGGCGCGCTGCGCGATGCTTCCGCCGGCAGGCTTAGCGCAGTCATTCCCTACCTCTGTTACGCGCGCAAGGATCGGAAAAGCAAACCCCGCGATCCGGTCTCCAGCCGCTACCTGGCCACGCTGCTGGAGGCAGTGGGGGCCGACCGGGTGATCACCCTGGATGTGCACAATCTCGCTGCTTATCAAAACGCCTTTCGAATACCGGCGGATCATCTGGAGGCGGCGGGCTTGTTTGTCGATTATTTTGCGGCACTGGCTGGCGACGACGCGCTGACAGTGGTGTCACCGGATGTTGGCGGCGTCAAACGGGCCGAGGCCTTTCGGCAGGCGCTGGAAGTGCGTTTGGGACGAGCAGTGACCATGGCCTTTGTGGAAAAATATCGCAGTTCCGGCGTGGTTTCGGGCGGCACCCTGGTGGGCGAGGTGGCGGGTCGGCGGGCGATTATCATCGATGACTTGATCAGCAGCGGCTCGACGATTATCAGAGCGGCCCGGGCCTGTCGCGATCATGGCGCCGTGGGTGTCCATGCCGCGGCGACCCACGGCGCCTTTGCCCACGCGGCCGATCAGGTGCTGGCTGATTCCCTGGTGGATTCAGTGGTGATCACCGATACCATTCCGGCAACGCAGCGCCTGAGTTCCCCGGTCGTGCTCGAAAAACTGACGTGTCTGTCGACGGTAGCGCTCTTTGCGCAGGCCATTGAGCGTATTCACAACGGTGGGTCGTTGGTCGACTTGCTGGAAATATAGGCCAGTAACTGAATCCCGCTAACCGAGGTGGAGCGCTTGCTGGTAGTTTTCGGCGAGCGCCAGATAAGCCCTGGCCCGTCGAAGCCAGTGGGGGTGAACCTCCACTGGATGGTCCCTGATATGCAGAGCGGCTAGCCTGGCTCTGACGATGGCCCGCAGCAACTTGTAGAAGGCGATTAATACCTCCTCTGGCCGATCCCCCGTTTCCCGCCCATAAGTATCGAATACCAGTTCGCCGATAAAGCCAGCGCCGAGCAGTTCACACTCCATGGCCAGGAAAGCCAGTTCATCGGCGGCGTCCCTGATGCGCAGGGCGCGATTAAACTCCAGACAGTCGATGATCACCGGCTCCGCCAACAGACAGACGTGTTCGGGACGCAAATCCCCATGACCCTCGACGATATACCCCTTTGCCACTCTCTCATCAAAAAGCGCCGGATGTTTGCCGAGAAAGTCGAACTGAGCGTTTTCCAGGTTTTGTAACAGCGGTTTGGGCAGGTTTAAGTCGGGCTCCGACAGCACTGTGAAATTGCTCGTTACCTCGTCGCTGAGTTTCTGGCGATAGCTTTCAGGAGACAGTACCAGCAGTTTCGCAGATCGATAAAATTCCGCCAGGCGTTTGGTGAACCGCCGGACATCGTTTTCCGTGACCGTGCCCCGCGCTATGGCGTTGTCCAGCATCAAAGCATCCGGCAGGCGACGCATCTTTTCCAGCCATTCGACCGTTTCTGTCCCGGCTTGCGCATCACCTTCCAGTAGCAGTTGGCCGCTGCTATCCATAACCAGTGGCACCACGTCCAGATAGACGGATGCCGCCAGCCGCCGGTTCAGCCCCAGGGATTGCTCGCAAAAATACTTGCGCGCCGACAGTGTCCGGAAATCGACAAAGGGCAGGGCGATGGGTTTTTTCATTTTGTAGACAAAATCCCCGACCAGAAAAACCCAGGACATATGGGTCTCAACCACCTCAACCTTCGCCGCCGGAAAAGGGTAGTTATCGCTGCGACTCAGGTGGGCGACTTTGGTATCGATGTCAGTCACGGGCGGACAAGAGCATTCGGGTACAGGTAACAGGCATTTGGGATGGATTTCGACAAACCGTTTAGCCGGATTCAGCGGGTTTATTCCGAATACCTGCCTGCTGATCCATGGAGCTACCCAGGAGACGCTCGATATCGGTATTTTCCAATGTTTCATGCGCTTGCAACGCATCCGTCAGTTGATCGAGATCGGCACGGTGTGTTTTCAACAATTCGGCGGTTCGTTGTTCGCACTGGCGGATGGTCGACACGACTTCCTGATCGATGCGTTTTAGGGTGTCCTCGCTGAAGTTTCTGGCCTCGGCGATGTCCCGGCCCAGAAAAGGGTGCTCTTCCGACTGGGGAAAGCTGACCGGTCCCAGGGCCTCGTTCATGCCCCATTGGGAAATCATCTTCCGGGCGATTTGCGTGGCCCATTTCAGATCATCCGCCGCACCGGTGCTGACATCGCCAAAGACAAGCTGTTCGGCCAGTCGACCACCGAGCAGAATGGAAATTTTTTCCTGCAGATAGTCTTCGGTGACGTTGTGTCTATCCTCCTCCGGCATTTGTTCGGTAACCCCAAGCGCCCTGCCTCGGGGGATGATGGAAACCTTGCGCAGGGGATCGCTGTGTTTCATGTGGTAGGCGGTAACCGCGTGACCGGCTTCGTGGCAGGCGATGCGCTTTTTTTCACTTTCACTGAGCACATCCTCGCGTTCGGAGCCGAGGATGACCCGGTCGCGCGCGTATTCGAAATCCGCGACGCTCACCTGCTGGCGATTTTCTCTGGCGGCTTTCAGGGCCGCCTCATTGACCAGGTTTTCCAGGTCGGCGCCGGACATGCCGACGGTGCGGCTGGCGATATCGTGCAGGCATTCGGGGTCAATCAGGGGCACGTTTCGGGTGTGCACTTTCAATATCATTTCCCGGGCTGCCAGTTGGGGCAGCTCCAGGGTCAGTTTGCGATCAAAGCGTCCGGGGCGCAGCAGGGCGGGGTCGAGGACGTCGGGTCGGTTGGTGGCGGCCAACACCACCACGGCTTCCTCGGGCTCGAAGCCATCCATTTCCGCCAGGATCTGGTTAAGCGTCTGTTCGCGCTCGTCGTTGCCGCCG
>DLXZ01000187.1 GCA_003448675.1 Porticoccaceae bacterium
TCAAGGTTGCAGCCTGGTATATGGACAAGGAAGACGTGATTTATCAAAACAGTGAGCGGCAAACCATCAGCGGTGCGCTCACCCGGCATCAGGGTCTGGATATTGCCGCAGGTTGGGAAGGCGAAAGTCCCTGGTATTTTAGCCTTAACGGCAGTTACGGTCGCCATACCTACGAAAGCGAATGGGATATTAGCCCGGAGTCCGTCGATGGTAACGAGATCGACACCGCGCCGCGCTATCTGGGCAGCGCCCAGTGGGGTTACAGGCAGCCAGGCGCTCATCGGGTGGAGCTGGAGTGGGTGTACATGGGTAGTTATTACACTGACCCGGAAAACCAGCACAACTATCGTGGTCACCGCCTGTTTAATCTGCGCTGGCAATGGACGCCGGTCCGGAGCTGGCGGGTGGGGCTGCGCATTCATAATCTCTTTGATGAAGACTATGCCGAGCGGGCCGACTTTGGCTTTGGTCGAGATCGTTACTTTGTCGGTGAACCTAGAAGGGTTTATATTGAGCTGGGTAGACAGCTATAGCAGTTAACGGGATTAATCAGAGATCGCGCTTCAACAACCATGAAAAAACTGAAAAACGAAAAAGAACTGCTCAAAAAAGCCATTGCCGAAGGCGTTAAATATGGTGAATCCAGAGGAGTGGTGGAGTTTGAGGCCACCGACTCGGCGAACGAAAAAATTGAATATATCTATCGCCTGCTGGTTCATGACAAGGTCATTCAGCCCATCCCCGAGGACCAGGTTTCCCAGAAATCCATGGCTCATAAGTTGGCGATCTGGGCGTCTAAGCTCAAATAACGCGTTTTTATTGAATCAAACCTCTGACGCCGATAGGTCTTCCGCGGATGGCGCAGACATGCCGTCTGCCCTAGCCCGAGACAGCATGCTTTGAACAAAATAAATCACCCTGTTGTTGCAGCTGGTCTGTGGATGCTCGCGAGCATCGTATCCTTTTCGTTGATCGCGGTTTCAGCCAAGGAACTGTCGGCCGATATGCAAACCGCTGAAATCATATTTTTCCGTTGCCTTTTCGGTTTGATTGTCTTGTCGGCGATCGTGTTGGTCAGTGGCGCCGGCCGCGTTAAAACGGCCAACTTTAAAAAACACATTCTCAGAAACCTTACTCATTTCCTCGGCCAATACGGTTGGTTCTACGGCATTGCTTTTATTCCCCTGGCCGAAGTGTTTGCGTTGGAATTTACTGTGCCGGTATGGACGGCCATCGCGGGTGCCCTGCTGCTAAAAGAAAAAATCACCGGTCCAAGAATTGTCACCATTATTTTGGGCCTAATCGGCGTGATGGTGATTCTAAGACCGACCGCGGAAGTCATTGACCCCGTTGCTTTCGTGGTGCTGGCCAGCGCCATGGCTTTTGGTTTTTCCCATACACTGACCCGGTCTATCGTCACTAGGGATTCGGCGTTTTCCGTCATTTTCTATATGTGCTTGATTCAGCTGCCTATTGCCCTGGTGCTTTCGCTGAATAGTTGGGTGATGCCTGAAGGTACGATGTGGTTTTGGTTGTTACTGGCCGGACTTTCAGCCATGTCCGCCCATTACACCCTGTCGAAAGCGCTTGCCCTGGCCGATGCCATGGTGGTTATACCCATGGACTTCATGCGCCTGCCGCTTATCATGCTAGTGGGCTGGTATTTTTATCACGAAGGGCTGGATGCATTTCTGCTACTGGGTGCGGCAATTATGTTGATCGGCAACTACACTAATTTGAGACACGAACGATCCAGGCCAAAAACCTAATGGGTGGGCACCGTGACCTCGATGCCCAATGGCACTCTATTCTCAATTCCATAAATAAAACCGGAGGCTTTTATGCCCTTACAGGACATCACCCCCATCAATGACCAACTGGCTGACATCATTGTCCGGGCCGGCGACCCCTGGGTCGAATCCGAGCCCGGCAGGGCCTGGATCAAGGTGCTCTGGACCGGCCCTGAGTCCGGCCGCTGGGCGGCGCTGTTTCGCTGGGTGAAGGGCTATGTGGCGCCCAAACACAAGCACCTGGCAGCGGCCCACACTTACATATTAAAAGGTAAACTCCAGGTTCGGGGCGGCACCCTGGAGGCCGGTGATTACGACTACGAACCCAATGGCGTGCTGCACGATGCAACCACCGCCCTGGAAGAAACCGAGTATCTGTTTATCGCTGACGGCCCCATCGTGTTCTATAACGATGATGGTCTGACCAGTTTTCTCGGTTGGGAGGAGTTGCAGCGCATGAAGGATGCGGCGGAAAAACCCTGATTTCGAATAATGCTAGCCAGCTAACATGACATTTAACGAATCAATGCAAAAGATACCCGCGCACTGGACCATCCAGCGTTCAACGCCGTTTTTTACCAGGGATAACGTACCCGAGGCATTACTCAAACACCACAACACTGCCAAGGGTGTGTTTGGCCAGATCTGCGTGATGGCGGGGACGCTGACCTATTATGGTTTCCCGGATGAAAACAACCACGAGCCCGAGCAGGTGCTCATCGTCAATGCTGGAGAATTTATTACCAGTGCACCGCAATATTGGCACCGGGTAGAGCTGAGCGACGACGCGCAATTTAATATTAACTTCTGGTCCGACCCGGAGGGCAGGAAAGGCCGCCTGTTGAATACTGCTTCAAGTTCGGAAAACCGGGCTGATAGCGAAACTTAACGATGGCGGAATATTGCCCTGGGCCTGACCAGGCCCGGTAGATAAAACCACAATACTAAAACAACCGATAAAAACCAGAAGAGAAAACGATGGAAACCAGACTTTATTTTTTATTCGGTGATTTGCTGACTTGCGTGCTGGTGGCGGTGGTCACTGCCTGTGCCTGCGCGGCGATCTTTTCAGACGCCTGGCCCATGGTGTTATTGATGCCGGTGAGCATGGTGGTGGGTATGTTTATTGGTCTGCTGGTGGCAGTGCTGGCGGGCCTGATTTATTTTTTCGGGGCCATGGAGATTATGGTGCCGAGTATGTTTACCGGCATGGTGGCCGGCATGTGGGGGGCGATGATGGGTGCGGGGCCGGAATTCAGCTATGCCTCGCTGGCAATGCAGGGTGTGGTCCTGGGGCTGGTAGTGAATGTGGCGATTCGCATTTACAGCATGATGCTGAGTGGCAAAAAACATGTCTAAAAACAGCTAACGCGGTGGGCGATATATGGCGGATTTAATCACCAAACGAAAATGGGACCGGGCGGCCAAAAACTTCGACTTTATGGCGGCCAAAGGTCCGGAGGAGCGCTGGGCGGACTTCAAGAAGCAGCTGTTTTCCCATATGCAGGGTAAGGTGTTGTTTCTGGCGGTGGGTACGGGACTGGATATCCAGAACTTTCCGCCGGGTCAGGATATTACCGGCATCGATATCAGTGCTCGGATGCTGGAAAAAGCCAAACCCCGGGCCGAGGCCTACGCGGGCAAGCTGGAACTGCTGGAAATGGATGTTCACGACATGCCTTTTGAGGATAATAGCTTTGATCAAGTCTATACCTCCTGCACCTTTTGTCCCGTACCCACCGCCAGAAA
>DLXZ01000071.1 GCA_003448675.1 Porticoccaceae bacterium
ATCTGGAATCTGGTGTTCATGCAGTATGAGCGTAGCGCCGACGGCAGTATGCAACCGCTACCTAAACCGTCTATCGATACCGGTATGGGGTTGGAGCGCATCGCCGCGGTGATGCAGGGCGTACACAGTAACTATGAGATCGATATTTTCGATGCCCTGATTAAAGCGGCTGCCGAGGCGACGGGCACTCCCGACTCGGGTAAGCAATCGCTGCGTGTGCTTGCCGACCACATCCGTTCCTGCGCCTTTTTGATTGTTGATGGCGTGCTGCCGTCAAACGAAGGGCGTGGTTATGTGCTGCGGCGTATTATCCGTCGGGCCCTGCGTCACGGGCATAAGCTGGGCGTTGGCGAACCTTTCTTTTACCGGCTGGTGGCGCCTCTGGTGGCGCAAATGGGTGAAGCCTACCCCGAGCTGGGCAGTCGCCAGAAGGCGGTGGAGAATGCCCTGCGCGACGAAGAATTACAGTTTGCCAAAACCCTGGATCGTGGTCTGGCCGTGCTTGAAGAGGCTTTGGCCGATTTGAAAGACTCGGTGATTCCCGGCGAGCTGATCTTCCGGCTTTATGATACCTACGGCTTTCCGGTCGATCTCACCAATGACATCGCCCGGGAGCGGGATTACAGCCTTGATCTTGATGGCTACGAGCGCTGCATGGAAGCCCAGCGCCAGCGGGCGCGGGCGGCCAGTCATTTTGAAGTGGACTACACCGACAAGCTGGAAATCGACGGTGAAACCGCCTTTACGGGCTATGAAACCCTCGAAGGTGAGGCCAGCGTCCAGGCTCTGTTTCGGGAGGGCGAAGCTGTGGAGTCGGTGCAGCCCGGTGACAAGGCCGTCGTCGTGCTTGACACCACGCCTTGCTACGGCGAATCCGGTGGCCAGGTGGGCGACCGTGGTTTGCTGCTGGGCGAGGCCCTGCGCTTTGAAATCACGGATTGCAAAAAGCAGGGCGACAACCACCTTCATATCGGCCAGGTTCGAAGCGGCGAATTAAAAGTCGGCGCGAAGGTTAAGGTGGCTGTTGATGCCCAGGTCCGTGCCGCAACCGCGCAAAACCATTCCGCAACCCACCTGCTGCAGGCGGCTTTGCGTCAGCGGCTGGGCGATCAAGTCAATCAGCAGGGTTCCCTGGTGGATGCCCAGCGGTTACGTTTTGATTTCAGCCATGGCCAGGCGCTAAGCGAGCAGGAGCTGGCGGATATCGAGGCGCTGGTTAATGCCGAGATCTGGCGTAACTCGCCAGTTCAGGCGGAGGAGATGTCCATGGATGATGCGCGAGCGCGGGGCGCCATGGCTCTGTTTGGGGAAAAATACGGCGACACTGTTCGGGTGCTGACCATGGGCGATAACTTTTCCGTGGAACTGTGCGGCGGCACTCATGTGCGCCGCACTGGCGATATTGGGTTGATGAAAATTGTTTCCGAGTCCGGCATTGCCGCCGGCATCCGCCGCATCGAGGCGCTTACCGGCGCGGCGGCGCTTGCTTACTACCGCGACCTGGAAAACCGTTTCGATCAGGTAGCCTCGATCCTGAAGACCCGGCGCGAGGGCGCTGTCGACAGGGCCGAACAGCTGATTGAAGATAACAAGCAGCTACAGCGCCAGTTGGAGGCCATGAAGGTGAAGCTGGCCAGCTCTTCCAGTGGCGATATTCTCGACAAGGCCATAAAAATTGGCGATGTATCCGTGCTTTCCGCCGTTGTTGAAGGCGCGGATGCCAAAACCCTGCGCGATATGGCCGACCAGATCAAATCACGTATCGGTAGCGGCGTGGTGTTACTGGGAGCGGTGAACGATGACAAAGTGGCTCTCATCGCGGGCGTTACCAAGGATCTCACCGGGCGAGTCAAGGCTGGGGACCTGATGAAGTTTGTCGCCCAGCAGGTAGGTGGCAAGGGTGGTGGCCGACCCGATATGGCCCAGGGTGGTGGCGCCGATTGCGCGGCCCTGCCAGCAGCGATTGATTCGGTCTGCGCCTGGGTGGAAGAGAACCTCGGCTCCAGCTAATTCGCACAATGGTTTAGTTTTGCGCTGAAATGGTGTAGATTGCGCGCCCAGTTTTAACCCTTGCTGGTGACCTCCTCAACTCCATTTTACCCCTATGGTTATCTCGTAGCGTGCAGGCAGCGACACATAGCCCGGCTATGTGGGGCATCCAGGGTAAATAATCCGGTGGTATTGAATTAAGCATGGCTTTAATAGTCCAGAAATATGGCGGCACCTCGGTTGGCTCCATTGAGCGGATACAAGCCGTGGCTGAAAGAGTGGCGGGTTTTCGTGCCCGTGGTGACGATGTGGTGGTCGCGGTTTCAGCTATGAGTGGCGAGACCAACCGGCTTATTGCCTTGGCTCAGGAAATTTCAGAGACACCGTCGCCGCGCGAAATGGATGTGCTGGTATCCACCGGTGAGCAGGTGACCATTGCACTACTGTCCATGGCTCTGGAGAAAATCGGCTGTCCGGCGCGTTCCTATACCGGTGCCCAGGTGCGGATTCTCACTGACTCGGCCCACGGCAAGGCGCGCATTGAGCATATCGATACCGAGCGCATGCGGGCCGATCTCGACCGGGGGCGTGTGCTGGTGGTTGCCGGCTTTCAGGGTCTCGATGAAGGCGGCAATATCACCACACTTGGGCGGGGCGGCTCCGATACCACCGCAGTGGCGCTGGCAGCGGCATTGAAAGCCGATGAATGCCAGATTTACACCGATGTCGATGGTGTCTATACCACTGATCCCCGCGTCGTTGAAAATGCTCGACGATTGGAGCGAGTGACTTTCGAGGAAATGTTGGAAATGGCCAGTCAGGGCTCCAAGGTCCTCCAGATTCGCTCGGTTGAATTCGCTGGCAAATACAGGGTTCCGCTCAGAGTGCTGTCCAGCTTTGAAGACGGTCCCGGTACGCTCATAACTCTGGAGGGAGAAGAGCAGATGGAAAAACCCGTGGTATCTGGCATCGCCTTTAACCGCGATGAAGCCAAGCTCACCATTCAGGGCATTCCCGACACGCCGGGTGTTGCCTATCGTATACTCGGCCCGATCGGCGAAGCCAATATCGAGGTGGACGTGATTGTCCAGAACGTTGCCGAGGACGGCACTACGGCGCTGACCTTCACTGTCCATCGCAATGATATGAGCCGGGCCCAGCGTTTACTTCAGCAGATAGCCGAAAATCTTGGGGCCCGGTCCGTGCTAGCGGCGGCGGATATTGTTAAAGTGTCACTGGTCGGTGTGGGTATGCGTTCCCACGCGGGTGTGGCCTCGAAAATGTTTGCAACCCTTGCGGAACACAATATTAATATACAATTGATTACCACATCGGAAATAAAAGTCAGCGTGGTGATTGAGGAAAAATACCTTGAGTTGGCTGTAAGGGCTTTGCATGACGCATTTAATTTGACAGACACTCAGCAAGCCAGTTATTAGGAATTTGATATTGGTTTTTAAACAGCGGTATATAGCGAAACAGTATATGCTTATTGCTTGCCCGCTTGTGCCATAAATGAAAGCCAGTATCATCCAGAACTAAGCCTGATAGGAAAGGCTTGGTGAAATTAATAATAAAAATATCATCCAGGAACGTCGCAATAGCGGCACTTTTTGAAGGAGAGGACGACAATGTTGATACTGACGAGACGTGTAGGAGAGACGCTGATCATTGGTGATGATGTTACGGTCACGGTGTTGGGTGTTAAAGGCAATCAAGTGCGCCTTGGAGTAAACGCTCCCCGTGATGTATCCGTACACCGGGAAGAAATATACCAGCGGATACAAAATGAGAAACAACAAAATGAAGGGGCTCTTTAGCCCCTTTGTTTTTTCACTCCCTGTGCTATCATCCCGCCTCGTTCGAGGCCCCGTACTGAATTTTTC
>DLXZ01000087.1:0-8709 GCA_003448675.1 Porticoccaceae bacterium
GGACCTATACGCCGACCACCCCCGCGCTACCGCCGCGATTTACTTTCTGGTTTATGTGACGGCCACGGCTTTTTCACTGCCCACTGGAGCCTTGCTTACCCTGGCCGGGGGTGCGGTGTTTGGTTTGACCACGGGGGTGGTGCTGGTTTCGTTCGCCAGCACCGTGGGGGCGACTATCGCGTTCCTGTTTTCGCGTATTGTGCTGCGTGACTGGGTGCAGAAGAAGTTTGCCCATTATCTGGAACCCATCAATCGGGGGGTGGAAAAAGACGGCGCTTTCTATCTGTTTGGCTTGCGTCTGATCCCGGTGTTTCCTTTCTGGGTCATTAATCTGCTCACTGGGCTAACGCCGTTGAAAGTGCGCACTTACTTCTGGGTTAGCCAGCTGGGTATGTTGCCGGCAACCGTGGTGTACACCAATGCGGGGGCGGAGCTGGCGGCCATTGAGGAGTTATCCCCTGCGGGGATACTGACACCGGGCTTGATCGGCTCATTTGTGCTGCTGGCGATACTACCCTTCTTCGCCCGAGCGCTGGTGGGTGGGTTAAAACACCGGCGTATCTACCGCCCCTATTCCCGACCGAAGCGATTTGACGCTAATCTGCTGATCATTGGCGGTGGTAGTGCCGGCCTGGTGAGCGCCCTGATCGGCGCTGCGGTCAAGGCCAAGGTCATGCTGGTCGAGAAAGACAAAATGGGTGGGGATTGCCTGAACACCGGCTGCGTGCCCAGCAAGGCACTGATCCGCGCCGCACGGGTCATCGCCGAGGCGGGCAAGGCCGGAGAGCTGGGTGTGGATGTGGCAAAACCCAAGGTGGACTTTCCCCGCGTGATGGCGCGGGTGCATTCGGTGATCGATACCATCGCCCCCCACGACTCGGTGGAGCGTTTTACCGGCCTGGGCGTTGACTGCATTGAAGGGGAGGCGCGTCTGCTTTCACCCTGGCAGGCGCAAGTGGGTGAGCGGACTATTAGCGCCCGCAATATCGTTATCGCCACGGGGGCACGGCCCTTTGTGCCGCCAATTCCCGGCCTTGATGAAATCGATTATCTGACCTCGGAAAATCTCTGGGAGATAAAGGAATTGCCCCCTACCCTCATGGTGCTGGGCGCGGGGCCCATTGGCTGCGAACTGGCCCAGGCTTTTCAGCGCCTGGGGAGCAAGGTAAGTCTGGTCGATATGCTGCCGACGGTGTTGCCGAAAGAAGATCCGGATGTTTCCAGCCTGGTGCGCACGCGCCTGGAGGCCGAAGGTGTTGAAGTGTTGTTGAATTACCGGACTGCGGCTTTCCAAAGTGAAAACGGCGCCCATCGGGCGACCCTGGAATCGACATCTGAACAGCCCGAGACCTCCAAAGTTGTCAATTTTGACAAGCTGCTGGTAGCCGTGGGGCGCAAAGCCAATACATCCGGTCTGGGATTGGAGGAACTGGGTATTGAATGCACACCGCAAGGTACGCTAGAAGTTGACGATTATTTGCGCACTACCTTCCCCAATGTCTATGCCTGTGGCGATGTCGCTGGACCTTATCAATTTACCCATACCGCTTCCCATCAGGCCTGGTACGCGGTGGTCAATGCCCTGTTCGGGCGCTTCAGGAAATTTTCCGTGGACTATCGGGTGATTCCCTGGACGACGTTTACCGACCCTGAAGTCGCTCGAGTCGGTTTGAATGAAACCGAGGCCCGGGAGCGGGATATTGCCTACGAGTTAAGCGTCTTTCCCCTGAGTGAGCTGGATCGCGCGATTGCCGATGGCGCCAGCGACGGTTTTATCAAAGTCCTGACAGTATCGGGCAAGGATCGTATTCTGGGTGCCACGGTGGTGGGTGCCCACGCTGGTGAGCTACTGGCGGAGTTCGTTACCGCCATGAAACACAACCTGGGCTTGAATAAAATCCTCGGCACGATTCACGCTTACCCCACCTATAGCGATGCCAATAAACTGGTCGCCGGTGGCTGGAAGCGCAGCCACGCACCGGCGCGGGTGTTAAGCTGGCTGGAAAAATATCACCGTTGGCATTTGTGAAGTGGAGCAACTATGAGCACGACAAACGTCTATGAGCAGGTTCAGGAGCGTTACGCCGAGGGCGCGCAGCAGCGCCAGGAGGCGCTTTGCTGTCCGGTCGACTACGACCAGTCCCTGTTAAAGGCCCTGCCCCAGGAAATTATCGACAAGGATTATGGCTGTGGCGACCCTTCCCGCTATGTCCGGGCCGGCGACCGGGTGCTGGATCTGGGCAGTGGCGGCGGCAAGATCTGCTATATGGCTGCCCAGCTGGTTGGCGAACAGGGCAGTGTCACCGGGGTCGATATGACCGACGACATGCTGGCGCTGGCGCGCAAATATCAGGAGCCCATGGCTCAGACCTTGGGCGGTGACCGGGTCAGTTTTAAAAAGGGTTATATTCAGGATCTGGCCCTGGACGTGGCGGCCATGGAGACGTATCTGGCGGCACAGCCGGTAAGCAATGCCCAGGATGTTCAGCGACTATCCACCTGGCAGGAAACACAACGTCGGGAATCTCCCTTGATAGCCGATGAAACCATGACTCTGGTAATCAGTAATTGCGTGCTCAACCTGGTGGCTGAAGCCGACCGTCGGCGGATGATTAGCGAGATTTACCGGGTGCTGACGCCCGGCGGGCGTGTGGCGATTTCCGATATTGTCGCCGATGAGCCGGTGCCGGAGGCCCTGAAAAATGATCCGGCGCTGTGGAGTGGCTGTATTTCTGGCGCCTTCCACGAAGGGGCTTTTCTTGACGCTTTCGTCGAGGCGGGTTTTGTCGGCGTCGCCTATGATAAATGGGACGCCGAACCCTGGCAGGTGGTGGCCGGCATTGAGTTTCGGTCGGTGACCCTGATTGCCACCAAGCCGGAAACCGCGGAAGACTATGATGGCGGCCATGCTGTGCTTTACAAAGGCCCCTACGCCCAAGTGCAGGATGAGAAAGGTCGTATTTATCCGCGCGGTCAGCGGATGGCCGTTTCCCGTTGCACCTACGGAACCCTCATGAACAGCGGCCATGCTAATGACTTTATCGGCTTTGCGCCGCATGAGACACAAAACCGTGGAGGGTTTTGTAAGCCCGCCGGCGCTACCCGCAGCGCCGCCGAAACCAAGGGTACGGTGCAGACCTCTTCCAGCAGTGGCGGGGGTTGCTGATAAGCCTTAAGTGTAAAAATCAGCCCTTAAAACCGTGCTAGCAGGGTATTAAGAAAACGTTGGCCCAGCTCGCTGGCGGCGAGGCGAGTGATGTCAGTCTGAACCAGATTTTCCGCCATCATGGTTTCCCAGACCGGGGCCACGGTTGCAAAATCCAGCCCTGTGCGCTGGCTAAACCAGTCTTTCGGTACGCCCTGGTTCAGGCGCAGGGCATTCATAAAAAATTCCAGGGGTAATTCCTCGGCGGAGAGTTCTCGTTGCCCGGCCATAAAACGTTTGTCCTTATTCAAATAATCCTTTGGCAAACGGGTTTTGTTCGTACGAAGAATACGATTCTGTTCGGGCACCGTGAGCTTGCCATGGGCGCCGGCGCCTATGGCGATATAGTCGCCAAAGCCCCAGTAATTCAGGTTGTGTCGGGATGGCCTGCCCGGACGGGCAAAGGCGGAGATTTCGTACTGGGTTAAGCCGGCTTCCCTGATGGCGGCAAGCCCCTCGTTTTGAATGGCCTCCAGGTCTTCGTCGACCGGCAGTATCGGGGGGGCGCTATAAAAACGGGTGTTGGGTTCGACGGTCAGTTGGTACCAGGATAAATGATCGGGTTGGAGCTGGATGGCCTGTTCAATGTCGGCCAGGGCCTGGGGCGGTGTTTGTTGGGGCAGGCCGTGCATCAGGTCCAGATTCATGTTGCTAAAACCCGCTTCCCGGGCTGCGGTGACTGCTTCAATAGCTTCCGCGCCGCTGTGAATGCGGCCTAAGGCCTGCAGATGCTGGTCGTTAAAGCTCTGAATGCCGATCGAGAGCCGATTGACGCCCGCTTGCCTAAAAGCCCGGAATTTTTCCCGCTCAAAAGTGCCCGGATTCGCTTCCAGGGTGATTTCCGCGCCTGCCTCGATACCAATTGCTCGGTCGGCGGCTTCAATGACGGCTTCGATGCTGGCCGGGGAAAACAGGCTGGGCGTACCGCCGCCAAAAAACAGGGAAAGCAGCTTGCGGCCCTGGGCCAGGTGGCTGTCGGTTTCCAGATCCCTGATCAGGGCCTCCACATAGGCGGTCTCGGGTATCTCTCCGCTGACACCGTGGGAGTTAAAGTCGCAATAGGGGCACTTTTTCACACACCAGGGGATATGGATATACAGGGCCAGGGGTGGGGTTTCCAGCTTTGCCACGTTTTGCCCGTGCCTTGTTAAGGTTTGGGGAGCTTTTCCAGCAGGCGGGCCATGGCCTTGGCCCGGTGGCTGCGCTGGCTTTTTTCTTCCGGACTTAGCTGGGCGCTGGTACGGCCGCATTCCGGGATATAAAACAACGGGTCATAGCCGAAGCCGTTGTCGCCTCGGGCCTCGGTCAGGATTTCCCCTTCCCAGCTGCCCTGGCAGATCAGCGGGGTGGGGTCTTCCGCGTGGCGCATATACACCAGCAGGCACTGAAAGCGGGCGGTGCGTTGTTCGCGCGGCAGGCCCTGCAGGCGGTTCAGTAGTTTGTGATTGTTGTCAGCGTCACTGGCTGCAGGGCCGGCAAAGCGGGCTGAATAGATACCCGGTGCGCCGTTGAGTAAGTCTACTTCCAGGCCCGAATCATCGGCGATGGCCGGCAGTTTGCTGAGCCGGCTGGCGTGGCGGGCTTTGATAATAGCGTTTTCGACGAAGCTCAGCCCGGTTTCCTCGGCATCGGGAATATCGAACTCGGCCTGGGCCTTTATGCGGTAGGGCGTGTCGGTCAGCAGGCGTTGGAATTCGACGACTTTGCCGCGATTATTGGTGGCCAGAACGATGGTTTGGGGCATGATGGTTTCCAGTGCCTGACGCTCAGGGCGCAAGGCTTAACGCAGTTAATCGTCTTGGTAGAAAGTACGCTGAAAGCTTATCTCGTGGGCTGGCTTATTCGGGTCGGACTGGACGCTGATTTTAAAGGTCAAAAAATCCCGATTATCAAAGCGAAACGGCGCCAGATAGTAAACGGCCTTGCCCTCTTCGATGGGGAAAAATTCGAGCGTCTGCCGTTGACCCAAAATATTGGACACATGACCCTGCACCAGGGCTGGCTTGCCGCCTTCTGTTAACCGTCCTCTGGGTAGCACGGCGATATTGACCAGCCCCTGGCGTTTGCTACGGGTAATGCCATAGGCCCGTGCGGTGGCCGGGTCGATAAAACTGCTGTTAAAGGCGCTGTAGGCGATGGTGACATCACGAAACTCCTGTTGGCCGCTGTCCGCACCGAGAGCCGCTTCGGAGATCAGGACCAACATGCTGAAGAGAAGCAAGGAAGATAAACGGGCCAGATGTGATGGATGAGGTGTATGCATGGGAATCAGCAGCGACAAAAATTACTTACTCAAGTGGTAAATAGCGGCTTCGGCAAACAGATTGGGTGCCAGCCGATTGAGGTGCCGGTCCGGACTATGGCTCGAAACGGTTTCGCGCTTGAGCACGCGGATGCCCTTTTCGTGGCACAGCGCTTCAAAATCCCGCACCGTACAGAAGTGGATGTTGGGAGTGTCATACCACTGGTACGATAACTGTTTGGTGACTGGCATCCTGCCGCGTAGCATCAGGTAGGTCCGGGTGCGGATATTGCCAAAGTTGGGGAACGTGACAATGCACTCCCGGCCCACCCGCAACATCTCGTCAATAACCAGGTCGGGCCGACGCAATACCTGAAGGGAATAGGTCATCACCACCGTGTCAAAACTTTTATCCTGGAAGTTGCTCAAGCCTTCGTTGATGTCTTTTTCAATGACATTGACCCCGCGGGCGATACAGGCGGTAATTTGCTTGGGGTCGATTTCCAGTCCATACCCTTCGGCCTTGCGGTTTTGGCGCAGGCTGTCGAGCAGCGCACCGTCGCCGCAACCCAGGTCCAATACCCTGCCCCCAACCGGCACCCATTGCTGGAGGATGTCCAGATCTATGCGCAACATTAACCCTCACCCCCATTGCTATATTCGTTGGCGACTCCGGCCATATAAGTCTGGAATACCGCCTGGTAGCGTTCGTTGGGCAGGAGGAAGGCGTCGTGACCCATGGCTGATTCGATTTCGGTATACACCACATCGCGGTTGGCGCCGATCAGCGCGTCGACGATCTCTCGGGAGCGCGCTGGCGAGAATCGCCAGTCGCTGGAAAATGACACCACCAGGAATTGGCACTGGGCGTGGGTGAAAGCCCGCACCGGGTCGTTATCGTACTCCCGCGCCAGATCGAAGTAGTCCAGTAACTTGGTCATCAGCAGATAAGTGTTGGCGTCGAAGCTTTCGGCAAAACGGTCGCCCTGATGACGCAGATAACTTTCCACCTGAAATTCTATGGGTGTTTCCAGGCCACGCTGGAAGGAGCCGCTGCGTAATTCCCGACCGAAACGCAGCCCCATAAGTTCATCGGAAAGGTAGGTGACGTGACCGATCATGCGCGCCAGAGCGAGACCATCCCTGGGAATGGCGTTCTCGCCCATATAATCGCCATCGTGAAAATTGGCGTCGCTGCGAATAGCGCGCCGGGCGATTTCGTTAAAGGCGATATTCTGCGCGGTCAGTTTCATGGCCGAAGCTATCACCACGCAATGGCGCACCCGCTCCGGGTATTCGACGGCCCAGCGCATGGCATTCATGCCGCCGAGACTGCCGCCGACCACCGCTGCCCACTGCTTGATGCCCAGCCGGTCGGCCAACCGCGCCTGGCTGCTTACCCAGTCGCGAATGCGTAGCGGTGGGAAGTCCTTGCCCCAGGATTTGCCAGTGGCGGGGTTAAGGCTTCGTGGCCCGGTGCTGCCATGGCAACCGCCCAGGTTGTTTGGGCAGACCACATAAAAATGATTGGTATCGATAGGTTTGCCGGGGCCGATGTAATCGTCCCACCAGCCAGGCCGGGTATCGCTCACCGAGTGGTATCCCGCCGCGTGGTGGGAGCCGCTCAGTGCATGGCAGATCAGTACGGCATTGCTTTTATCCTCGTTAAGCTCGCCATAGCTTTCCACCACCAACTGGTAGTTGTCGAGCTTTCGGCCACAGCTCAGTTCCAGGGCTTCATCAAACTCAAAGACCTGGGGTTCGGTGAGACCGACCGAGTTATGGGGCAATGCACCCTGCTGTTCCGGCATTTCCGGCATTGGGATCCAGCCTGATTTACCATCGTTTAATAAGGGCGAGGAGTCTAATGAGCCGGGTCTGGCATAGCAAGGTGGTAGTTTTGGATCAGGCTACATAATACCGGGTACAAACAAGGGTATTACCTGCGTCGCGCCGGCCACATTCCGGATGAAAATTCGAAGCACATTGATAAGCAGAAACAGCACGATTGGCGAGAGGTCGAGTCCTCCCATGGGTGGAATCAGCTTTCGAAAGGGCGCCATCACCGGGTCCATCAATTGCCACAACAGTGCGATTAGCGGATTGTGGCTCTGGGGAGCTACCCAGCTCAGGATGATGACGATGAATAGCCCATAGAAATAGATATTCAGCATCAGCGAAGCGATGCCCAGCAGCGCCCAGCTCAGGGACGCGGTGATGGGCACCAGGGCGCCACTGTACACCAGGGCCGAGGCCTGAATTGCAATCAACTGTACTAGCAGAGCCAATACCAGGCAGGCACTGTTAAAGTTTTTGATCGGAGGTAATAGCTTTTGCAATGGCGTTAGGGGGAGCGCCGTGGCTTTAACGACGAACTGGGAAATCGGATTGTAAAAATTGGCCTTGGCCAGCTGCAGCATCAAGCGGATCAGGACGATCAGCAGGTAAAAGTTGGCAATCGCCTGAATTAAATAAATGCTGATTTCTGTGACAGTGCTCATGGGGTGTTCCTGGAATGACTTTTGATTGTCGTGGACCCGGTAATCGGAGTCTATATTGGGGGCACAGTGTTACTGCGCTTCCCTGGCCATTTCCACGGAGCGCTCAAAGGCTGCTTCCATGGCTTGTTCAAACAGGCCGGGCAGATCATTGTTAATAAATGACTTGATAGCAGCTTCCGTGGTGCCGCCGGGAGAAGTCACCCGCGCTCTTAGTTCAGCGGGTTCAGCCGCCTCCTGAGCAGCCATGGCCGACGCGCCCAGGGCGGTCTGGATGGTTAGCTGGCGGGCAGTATCACGCTCAAGACCCAATTTAACGCCGGCATTTTCCATGGCTTCCATGACCAGAAAAAAATAGGCCGGACCACTCCCGGACAACGCGGTAACCCGGTCTATATCTTCTTCGTTATTAAACCAGCTTGCCGTTCCCACCGCTGAAATAATAGCCTCGGCCCGGGAGCGTTGCTGGTCATTCACAGCATTACTGGCGTACAGGCCCGTGGCGCCTTTCTGCAATAAGGCGGGTGTATTGGGCATGCAGCGGACCAGGGGCATATCTTTGCCAAGCCAACTTTCCAGTGAGGCGATAGTGATGCCAGCGGCTATGGATATCACCAGGGGTTTATGGCCCAGGGAGGCGGCCAGGTCAGTGCTTACCGGCTTCATGATCTGAGGTTTTACCGCGAGTACTATCACGTCAGCCTCTGCAGCGCAGTCGTTGGTGGCACTGGTGGCAATACCGAATTCGCCGGCCAGGCGCTCAC
>DLXZ01000087.1:8914-9207 GCA_003448675.1 Porticoccaceae bacterium
AATTCGCCGGCCAGGCGCTCACGGTTTTGTTGCAGGGGGTCGGAAGCGATCAGGTCGGCGGCTGAAAACCCCTGTTTGAGTAGGCCGCCAATGAGGCTGCTGGCCATATTGCCTCCACCGATAAATGCTATTTTCGCCATGCTTGCTGTCTTGCTCCCGTCGTTGTGAGGTGTTTTTTCAAGGGGTTTTGCCGTAATCTCTGGGGCCGAATATACCCGTGCCTATGCGCACAATGGTTGCACCTTCGGCCACCGCCGCGGCCAGGTCGCCGGACATGCCCATGGAAAGTGTAT
>DLXZ01000087.1:9416-9908 GCA_003448675.1 Porticoccaceae bacterium
TTGCAGCTGGGGTGAGCGCTTTTTCAATCTTTGTAGCAGCTCCCGTGCGCGGCGAAACGGCTCTCTCCGCGCTTCAGGGTTAGCGCGGGCTTTCGGTATTATCATTAACCCTCTGAGGCGCAACCCGGGTAGTTCACAGATTTGCTCGGCCAGTTCTTCCACATTGTCTGGATCAACACCGGATTTGCTTGCTTCCCGGTCGATATTGACCTGGATACAGACATTAAGCGCTGGAGCCAAACCTTCCCTGGCAGCGCTCAGACGTTTGGCAATGCGCAGGCGATCCACTGTGTGCACCCAGCTGAAGTGGGTAGCGATGTCCCGGGTTTTGTTGGCCTGAACCGGCCCAATAAAGTGCCACTCGGGCTCAAAGTTGATTTCGCGCATTTTCGCCAGGGCTTCCTGGAGGTAGTTTTCTCCGAAACAGCATATGCCCGCGTTCCAGGCGGCGGCCATTTTCTCGACAGATTGTCCCTTGCTGACGGCCAAAAG
>DLXZ01000087.1:10119-10380 GCA_003448675.1 Porticoccaceae bacterium
GTCCCTTGCTGACGGCCAAAAGTTTGACCGTTTCTTCATTTTGGCCAGAATTGTAGCGAATTTCCTTCAGTAAGGTTTTGATTTCGCTTATGTTGTTGGCTATGCTGTTTGCTGTCGAGGGCATGCTTTGATAGGTGGCTGGGCTGCGTCCGCCGCAGGGTATCAATAATCATGGGACTAAGTAATGGATATAACTGAGCTATTGGCTTTCAGCGCCAAGCAGGGCGCTTCGGATTTGCACTTATCGGCGGGTATGCCACC
>DLXZ01000087.1:10619-10792 GCA_003448675.1 Porticoccaceae bacterium
TTCTTCGGATTTGCACTTGTCGGCGGGTATGCCACCTCTGATTCGGGTTGACGGCGATGTGCGCCGCGTTAACCTGCCGGCCCTTGAGCACAAACAGGTCCACGGGCTGATATACGAAATTATGAATGACAAACAGCGCCGGGACTATGAGGAGTTTCTGGAAACGGATTTTT
>DLXZ01000087.1:11015-22085 GCA_003448675.1 Porticoccaceae bacterium
ACAAGCAGCGCAAGGACTACGAAGAGTTTCTGGAAACGGATTTTTCTTTTGAAGTGCCGGGCGTCGCGCGGTTTCGCGTCAATGCTTTTAATCAAAACCGTGGTGCCGGCGCGGTCTTCCGAACCATTCCTTCGACGGTTTTGAGCCTGGAGGACCTGGGTTTTGGACAGGTGTTCCGTGACATATCATTGTTGCCACGCGGTCTGGTGTTGGTCACGGGTCCCACGGGCTCGGGTAAAAGTACGACCCTTGCCGCCATGGTGGATTACATCAATGACAACCGCTACCAGCATATTTTAACCATCGAAGATCCTATCGAATTTGTACACGAGAGCAAAAAGTGCCTGGTGAATCAGCGAGAGGTGCATAAAGATACCCATGGATTTAGTGAAGCACTGCGCTCCGCTTTGCGGGAAGACCCGGATATTATTCTGGTTGGTGAGATGCGGGATCTGGAAACCATCCGTCTGGCGCTGACGGCCGCGGAAACGGGCCACCTGGTTTTCGGCACGCTGCACACGACCTCCGCCGCGAAAACCATTGATCGGGTGATTGACGTGTTCCCGGCGGCTGAAAAAGACATGGTCAGGGCCATGTTGTCTGAATCCTTGCAGGCAGTGTTGGCCCAGACTCTGATGAAAAAAATTGGCGGCGGACGCGTTGCGGCCAACGAGATTATGATCGGCACCCCGGCGATCCGTAATTTGATCCGCGAGGACAAGGTTGCGCAGATGTATTCCGCCATTCAGACCGGTGCTGGCCACGGCATGCAGACCATGGATCAATGTCTGCAGCGGATGGTTCAGCAGAAACTGGTCACTAAGGAAGCGGCGCGAGAAAAAGCAAAAATCGTTGAAGATTTTGCCTGATAGGCGTTTTGTCAGCTTGATCGCCGAAATTGGTCAATTAACCTGAGGTAAGAACTGTGGACTTTAATAGCCTGTTAAAACTGATGGTCGACAAGGAGGCATCGGATCTTTTTATTACCGAGGGTGTGGCGCCGTCGATCAAGATACACGGGAAGATAATTCCCATCGGCAAAAAAGAACTTGATTCCGAGCAGGCCAGGGCGCTGGTCGAAGGCATAATGAATGAGGATCAAAAACGGGAGTTCAATGCTCAAAAGGAGCTGAATTTCGCCATATCTTCCGAAGAGGTCGAAGGCGCCAGGTTTCGGGTCAGCGCATTCTATCAGCGCGACGAGGTGGGTATGGTGCTGCGTCGTATTGAAACAAAAATCCCCACCGTTGAGCAGCTCATGCTGCCGCGGATTCTTAATGAGCTCGTAATGGAAAAGCGCGGGATCATCATTTTTGTTGGCGCCACCGGTACCGGTAAGTCCACCTCGCTGGCGGCAATGATTGGGCACCGTAACCGAAATAGCTCGGGACACATTATTTCAGTGGAAGACCCCATTGAATTTGTCCACCAACACGAGGGGTGCATCATTACCCAGCGGGAAGTGGGCATTGATACAGAGTCTTTTGAGGTGGCTTTGCGCAATACTCTGCGTCAGGCGCCCGATGTCATCCTTATTGGTGAGATTCGGACCTTAGAGACCATGCAGAACGCCATTACTTTCGCTGAAACCGGGCACCTGGTACTGGCGACCCTGCACGCCAACAACGCCAACCAGGCACTGGATCGAATCCAGCACTTCTTCCCCACTGAAGCTCAGAACCAGCTGTGGATGGATTTGTCCTTGAACCTTAAGGCCATGATCGCGCAGCAATTGATTCCGACCGCCGATGGTATGGGCCGGCGTGCGGCTATTGAGATATTGATTAACACACCCCTGGCGGCCGATACCATTCGTAAGGGTGAAGTGCATAAGCTCAAGGAGTTAATGAAGCGCTCCACCGAACAGGGCATGCAAACCTTTGACCAGGCTTTGTATAGCCTTTATGAGGAAGGCATTATCACCTATGAAGATGCTATTGCCGCGGCGGATTCGAAAAATGATTTGCGCCTGCTGATCAAATTGCAGTCAGAGACCGATGTCGGTTATCTGGATGAGGCCAGTGACGAATTCACGGTTTCGGAAGATGACAGCTCCGAACACGTAACGCTGTTTCAGCGCTGATTGGATTTACCATCCGGGGAGGTGGCGAATTCGGGCTGGCTTAGCCAGCTTTCCAGGATCAGGCGGGCCGCCTGGGCGTCAACACTGGCTTGAAGGCCTTTGCCAGGCGTGTTTGTTGGGCCGGATGCCCGAGTTTCCAGCTTGGCGGTGCGTGTGGATAGCCGCTCGTCGAACATCTGCACCGGTTTTCTGCTGTGTTCCCGTAATCGCCGGGCGAACTTTCGCGCCCGGCGGCAAAACTCGCTCTCAGTACCGTCCATGTTGAGTGGCAGGCCGACGATGAGTACGTCAGCCTGCCACTGTTCTATATAAGCGATTAATGCCTGCCAATCGGGCTGGCCGTCGCGGGCGCGAAATATTTTTAAAGCTCGGGCTGATCCGGTAAGGGTTTGGCCGATGGCTACCCCGATATATTTAACACCAAAATCAAAACCCAGTGCTGTAAGGGGTTTTGACTGATCACCGCTCTCAGGCGTGCCCGGCATGGGTACTTAGCAGGTTGAGATCGATACCGAGTCGGGCTGCCGCCACTTCCGCACGGTCGCTATAGGGTATGTCAAATAAAAAAGCCGGCTCAGCAGGTATGGTGAGCCAGGCGTTTTCCTGCAATTCGTGCTCGAGTTGCCCGGGTCCCCATCCAGCATAGCCGAGCACCATCAGTGAGTTTTCCGGGCCCTGATTCGAGGCCAGGGCTTCGATAATATCCCTGGAAGCGGTCAGGCTGATTTGTTGGGTAACGGACACGGTCGATTGCCACTGCTGTTCGGTGCTGCAATGCAGAATAAACCCGCGCTGCTGATCAACTGGCCCACCCAGAAGCAAAGGTTGCTCGCTAAGCTCGTCGGGACAGTCCAGATCCATTTGAGCGAACACCCGGCTTAAGGGTAACTCCAGGGGTTGGTTGATCACCAGCCCCATTGTGCCCTCACTGGAGTGCTCGCACACATAGATGACCGAGTGGCTGAAGTTGGGGTCGGCAAGACCCGGCATCGCTACCAGCAGGTAGCCGCGCAAGCTGTTACTGGTGTCCTGGCTATCATTTTCCATACTTTAAGTATTGGTGCTTATGTGCCGGTTTACAAGGCACTGGTTACTGAGTTCGCATTGATTGGTCGGGAGAGAAGCGCCAGGTCTGGACGATCTCGATTTTGTTCCAGTCACGCATCTCCCTTGGGAAGGCCTGAAAGGGCGCGGCCAGGCGTACGGTTTCCACTGCCGCCTGGTCGAGTAGCGTATGATTTGAACTGCGGACGATTTTTACGGACTCCACGGTGCCATCGGGGAGAATGGTTACAGCGAGTTGCAGTTCTCCAAAAAGTCCCCGGCTTCGTGCTTCGGGTGGATAGTGTTGGTTGCCTGTGGCTTCTACTTTGTCGATCCAGTATTTCAGGTAGGTTGCATGGTCTGCCTGCCGGGTGCTGGCGGAAGTCAGACGGAGGATGTTTGGTTCGGTGCTTTGGGTCAGCCGCTCGGTATCCAGCTGGGCGTCCATGCTACTGATGTCCTTGACCACTTTTGGCGTGATGTCCTGATCACTTTGGCCGACAGTTCGCTCACCCACGATCGCCTTCTGCTCCAGGATCCTCCGGTTTGCCTCGCTAGTGGTTAGCACCCGTTCGCTTGAATCCGGGCTGGCCATCCGGGTGGCGGGGGGCTGCCAGGTATCCGCCTCCCGAAGCACTTCAGCGCTGTAGTCCGCTTTTCTGTCAGTGGTAATACGGTCCTTGTCGCTGCGGGTCTGCCCGCTACCCTGTTGGGCGGCTTGGGCGATGTGGGTGGGGTTCCTGACTTCCTCCGAGGTTGGTTGCTGAGCTAGCGTTACCTCAAATACCGTGCCCTGGGGCAGGGGTTGCATAAATTCAAAGCCGATACCGAAAATCACCACGCAGTGCACCGCGACGGCCAGAAAGAGGGCGAAGCCCAGGCGGTCGGAGCCTTTATGGGGGTCGGCGGGAGGGAAGTACACGGCCATGTGTTTAATTTTTCAACAGTTTGTCTATGGCGGACATCAGTTTTTGTCCAATTGCGGCAGGCTGTTCCCGGTCGATCTCCCGGACACAAGTGGGGCTGGTGACATTAATTTCCGTTAGGTAGTCGCCGATAATATCGAGTCCGACAAAAAGCAGGCCTCTTTTACGCAATTCTGGGGCAACCTGTCCCGCAATCCAGCGGTCCCGATCGCTGAGAGGCCGCACTACCCCGGTGCCTCCTGCGGCGAGGTTACCCCGAACTTCGCCAACCGCTGGTACCCGCGCCAGGCACCAGGGCACGGGTTCACCATCGACCATTAGCACGCGCTTGTCGCCATCGAGTATTTCCGGGATATAGCGTTGGGCCATGATTGTTCGCGCGCCGTGAATGGTAAGGGTTTCGATTATGACGCTGAGATTGGGGTCGTCCTCACGGGCGCGGAAAATACCTATTCCTCCCATGCCGTCCAGGGGTTTGTATATAACGTCTTTGTGTTCCTTGTGAAACGCTTTCAAGCGTTCGGGGTTGCGGCTCACCAGCAGGGGTGGCGTACATTGAGGAAACTGGGTCGCAAAAATCTTTTCATTGCAGTCCCGCAGGCTCTGGGGGCGATTGACTACCAGAGTGCCCTGATCTTGTGCCGCTTCCAGGATGTAGGTTGCGTAGATATATTCGCTGTCAAAGGGCGGATCCTTGCGCATCAGAACGCAGTCAAGCGCCGCCATCGGTTTATCCTCCGCCTCCCCCAACTCATACCACCTTTCGGGGTCATCATATACTTTAAGGGGCCGTTGCCGTGCTATCGCAATGCCATCTTTGAGCATCAGATCGCACAACTCCATATAAAACAACAACCAGCCTCGCTCCTGCGCTGCCAGTAATAGAGCCAGGGTGGTATCTTTTTTGAAGTTGATTGCGCTTATGGGGTCCATGATGACGCCGAGAGATGTGCTCATTGTAGATCCTTGATCTAGTCCTTAATGGGAAATCAGGGCAAAGGTGCCAGGAATGGCCGGTTATGCTGCTTTTTGCCCGACTCTGGTCTCGCAAGATAGAACCTCATACAGTCATTTCGCAGTGCGAGGATATAGTAAATTCTGAGACATAATTACTCTAAAAATTCGACTGTTATGGATAATATATCAATTATGTGTTAAAAGTTGCGGCATGGTTTAGGTCGGTATTTCCGGCATCTGAATGCTCCGGTTGAGGTGAGTATGGTTGATAGTTATGAAGGCATAAAAATAATGGTCATTGATGATAGCAACACTATCAGGCGCACCGCCGAGACCCTCTTGTCTAAGGCCGGGTGCGAAGTGATCACAGCAGTCGATGGTTTCGATTCCCTGGCGAAGATTGCCGATTCACTGCCAGATGTTATTTTCGTCGACATTATGATGCCACGTCTTGACGGTTATCAGACCTGCGCGCTGATAAAAAATAATGAACAGTTCAAACAAACACCGGTGGTAATGCTTTCCAGCAAGGATGGTTTGTTCGATAAAGCCAAGGGTCGGATCGTAGGCGCCGATGAGTACCTGACAAAACCCTTCAGTAAAACTGAGCTTTTTGCGGTGCTGGATGATGTATTGGCCAGGAAGGCTGAAGTGGAAGTGGCGCTTCGCGAGGCAAGCGAAGTTTGATTGTGCGCGGTGGATGATTTCTCGAAGTTACCTGGTTTCAAGAGATAGTAAATGGCAACGATATTGATTATTGACGACTCTCCGGCCGAAATCTTCAAGCTGACTGAAATTCTTACCAGACACAATTATCAGGTGGCATCCTATGGGTCAGCGGAAGAAGGACTGGACGCCATAAGGCGTGACACCCCCGATGTGGTGTTGATGGACGTGGTTATGCCCGGCATGAATGGCTTTCAGGCGACGCGCCAGTTAAGCCGAGATGAAGAAACCCGCAACATTCCTGTAGTTATTATCAGCATGAAGGATCAGGAAACAGACAGAATATGGGGTGAGCGTCAGGGAGCAAAAGCGTATTTGACCAAGCCCGTGTCTGAAAGTCAGTTGCTAAATGCCATTAACCAAGTCGCGCGGCACTGAGCGGATTATAGATATTAGCGATGGTTGAACGAGCGGCCTACGACGTCATTCGGGAACTGGAGCAACAATTTCACCAGAACTCAAGGGCGCTGCCTGCCCAGGTAGACTACAAGCCGCGAATGGTGGTTTTGTGTTTTCGGATAGTCGACACAGACTTGGTGATTCCACTGGATCAGGTCGCTGAGGTTCAGGAATTGCCAGATTACACGCCTTTGCCGCGAGTAAAGGCATGGATGCTGGGAGTGGCGGCTATTCGTGGCAAGTTGGTGCCAATTGTGGATCTTGCGGGGTTTTTGGGCGATAAAAAAAGACCGGTGTCGAAATATCAGCGAATCGTCGTGGTTGCCTTGCAGAGTGGCTATTTAGGATTATTGGTCGACAGCGTAATTGGTGTCAGGCATTTCGAAAGCGACCAATACAGTGAAACGGATAAGGCGGCACCGCCACTTGTTGAGTCCTATGTGCATGGTTGCTTCATTGAGGAAGTGGGTCAACCTAAATACATGTTTCGCCCGTTTAAACTAATTGAGGATGAGCGTTTCTGTAATTTGGCACTGTAAGGTGATCAAGACGGTTATGGTGCTGGAAAACAAAGCCTGGAGATAAAACTATGAACGCAACTGCAAGGAAGTTCAAAGCCAGCCCGCTGGTGATCGCGCTGATAGCGACGATGGCGATGCTGGTGGCCTATCTTGTGTTCGCTTTTGTAACTGGCTCCGATACCAGCGTGTCTCAAGCGCGTAATATTGCCGCAGCGAAGGAAATCAACGTGCTGGCAACGAAATTGCCACCCTTGGCGACCCGTGCCGCGAGCGGTGATGCTAGCGCTTTTAAGGCATTGGAAAGCCTGCGGACCGAAGTCAATAGTAAAAGAAACGCCCTTCACAATGGCCTGTCCGCCGATAACAACCAGGGTCTACTTCGAGAATTCAATACGGCCTGGGATGCAGTTGATGAGCATCTTGCTGGGTTGTTGATCATCGAAGATGCGGCTGTTTCCATAAATCAACTACATACCGAGCTTGAAACCAACTATGCGGGTCTGCAGGCAGAACTGAATAAAGTGGTCGAGCATGTGTTGGCACGGCGCTCTACTACCCGGCAGGCAGCGGCGGCTCAGGCGCAGCTGTGGCGGCTTGAGCGCATTCGCGGTGCTCTACGCGTAGGCGGTGAGGCGGCTGATTTCGAGCAAGTGTTGCGGGATGTCACTTTGTTTAACCGCACCGTTAGCGGATTTAAAAATGGTGACGCTGAGTTAGGATTGACCCGCCTGGCGAACTCAAATATCCAGGCGAGTCTGATTGGGATAGAGCAACTTTTTAGCCCTCTTGCCGAGGGCGTACAGCCCCTTCAGGGGGTGAAGGAGTCGGTGGTGACACTGCCCATCACCACGACATCCCTGCTTGCGGCGGCTCCCGCCTTGGCTGCGGAAAGTGCCAATGTGGTCGATCGAATAAGAGTGTTGGAACAAAACGGCGGCGCTTACAGTAGTCCACAGATTACTGTCTATGTTGGTATTTTTCTGGTTATTGGATTGACTCTTCTTGGGCTTATTTTTTATCTGGGGACACGCAGCCGCTTACAGGAAACGGCCGAAGCGAACCGGGGTAATCAGGATGCAATCCTGCGCTTACTGGACGAAATTGAGGGGCTTGGCGAAGGGGATTTGACGGCGGAAGTGACGGTGACGGAAGGTTTTACCGGCGCGATAGCAGATGCCATTAACCTTACCATCGCCCAACTTCGGGAGTTGGTGTCGCGAATTGTTGATACGGCGGCCAAGGTATCCGCTTCCGCAAACAGTACACGGTCGACGGTAGCCCAATTGACCGAGCTTTCCGAGCAACAGGCGGAAGAAATTGCTGGTGCGTCGGCCGCGATCAATGAAATGGCCACAACCATCGATCAGGTCTCGGCAAATGCTGCTGAATCCGCTTCCGTTGCTCACCGCTCTGTGTCGATCGCTAATAAGGGCGCGGTTGTGGTTCGCAGCACCATTGCCGGCATGGACAATATCCGGGGTCAGATTCAGGATACCGCCAAGCGTATTAAGCGTCTTGGCGAGAGCTCCCAGGAGATTGGCGATATCGTTTCCCTGATTAGCGAAATTGCCGATCAGACCAATATTCTCTCACTCAACGCCGCGATTCAGGCGTCGATGGCCGGTGATGCCGGACGAGGCTTTGCCGTGGTTGCCGACGAGGTGCAAAGACTGGCGGAGCGCTCCGCCAATGCAACCAAACAGATAGCCGCCCTGGTTAAAACGATTCAGACAGATACTTACGAAGCGGTTTCCTCCATGGAGCAGACCACCGCCGAGGTAGTGGCCGGGGCATCGTTGACAGAAGATGCGGGTGTCGCATTGAGCGAGATCGAAACGGTCTCGACCAATTTGGCTGAGCTTATCCAGGACATATCCACCGCCGCAAGGCACCAGGCCACCACCGCGGGCCATATTTCCAAAACCATGGATGTGATCCAGGATATTACCTCCAAAACGTTGGAAGGAACCAGCCGAACGGCGTCTTCGGTTGACGAACTGGCGGAAATGGCCATTGAGCAACGCGAGTCTGTTTCTGGCTTCAAGCTGCCGGAACAGAATATGTCAGGCTTGTTGCGACCGGATCTGTACGGCTCCGCACCGCCACAAGAGTACGAAGTCGAGGAGTCACTTCAGTCCCGGGCGCCGGATGCAGTACCGAGGTCGGGTGTGGATTCTGGTGACATGGAAAAAGCATTCGAGCCCCATGTTGTGGAACCTGCCGAATTGATTGGCGAGGTTTTCCCTGAATCCGAGGTGGCGGCACAGTCGTCCGGGCCGGAAGTACCTGCTCACATCAAGGAGGTGTTGGCTGAAAACAGCGCCGCCATGGACGAAATGGATTACCTCTCGGAGATAGAGGATCTGGACGAGACGGATGCGGAGTTGGCGAGCTTGGAGCAGGCGCCAGCAGAAGCAAGGAACACGTTTGCAGCGGGTCTCGAGGCGGAGCTGGCCAGCATAGATTTGGATGAATTCGACCTGGAACCGGAGCAGCATACAGCGAAAGAAGTGTCCTGAGCTCGGAGACACTGCTATGGCGCAATCAACGACTACCGCCGCGCATCCAGGCCCCGCTTTGAATGGGCGTCAGTTACGGCTCTGGCAGGATCTGCTGGAGAAACGCACTGGCGTTCAGGTGGTCAGGCGCCAGGAAAATGGTATCCGCACCCAAATTGTCCGCAGAATGGCGGAAGCCGGATGGACTGATGCTGACTATTATTTCAGGAGTTTGGACACGGCCAGCGGCGCCAGGGAGTGGGGTGTTCTTCTTGATCGTCTGCTTGTTAAAGAAACCCGCTTTTTTCGTCATCAACCCTCTCATGAGTTTGTCAGACAGCGAATCGCTTCCCTGGCTTCGGACCTGGAGTCTCCGCTTTGGCTCTGGAGTGCGGGCTGCGCCAGTGGCGAAGAAGCTTATAGTCTCGCAGTGGATGCCGCGGAAGGGTTTGCCAGGGCCCGTCGAGAGGGCAACTACTACGTTGTGGCGACTGACATCAGCAAGGACGCGCTCGCTAAAGCGCGGCGAGCGGTTTATCCCGGCGCCGAGCCGAGTAACCTTCCTGCGTTCCTGGGACGGTATTTTTACAGCCATGGCCCTAATCAGGTGGCAGTCGATGAGTCCCTGAAGCAGCGAGTGGCTTTTTATGCGCAGAATCTTCTGGACAAAGATAACCGCTACCTTAATCAAATGGATGTGATCTACTGCCAGAATGTGCTGATTTACTTCAAGGCCTGGCGCCGCCGTGAATTGATTAATTATTTCAGGGACTGCTTAAAGCCCGGTGGATGTTTAGTAATAGGCCCGGGGGAAATAGCAGACTGGCAACCGCCGCAAATGGTTCGACTTGATGTGCCTGGTGTACAGGTTTACCAAAAGCGGTCTCAACCGTGAACAACGACAAGCTACAGGATAGCCCGGCCACCAGTCAGTCAAATTTCTATGGCCTGGAATGGCTGATCGCGGAAGTTGAGAGTAGTCTTGGTGATGCGCGTCATTTTCTGACCAACTACGCGGAAAACCAACAACAAGATCAGTTGAGGCTTTGCCTCGACCATGTCCATCAGGTTACGGGCTCCTTGTCGATGTCTCAATGCCACGGTGGTGCATTACTCAGTGAGGAAATGGAATCCCTGATCAAGGCTTGCCAGGACGGAGATGTCACCGCGGATGAACCGGTGATCGAGTTACTGGGGCGGGCTAGTCTGGAATTGCCGGACTACCTACGTCAGTGCATCAATGAAGGGTTTGATCAACCCGCATTTTTAATTTCCTTGCTCAATGAGTTGAGGGCTGTCAGGCGTGTTCCCCTGGCGTCGTTGAGCCCTTATTTTCGTCCGGATCTGGGTTTGGTCAATGGCCCGCAATCCACCAGCAGTGGAGACGTGCTGGCGCGCGAAGGAGCTTTAAAAGAATTTACTAACAAGCTTGGGCAGTTATACCAATACGCCCTTTTGTCACTGATGCGGGACGAGGATGAAGCTGAAAGCGTTAAAAAACTGAACAAGGTTTTGTTTCGCCTCAAGGAGGTTACCGCTGGGAGTAAGTTGGAGTGGTTGTGGCTGGTGGCTGCCGGTGTGCTTGAGGGTGTAGGTTCCGGGGCTTTGGTTAGAAACCGGGCCATAAGCAGCCTGCTTTGGGAACTGGGTGCGTTGATTCGAAAATTATCCAATCAAGGGCTCCAGGCTTGCGAGGAGTCCTATCCCGAGAACTTGCTGAAGAATCTTCTTTATTACGTAGCCATCGCCGACAGTAACCTGCCCCGGCTGGTTCAACTTCGGGAAGACTTCAAGCTCAAACAGGCTCTACCCGCAGGAGCGCTGGTGAATGTGGCAGGTGGATTGGTTACCGGCTTTGACCGAGCAGTGGTAGCGGGGCTTGTTAACGCCCTTGTGGAGGAGCTGGGTAACGTAAA
>DLXZ01000220.1:0-2547 GCA_003448675.1 Porticoccaceae bacterium
AACGAATCCGACATGATCCTGATGCCCGACGATCGCACCTCCGTGCTCGATCCCTTCACCGACGAAGCCACCGTCATCCTGCGTTGCGGCATTGTTGAACCCACCACCATGCAGGGCTACAACCGTGACCCGCGCTCCATTGCCGACCGCGCGCAGGACTACATGCGTTCCACCGGCATCGCCGATACCGTACTGTTTGGCCCCGAGCCCGAATTCTTTGTCTTTGACGACATCAAATGGGGCTCAAACATGAGCGGCTCTTTCTACAAAATCCACTCCGAGGAAGCTGCCTGGGCAACTGAACACGACTTTAGCGATGGCAATATGGGTCACCGCCCTGGCGTTAAAGGCGGTTACTTCCCGGTACCGCCGGTGGACTCCCTCCACGACCTGCGCGCCGCCATGTGTGGCGCCATGACCCAAATGGGTCTGGAAGTTGAAGTCCATCACCACGAAGTGGGCACCGCCGGCCAGTGTGAAATCGGTGTGGGCGCCAACACCCTTACGCTGAAAGCCGACGAAGTACAGATCCTCAAATACTGCGTACATAATGTCGCCCACGCCTATGGCAAAACCGCGACCTTTATGCCCAAACCCCTGGTTGGCGACAACGGTTCCGGCATGCACTGTCACCAGTCACTGTCCAAGGACGGCAACAACATCTTTACTGGCGACGTTTACGCCGGCATGTCCGAGACCGCGCTTTACTACATCGGTGGCGTGATCAAGCATGCCCGCGCCATCAACGCCTTCGCCAACGCCTCCACCAACTCCTACAAGCGACTGGTACCCGGCTTTGAAGCCCCGGTAATGCTGGCTTACTCGGCCCGCAACCGCTCTGCTTCGATCCGTATTCCTTTCGTTTCCAACCCGAAAGCAAGACGCATTGAAGTTCGCTTCCCGGACCCCACCGCCAACCCTTACCTGGCATTTACATCCCTGCTGATGGCGGGTCTTGACGGTATTCAAAACAAGATCCACCCCGGCGATGCGGCTGACAAGGATCTCTACGACCTGCCGCCGGAAGAAGGTAAGGCTATCCCCACCGTCGCGTCATCCCTGGAGCAGGCGCTGGATGCCCTGGACAAGGATCGCGACTTCCTGACCGCTGGCGGCGTTATGGACGATGATATGATCGACGCCTATATCGAGCTGAAGTCAGAAGAAGTCGAGACTTTGAATATGACCACTCACCCGGTCGAATTCGATATGTACTACAGCGTCTGATTTTATTCGCTCACAAAACCCAAAAAAGCCCGCCATTCAACGAATGGCGGGCTTTTTCTTTTGTCTAAAGGAGGGTAATCTGTTAACCATCTACTCAGGGAGGCACGGAATGAACGCTAAGCCATTATTGTTATTGATATTTTTCACTGCAATGGCCATAACTGCGGGAACCACCGGCTTGCATGCCGCGCCTATATATAAAACCGTCGACGAGCACGGAAACGTCACATTTACAGACTCCCCCCCCGCCGACCAGGAATCGGAGAAAGTGGAGCTACGGCCCATCAACACACAGCAGGCCACCTTGCCACCACCAAAACCGGAAATAACCTCCAGCAAACAGACACAGGACCCAAAAGCCGAAGAGGTTCCCTATACTGTTAGTCGCCTGGTTGAACCACTGGAAGGTTCAACGGTACCCACGGGGCAACGCGACGTCCCTGTGCGGTTAAACCTCGTGCCGCCCCTTCAAGAGGGCCACAGTGTCGTGTTTTATCATAATGAGAGTGCTGAAAACCCACCCGGCACGAGCACCCATATCACACTACGCAACCTCATCCGAGGAGAACACACGATCTACGCGGAAATATGGGATGCTAATAGCAAAATCAAAGCGAAATCCCAAAAAGTGACCTTTTACGTACAACGTTACCATCCCAAAATGGGGAAGAAATAGTAGCTCCCCTCTTGCCTATTGCACCGCCATGGTGCAAGGTTGTTGTTGTTAGCCTGCTCTATTGAAGAGAAATGCCCTCAGGCTGAGCAATTTAACCCCCACTTATTGGCCTGGCATTTGCTTGATGATGCAAGGCTCCCCAAAAAGCGGCTTATTGCCTGCACCAATGAAATACGAAAACACCCAGCAGCTGGTACTCGACAACCTGAATACTGTCGTCCTCATGCTGGGTACAAACCTTGAAATCACCTACCTGAATCCAGCGGCTGAAAATCTGTTGGCTGCCAGCACGCAGCGCCTCCTGGGACTGAATGCAACACAGCTGTTTGTTGACCCCGAAGATAAATACAACAGTTTTACCGCAGCGCTGAAAGAAAGCCGCTCCTATACCGAGCGCAAGGCCAGGCTGCTGATGCCAGACCATAGCAAGGTTACCGTCGATTATTCCCTCACACCCCTGAACCTCAGTGTCGAAGCCGGGCTGTTGCTGGAGATGCAACCGATGGATAGAACCATACGTATCGACAAGGAAGAAGCTTTGATTTCGGCCCACGACACCTCCCGAAATCTGGTCCGCGGGCTGGCCCACGAAATCAAAAATCCCCTGGGTGGTATTCGCGGTGCCTCACAGTTACTGGCACAGG
>DLXZ01000220.1:2772-3589 GCA_003448675.1 Porticoccaceae bacterium
GCCTCACAGTTACTGGCACAGGAACTGGGGGAATCAGAGCTAGTGGAATACACCGACGTCATCATTGCCGAGGCCGAACGCCTGAGAAAGCTGGTTGACCGTTTACTTGGCCCCACTGTGGTCGGCGCCGCCACCCTGGTCAACATCCATGACATTACCGAACACGTGGCCAAGCTGGTGGCTGCGGAAACCAGCCGAAAGCTACCTATCAATAAGGATTACGACCCCAGCATTCCCGAGCTGCTCGGACACCGGGAGCAACTGATACAGGCAGTGCTCAATCTGGTCAGGAATGCCATGCAGGCACTCGATAGTGCGGGTTTAATCGGCCACGGTGGGGAGATAAAGCTGCGCACCCGCATCGTCAACCACTTTACCATCGGTAAACATCAACACCGGGTGGTTTGTCGTCTGGATATCGTCGATAACGGTCCCGGGATTCCCGGTGAGCTCGCCGATCGCATTTTTTTCCCCATGATCACCAGCCGCGCCGCCGGTAGCGGTCTGGGCCTGCCCCTGGCCCAGTCAGCCATCAACCAACACCAGGGACTGATCGAATGCGACAGTCAGCCTGGCGAAACCCGATTTTCCGTATTTTTGCCCGTACAACCGCACGAAGCGGGTCAACATGAAACCAAGGAGTTAATGGCATGAACGCAACCGTGTGGATTGTCGACGATGACAATTCAATACGTTGGGTAATGGAAAAAGCCCTGCAAAAAGCCGATTTTGATATTCGCAGCTTCGAGGATGCCGCCAGCCTGCTGGCTTGCATGGACGAACGGCGACCGGACACCAGGAGTGAGACAGGCGGCCA
>DLXZ01000243.1:0-547 GCA_003448675.1 Porticoccaceae bacterium
AAGCAATCAACCCCAACCTACGGCCATTCTTCTGGTTGGGTAGTTGTCGCGATAGCTCGCCGCCGATGGGCTCTATCTTGATAACGTCTGCTCCCTGCTCGGCCAGCATTTTGGTGCAGTGTGGCCCGGCGACCACGTGGGTGAAATCGATGACTTTAAAGCCATCCAGCATACCTTGGCTCATGGCAAACCCCTTCTGTTATCGGTTTATCGTTATTAGGCGGGGGTTTTTTAGCGATAGTTAGTCCCCGTTTTCTTGTAGTTTATGGAGCCGGCAGGGAGCAGGGCAAGCCCTATCGTTCGCCGGTTTTGCATATGCCGCTTTGTTCCAGATCGTTAATGCGGGTTTCCGTGTAGTCCAGCAAGTTACCCATAACATCGCGGTTGTGTTCGCCCAAAAGCGGTGCTTTCAGCTGCAAAGGTATGGGAAAGCTGGAATAGCGGTAGGGGGAGGCGGGCATTTTCACCGGACCAAAGTGCTTGTCGTCGACAGTGTCGACCAGCCCTCGCTCGACCATGTGTGGATGCGACAACCGCGATGAATTGC
>DLXZ01000243.1:766-2172 GCA_003448675.1 Porticoccaceae bacterium
GCTCGACCATGTGTGGATGGTTCATGACTTCCGGCACACTCAGCACCGGCGCCGCTGGCACATGGTTTTCACCCAGGATGCGCAGGGCTTCGTCCGCATCGTCAATCCGGTCGAGCCATTGCTCGATGGCCTGGTTCAATTCATCGCGGTTGTCGTAGCGACTGACTGGGTCTGCAAAACGCGGGTCGTCGAGCCATTCTTCCCTGCCCAGTAGCTTGAGCAGGTTGGGCCATTGCTTGCCCAGGGCGATGATAATCAGCCAGCTATCCTTACAGCGGTAGATGGCCAGGGGAGCAACAAAAGGATGCTGATGGCCACTGCGCTGAGGGTTCATTTCGCCGCCGGAGGCGTCATATACCTGAACGTTCATGGCGTGGTAGCTGAATAGACAATCCAGCAGGGCGATGTCCAGGTACTGGCCACCGCCGCCGTGGAGTTTGTGAAACAGGGCGCTGACAATGGCGCCGTAGGCGTGGGCGCCGGTGGAGACGTCACCAAAGGCCATGCCCGACAACGCCGGGTAGCCGCCTTCGTTGCCGGTCATGCCCATAATGCCTGCGTAGGCCTGGCCAATGTAATCAAAGCCGGGATAACGGGCCAGGGGGCCTTCCTGACCGAGGCAGGAAATGGAACACATGATGAGTTCCGGATTCAGGGCACGCAGGGTCGGCCAGTCCATATTTAGGCGTTCCATGACGCCGGGGGTGAAATTTTCCACCACCACATCAGCACTTTTAATCAGTTCGTGGCAAATATCCTGGGCCTGCGGTCGGGTGAGGTCCAGGCTGAGGCTTTTCTTACCAATATTGTGCTGAATAAAGCAACCGCTACGACCTTCCTTGACCATCGGTAGTTGTCGCGCCGGGTCGCCAGTCAGGGACTCGATTTTGATCACTTCGGCCCCATGCTGGGCAAGCAGGCGAGTGCAGTGGGGTCCAGCTACGAAGTGGCTGAAGTCCACCACGCGGATACCGTTCAGAATATGGGATTCGGACACGCTTATGTCTCTTTTAGTGTCGGCAGGTCAGCTCTTACCCCGCTTACGCCTTGCCCAGTATGCCTTCCTGGTCCAACCGTGCTATATCTTCGCTGCTGTAGCCCAGCTCGCCAAGAATTTCGGCATTGTGTTGGCCGAGGATGCTGGCCTGAAGCTCCAGGGGCTCGGGGAAGGCCGAAAAACGCATGGGTGAGGCGGGGATTTTGACGTCACCATACTCGGGGTCGCTGACAGTCTGGATGATGCCCCGCTGCACCATGTGAGGGTGCTCCATGACTTCTGGCACATCCAGCACCGGTGCCGCCGGGACATGGTTATCCTCCACCAGAATTTTCACGGCTTTTTCGGCATCGCCAATGGTCGCCAGCCAGGCTTCAATGGCTTCGCTGATTTCGTCCCGGTTCTCGTT
>DLXZ01000243.1:2364-5783 GCA_003448675.1 Porticoccaceae bacterium
TTTCGTCCCGGTTCTCGTTGCGACTCACCGGGTCGGCAAAACGGGGGTCGTCGAGCCACTCTTCCCTGTCCAGCAGTTTGCACAGATTGGCCCATTGGGGGCCGATGGCAACGATGATCAGATAGCGATCGCCGCACTTGAACAGCCCCAGTGGTGCGACAAAAGAGTGCTGGTGACCGCTGCGCTTGGGCACCAGCTGGCCGCCGGAAGCATCGTAAACCTGGACGTTCATTTCATGATAGCTGAACAGGCAGTCCAGTAACGACATATCCAGGTACTGGCCGCCGCCGCCATTGGCTTTGTGGTAAAGGGCGCTAACGATGGCGCCATAGGCGTGGGCGCCGGTGGAAATGTCACCAAAGGCCATGCCCGACAGCGCTGGCGGCCCATCCACCTGGCCGGTCATGCCCATGACGCCGGAGTAGGCCTGGCCGATGTAATCAAAGCCGGGCAGTTTTGACAGTGGTCCCTCCTGGCCCAGGCAGGAGATGGAACACATAACCAGATCCGGGTTGACTTTTTGCAGGGCTTCCCAGTCCATGTTGTACTTTTTCATGATGCCTGGGGTGAAATTCTCGATGACGACATCGGCGTCCTTGATCAGCTTATGGCAGATATCCTGGGCTTCCTGACTGCGTAAATCCAGGCTCATGGCGCGCTTACCGCGGTTATGCTGAATGAAATAGCCACTGCGGCCGTTTTTCTGTACTGGTAACTGCCGGGCGGTATCGCCCGTAAGCGCCTCGATTTTAATCACCTCGGCGCCGGCTTCCGCCATCAGCCGTGTGCAGTGGGGTCCGGCAACATAGTGTGTAAAATCTACCACCTTAACCCCATCAAGAACGTGTTTGCGTGTCATCAAATGCCCCCTATGAAAGCGTTCTAGTTGTAATCTTGTCCGTGGCGTAGGCATGTCGCTGGCCTACATTGCAAGGCTGTCTGTCACCAGCAATCGTGAAGAGCAGGCCCTTTACATAATAACAGCGTTGCGGTGCTTGTCATCCCGTGCGGCGAGTAATAGCGCTGTCGCCCCAGGGTGTAACTATCAAGGCTTTTTATCCAGCTTTTTTCAACACCCCGAGCGCGATTGACAAAACCGCCATGGCTGTCAGTGGCTTTGCGTTGTGGTTTTCTCGCAGGCTGGTTTTGGCTTGTTGTTTGAGTAGGCTTTTTGCTGCTTTGCTTGGCGTCGGCGGGGCAGGGGCGATCGCTGAAAGATTGACGGCCCTTGTCATCGGTACCGGTATAGATGCTACCTGCCTGCGCCAGTGTGTTCACGCCAAGCGGGGATAAAGCCAGGCTGACTGCCCGGCAAAAATTTCTTGTCTTCATACTGATTTGTCCGGGATTTGCTTTACGCATTTGATTTATGTCCGGGTAGATGCCTTCCGGCTTCGGGTAGTATAGCGGCCTGTTTTTAAGCGTGTACGTGCGAAAGGGGGGGTTAATGGCGGGTAAATACGGTGAGGGCGACGCTTCTTTTCAGGCGGCCGGGGGCTTGGAAGGTTTGCGAAAGCTGGTGGATCGTTTTTACCGAGCCATGGACGAGCTGCCCGAGGCGCAAGCCATCCGCGCCATGCACCCCGATGATCTGACCGAGGCAAGGGACAAGTTGACCCTGTTCCTCAGCGGCTGGCTGGGAAGTGAGAAACTGTTTTCCAAAAAATATGGGCCTATTGTGATTCCCAAAGCACATGCCCACCTGGAGTTAGATGAGCCCGAGCGTGACGCCTGGCTGGCCTGCATGCAGGTGGCCGTAGATGAACAGGATTACGCACCGGTTTTTAAAACATACCTGATGGAGCAGTTGTTTGTGCCGGCGGAACGTTGTCGTATCGCGAGTGTCAATCGCAGAGCACAAACCGACTAGATTTCTAGGGGAGAAGCGGATGCACATTTCCGGTCAATGTTTTTGCGGGGCAATTGCTTATGAATCGGAACTGGATGAAAACCGCATAGGTGTTTGCCACTGCAGGGATTGCCAGATCTTTAGTGGATCGGCCTTTCGCATGTCCAGCGTTGTACCCATTGAGGCGTTCAGGTTTACCCGGGGCGAACCGAAGTATTTTGACAAGCGGGCAGACAGTGGCGCGATTCGGCGACTGGCCTTTTGTGGGGACTGTGGGACCCACCTGTGTTCGTTGCCGGTGGGAGGCGATTCCACATCACCATTTGTCTCGATTCGGCTGTCAACGGCGCGGGAGTTTCCGCAATTAAAACCGGTCTCGGAAATCTATTGTGAATCCCGGGTTGCATGGCTGGAGCCCCTGTCCGATAGCATCCAGTTTCCGCGCATGCCCCCCAAAAGCTAGCCGCTCCCTGTCGGGGGCACTCGCCAGCTTGCTTGCTGATCTACATTATTCAGCAAGCCCCATAATCTTTTTCACCTCCGGCTTCATGATTTTGCCATTGGCGTTGCGCGGCAGGGGTTCGGGGTATTGATCAATACGGATGGGCACCTTAAACGCGGCAATTTGCGCGGCCACGTGATCCTGCAGGTCTTTTTCCGTCACGGTATCGCCGGGGCGAATCTGCACCAGGGCGCCGACCTCTTCACCGAGTACTGGATGGGGAATGCCCACCACGGCGGCATCGATCACCGCCGGGTGGTCGTAGAGGGCGCTTTCCACCTCGATGCAGTAGATATTTTCACCGCCACGCAGGAGCATATCCTTGGCTCTATCCACCACGAATAGAAAACCTTCCTGATCCAGATAACCCAGATCGCCGGTGTGCAGCCAGCCGTCGGTGATGGCTTTCGCTGTTGCCTCGGGGTTGTTCCAGTAACCCTTGATTACCTGAGGTCCTTTAACCCAGATCTCGCCGATCTCGCCGGTGGGCATCTGGTTTTCATCGTCCGACATGATTTTGATATCACACACCGCCGCCGGCATGCCGGCGCTTTCGGGATGGGTTAAATAATCCTCGGCGACGCACACGGTGGTCAGGGCGCTGGTCTCGGTCAGGCCATAGCCGTTACTGGAGCTGGAATTGGGGAAGGCCTCTTTCACCCGCCGGGCCAGCTGCGGCGCCGGGGGTGCGCCGCCAAACAGGACAGCCCGAATGGTGGAAGTGTCGTGTTGGGCCAAAATAGGCGATTCCAGCACCTGCAGGGGCATGGAGGGCACACCGCCAAAAGAATGCAGTTTTTCCTTTTCGATCAATCGAATGGCATCGTCGGCATCCCACTTGTACATAAAGACAATTTTGCTGCCCGTAATCGTGCTGCCACAGAGCATGGCCAGCGAGCCGGTAACGTGGAATAGTGGCGCGCTAATCAACTGACCCATTTGTTCGGTGGGCATCTCCGGCTCGCGGCCGTAGCGATACTCGGTGCGTACCCGGCAGTAGATGCCGCTGATCTGGTTGGAACAGATATTGCGATGGGTGTTAATCGCGCCCTTGGGGTTGCCCGTGGT
>DLXZ01000243.1:6011-6301 GCA_003448675.1 Porticoccaceae bacterium
TGTCGCTGGAGCAAATCCTCGAAGCGGTCTTCATTGGGGCTGATGGCGTTGTCTTCCCCGCGAATAACAATCAGCTTTTCCAGGGTATGAATGTGATCGCAGGCCCCGGCCAGCAAACTGGCCCGTTGCTGATCGGCAAACACCAGCCGGGCTCCGCAGTTGTCGATGGCGTATTCCAGCTCGCGGCCAGTCCACCAGGCATTCAGTGGCACGATCACCGCGCCGACGGATACCGTCGCCCAGAATATTACCGGCCACTCAGGATAGTTGCGCATGGCCAGCGCCACCCG
>DLXZ01000132.1:0-3821 GCA_003448675.1 Porticoccaceae bacterium
ATCCGCCAGGAAATGGCTTATAAGATAGAGCCAGACGAGCCGAAATATAATCGTAGCGGGATGCGTCTCAATGGGTCTTCCTTTCCGACCGATGGGCGAATTACCCCCCTGGTCTTCGCTGGCTTTGGTTTGCCGGCAAGCTTTATTCCTCCGACCATGGACAAGGAAGATAAGTCCCAGAACAACAACTGGAACGTGTTTGCGACCAAGGCGGAACTTGATTTTACCTTTTCACTCACTGACAGCTTGACGGGTTTTATGAAAGTCCGTGGGTATTATCAGCCTGACGTTTTCGGAGATTGGAAGGGTTTTGACAGTAACGACCATGTTTACGACCTGGCGTCGGGAACACGCAATACCAACCATTTTGGCGTCAATAACCACGGTAATGAGGCCACATACTTATCCATCAGTGACGATAACTACATGGTGGACATCCCGTCCCTGTATCTGGATTGGGTCAAGGGAAATTGGTGGGTAAGGGCCGGCCAGCAGCAAATTGCCTGGGGTGAAGGATTGTTCTTCCGGGTTGCTGATCAGCCTAATGGTTTGGATTTGCGGCGTCATTTTTTCCTCGATTACGGTTCCGAGGAATACGCGGATGAACGCCTTGGAGCACCCGGCATCAGGGCAAGCTACAACATCAACAGTAACTGGGAGGTTGAGGTATATGCCCAGATGTTCCAGCCAACGATCGTCACGGCTCAGGGCAGTCCTTACAATTTGATCGCCCAACCTAATTTTACTGTCGACTACGAAAGTGGTTTTGACAAAGTTGATCACCAGGTTAACGGAGGTATTCGTTTGCGTGGCCAGTTTGGGGATCTGGGTGTGCAGTTATTTGCCATCAGCCACCACAACCCGAATCCAGTGTTTGACCTAAGAGCAGGTGGACAGGTGCTGGTTCCAGATGCAGTCTGTGCTGATCCCAGCCAGCCAGCCGCTGTCACCGGCCTATGTGGATTTGAAACCCAGCCATTTATTTTTGTTGACGGCGGTGATGGAACCACATCGCAGTATGAGTGGTTCTACCTGTCGGGTATTTCCGGCATTGATGGTGTTGACGTAGTTAATGGCCTGGTAGAAGAGTGGCCCTGGATTACGGCCTTCGCCGCCAGCCTGGGATTTGATACCTCTCAAGACGTAATCACCACGGTAAATGGTGGCGGTCCATGGGATTTTGGTGGTTTGATACCTGGTGGCGCCAACGGCATGGATTTTGTCGAGTTATTTCCGGTTTTCGCCCAGTTGAATGGCTTTACATCGACGACGGGAATCATCAGAGCCAACTATGAATCGGAAAATGTGTTTGGGTTTGGATTTAACTATATATTTTTTGCAGAGCCTGATACCTGGCTGGATCAGTTGATCGTGCGCTTTGAAGCCAGCTACACACCGGATAAAAAGTTTACCAACAATTTGCGGTCTCGTTGGCGAGAAGAGGATGAGTGGCTGACGACATTGGTGTTGGAAAAGTACCATCGCTTCTCCCAAAACTACCCCGCCACTTATCTTGTGTTTGAATGGCACCACCGCACACAAACAGATTTGCTAGGTCGGCACCTGTCGGGTTTGGGTGGTAGCGCTCACAAGCGGCCTGGAGGAGGTGAAGACAGCCGCGGTTGGGATGGTTTGGTCTTTGCGTTTTCGCAGCCCACGCCTGCGCTGAAATGGCGCTTTGATCTTGCCATGCTCTATGATCTGGAAAACGGCTTTTTAATCCAACCGGGTGTGAAGTGGAAACCTACCGGCAATTTCACAGTCGAGGCATTTGTAAACTTTATCAACGGGGATGGTAGGGACAATATCTTTGATCCTTTTGATGAGTCGGATGACATTACCTTCCGCATTGGGTATCAGTTCTAGGCACTGTTAACCAAGATGGTAGTAATCCAAAAAACCGGCGCTTAAGCGCCGGTTTTTTATGCCGGAATTTTTGACGAAGGGCTTGCCGCTGTTAATAGAGGCGTTTGAAAAAGCTCTAGGAAGACCGCTTGATCAGACTTATACTCAAGTACTAACTCGTATCACATAAATTATAAATCGAGATAATCTATCTGTTTTTTAGCACAACTGCGGATAATAATGAGCTGAAAGAACAAGTGGTTTTATTTGAAACTTGTTGTTTGCTCGCCGGATTTTTCTAGTAGATAAGGAGGGTTAGCAGTGCATATAAGAAAGTACGATTTTGATTACAGTCGCCGGTTTTTTTTGGAAAAAATGGTTAGAGGCACCATGGGAGCGGGTGTATTAACCTCGCTGTGGCCGCTGATAGCCGACGCGGGGGATATTACCAAAGCATACCCAGAAGAATTACAGTCGCTTGAAGCCTATACTAAGGGCAAAGTAAAGGAAGGCGATTTCATCACCGCCGATAATGTCGAGCACGTCAAGGATCTGCTGGCGCCCATCGTCTACCTTGAGGTGGCGCAGCAGGGGCGACGAATTAAGGTGGTGCCCCAGACCACTGATATTCAAAAGCTTTACCCCTATGATTTTCTTGAGGCGACTTTGAGAAACAGTGGCAAAGCGACGCTGAATGCCGATGGCAATACTGTAGTCAAGGACACCGGCAAGCCCTGGGTTGGTGGTATGCCGTTCCCGGACCCTCAAAGCGGGCTTGAGGCATTTACCAACCTGGGTATTACCGCGGGACGTCACGACACCACGCAGTATGCCGCCATGGATTGGGACCTTAGCGCCGACGGTGATGTGGAATATCACTACGAATTGGCTGCTTGCGAAAAAAATGCCGTTGGCCGAGTGTCCGACCCGGATGGTCCTTATTGGAAAGGCCATGAAGACAAGTTGCGTTATACCGGGGTTTGGTTTGTAAGCCCTCAGGATGTTTCCGGGACCAGCTTCCTAAACACCATTCACTATGACCAGCGTGAGTTTCCCGAATTGGTAGGTTATATCCCTGCCTTCAAACGGGTACGCCGCTTTCCAACCAATCAGCGTTTCGAGCCTCTGGTGCCTGGGATTACCGTATTCTTGTCCGATTTCTGGGCTGCGGGCGATCCGATGCTGACCTGGGGCAATTACAAAATTGTTGGCCGGGGGCCCTTGCTCGGTGCCCAGTCCGCCAATTGGTATGGTGATGCAAAAGACTGGATTCCGCCAACCCACGGTGGGCCAAAAGGGAATACGTTCTGGGATACAGCCTACGAGTTTTGTCCGGAAGTTCTGGTTATTGAAGCTGAACCGACAGGGTATCCACGCGCTCCGGTCAGTAAAAAACGAGTGTGGCTAGATGTCCGCAATATGGCTTATGTGTCTTATATGACGTTTGACCGAAAGGGCGAAATGTGGAAATCCTTTGAAGCAGGCTTCTCACAGTACAGAAAAGGGGATTTGATATTTCCCGATGCCAAAGGTAATCCGGTTTGGGGCCCGACTTATGTACATAGCCACGATGTGCAGTCAGGACGCATGAGCCGTATTGCCATTGCCGAAAAACTCAGTGATGGCTTCAAGAGCAAAAATGACCTGCCGGGAACCTATGACAAATACTTGACGGTACAGGCTATTCGCCGCCTGGGTGTTTAATTAAATATTTGACACGTACACCCTTAGCTTGGCTTGTCCCGGCTCTGTTCGGTTTATCAGTAAAGCGATATACAAGGGGCGCGGCATATGAGTCCGTGGTTTGGGTGTGCGTGATATAACCAGTTGAATTTGGGGGGGGGAACAATGAAAGCTATAAACAATAAAGTAATGCTATCAGCCGCAGTTATATTCCTGCTTGGTGGCCTTTCAGTGTCCGGGGTCGCCAGCGCCTTTGACATTAAAGTTGCCGGTTTTATCCGCCAGGAAATGGC
>DLXZ01000132.1:4021-4827 GCA_003448675.1 Porticoccaceae bacterium
TTTATCCGCCAGGAAATGGCCTACAACATTGGTAGCAAGGATAACCCGTGGTTACGGGGTAGTCCGGACATCTATAAGGGTGGGGTAGGTGATAGTCTGCCCAGTGCGGCTTCAGGTCATCCTGGTGCTGAATTCTTTTGGGACTGTTTTACCACCGGAACCTGTGCGGATATTCCCGGTAATGATTTGCCCGCGAGTTTTTATAAACCGAATTTAAACCAGGATAACAAATGGAATCTGATGGCGACCCGCGCTGAGGTGGATTTCAAAATGAGGTTTACTGACAACCTTACTGGGTTTGCCAAAGTACGGGGTTATTTTCAGCATGATGTGCAAGATGAGTACACGGTTCCAGCCGAATTTCGAGACGGTGGTGATGACAACCATTTTAAAGTCAGTAACCACGGTAAGTGCGCATCAATACTGGAGATATGTGACGATAACTTTATGATCGATCTCCCGTCGCTGTACCTCGACTATCAAAAGGGACCTCTTTGGGTGCGTATCGGCCAGCAGCAGATTGCATGGGGGGAGGCGATCTTTTTCCGTGTAATGGATGTGCCTAACGGGCTTGATCTGCGCCGTCACTCTTTTCTTGATCTGGCTTCGGAGGAATATGCGGATGAACGTGTTGGCGCCCCGGCAGTGAGGGTCAGTTATAACCTGAACCAGAACTGGGAGATCGAAGCCTTTGCGCAAATGTTTCAGCCTACCGTTCACCCTCGTGTGGGCTCTCCCTATGCATTTATTAACTCACCTTATGTCATTCGCAATGACATTGGGTTTGACGGTTTTGACGACTACAT
>DLXZ01000132.1:5066-5332 GCA_003448675.1 Porticoccaceae bacterium
AACGGAGGGTTGCGTCTGAGAGGGAGAGTCAAGGACTGGGACTTGCAGTTTATGGCGGTAACTCGTCACAACCCTGACCCGGTGTTCAAGTGGGGCGTCAGTAACCAGACTTTTTACGACGCGATTCCAGGTTTGGCGGGGTTCTCGACGCAGCCCTTTAAAATTAATTCCAACCGTATTATAGGCGATCCCCTCAGTCCCTCTGTAGGTGGCAAGGAGGGACCGTTTAACGGTACCACTAATTCGACTGACTGGATGGTGGGAGT
>DLXZ01000177.1:0-685 GCA_003448675.1 Porticoccaceae bacterium
GTCTGCCAAATTGTGCCTTGTGTAGTAAAGCCATCACTGTTGGTTCGTGGAGTTTATCGCAATAGAGGTGCGGAATCTTTTGAGGCCAAATGTCGGGCTGTCGATGGTAGGCGGGCTATCATTATTTTGGCCAGCTCCCACGCTGTCCTAAAAACAGGCATTCCGAAACGCTAAGCCCTTCTAAACAAAGGCAAAGCAAAGCCCTCCTCAATCGTCTCAAACACCACCTGCACCGGCATATCAATTTCCAGGTCCTCATTGGCGATACCCAGTGGCCGGCTGACAAAGCGCACGCCTTCGTCCATTTCCACCACCAGAGCGGCGTAGGGGGTTTCGTCGCGGAATTTGGGGTGCATGGCCTGGTGGGTGATGATCCAGGAGAAGATGCGGCCCTTGCCGCTGGATTGCCGCCATTCCCAGTTGGCGGAGCCACACTGGGCGCACATGTAACGGGGCATATGGCGCCAGGTTTCGCAGTCGAGGCAGCATTGGAAGTACAGGGCGCCCCTGGCGCAGTGTTCCCAGAACTGGCCGTTAAGGTCGTCGGTGGATCGGTGCATGGGGCGGGGGGTTGGTAGTGGGCCGCTCATAATGATTTCCTTTGAATTTGGTTTTTCTTTTATCTGTTTTTTATGGGGCAGCTGGGTTTGTTAGTTATGCAGGATGGCGATACTGCCATCGCCCA
>DLXZ01000177.1:896-1369 GCA_003448675.1 Porticoccaceae bacterium
ATGGCGATACTGCCATCGCCCAGGTCGCCCCAGCCGGTGACCAGACCGAGTTCGGCGTCCTTGACCTGGCGATCGCCGCATTCGCCACGTAACTGGCGGGTGGCTTCGACGATGTGATTGGCGCCCCAAACATGGCCTTCGCTGAGCAGTCCGCCATGGGTGTTGATCGGGCAGCGCCCCCCCAGTTCGATATTGCCGTCTTTTACGTAGTCAGCGATGCCGCCGCGTTCGAACAGCCCCATGGCTTCCATTTGCAGGAGTACCACGTAAGTGAAGCAGTCGTAAATCTGCATAAAGTCCATGTCGGTGGCTTTGACGCCAGCCATGTCGAAGGCTTTCTGAGCGGCGAAGGACAGACCGATCTCGAAGGGATCGGGGCGGGCGGCGATGTCGTCGGCCGGGTAGGGGTGACCTTCGGCGGCGCCGGAAATGTACACGGGCTTCTTGGCCAGATCCCTGGCGCGCTCGGGGCT
>DLXZ01000177.1:1651-3515 GCA_003448675.1 Porticoccaceae bacterium
GACAGCAGTCGTAGAGCCGGAAGGGTTCGGAGATCCAACGAGCGTTCAAATAATCGTCCATGGTCAATTCCTGACCCTGCATCATGGCCTGGTCGTTGAGTTGGGCGTGTCTGCGCGCGGCCAGGGCGATGGCGCCGGTGTCCTCCGGACGGGTGCCGTAAATCTGCTGGTGCCGTGTGGCGAGCCAGCCGTAAAGCTGCACCGGTGCGGCGACTCCATAGGGGAAGTAAAAGTCCTTGGTGGACAGAGACATGGCGGTTTCGCGCAAGGATCGGTTGGGTTTGCAACCCGGTTTGGGACGCAGGGCGGAGTAGCCGTTCCAGCCCACCACCACGCAGACGTGATTGGCCAGGCCGTTGGCCACCGCCATGGCGGCATCTTGCAGCCCGGTCACCGCCGAAGCGCCGCCGGTGTGCACGGTGACCGAGTAGCGCATATCGCCGATACCCAGGTTGGCCGCGAGTTCCTCGGAGTAGGTGTCCATCATGGGCGGGATAATGCCATCCAGTTCGTTAGCCCTGAGGCCGGCGTCGGCGGCGGCGTTGCGAATGGCTTCGAGCATCAGCTCCACCGAGGTTTTGTCGCCTCCCCGGGTGTAGAGGGTTTCCCCGACGCCGGTGATGACCGCTTTGTCGCTAAAGTTCATGATGTCTCCCCTGTTACTGGTTGGTATTCTTGTTTGTTGTTTTCGATTACTGCTCTCGATTGCCGGGATGGGCCTCGCCAGTTTTCCCTGTCTGTGCTTTTCCCGAGGCGATTCTTTGAGTAGGCTGTAATCCATTAGCCGGGTTGTAGACCAGTATAGTTGCCGACGGGAAAAATAAAACGGCCAGAATAATGACAATGGCTATTCGTCAAAAACCACAAGTAAAAGACAGGTAAATAACAGAAGGGGTTTGGCATGACCGACTTTACTGAAATCGCCTCTGGCCTGAGGTTTCCCGAAGGGCCAATCGCCCTGCCCGATGGCAGCGTGCTGGTGGTGGAAATCGCTGGCGGCTGCCTGTCGCGGGTCTCGCCGGACGGCAATATCAGCGTGGTGGCTAATACTGGCGGTGGGCCCAACGGCGCGGCCATCGGCCCGGATGGCAAATGCTATATCTGCAATAACGGCGGCTTCGAGTGGACCCAGCGCAACGGCAAATGGTCACCGGGGCTGACCGCGAATGACTACACCGGTGGCAGTATTCAAAAGGTCGATCTCGACACTGGCAAAGTGGAAGTGCTGTACACCGAGTGCGACGGTGGGCCACTTAAAGGCCCCAATGATATTGTTTTCGATAGCGCGGGGGGCTTCTGGTTTACCGACCACGGGAAGCACTACGCCCGCTCCCGGGATGTCACCGGCATCTTCTATGCTCATCCCGGTGGCTCGAAAATCACCGAAATGGTCTTTCCCCTGGAAGGCCCCAACGGCATTGGCCTCTCCCCTGACGAGAAAACCCTGTATGTGGCGGAAACGCCGACCGGACGGCTGTGGTCATACGCATTGGCCGGGCCTGGCGAGTTTGCTAGCGGCAGCAAACAAAAAGCCGGGGGGCCGAATCGGGGCAATCTGGTGGTGGGCGTGCCGGGACATCAGTTATTCGACTCCCTGGCGGTGGATAGCGCCGGTAATATCTGTGTCGCGACCCTGGCCAATGGGGGTATTACCGTGGTCTCGCCCGACGGTTCTTGTGTCGAGCATATTCCCATGCCCGATCGTGGCACCACCAATATCTGCTTCGGCGGCCCCGAGCTAAGGACCGCGTACATTACCCTGGGCACCACCGGGCGCCTGGTAGCCATCGACTGGCCCCGCCCCGGCCTGGCGCTGAATTTTCTGAATAAGTAGCGGCGAGATTGGGGATAGCTCGCCAGCTCG
>DLXZ01000062.1:0-515 GCA_003448675.1 Porticoccaceae bacterium
AATGATGTTTTTACCCCTGGCGCTTGCTTCAATAGGGCTGCTGGCCTCCATTGTGGGTATCGTTGTGGTTCGTGCGCGTTCCAGTTCGGAGCCGGGCCAGGCCCTGCGCACCGGAACCATCGGTGCACCGCTGGTGTTCGTTATCGCGGCTTATTTTCTGGTACAAGCCATGGGCATTGAGAGCGGGGTATGGTACGCAGTGCTCAGTGGTGCCGTGGGCGGTATATTGATCGGCCTGGTTACCGAGTACTACACAGGCGGTGCGCCGGTGCGAAAAATTGCGCAGTCAGGGGAGACCGGCTCGGCAACAGTAATGATTACTGGCCTGGCGGTGGGTATGCAGTCAGTAGTGCTGCCGATTCTGTTTATTGGCGCGATTATTTTCTTCTCCACCCAGCAGGCCGGCCTCTATGGCGTTGGAATTGCCGCTGTCGGGATGCTCTCCACGGTTGGCATTACGATGGCCATTGATGCCTATGGACCGGTTGCCGATAACGCCGGCGGTATCGCCGAAA
>DLXZ01000062.1:705-1963 GCA_003448675.1 Porticoccaceae bacterium
CCGATCACCGACAACGCCGGCGGTATCGCCGAAATGGGGGGTATGGGTAAGGAGACTAGGGAAATAACTGATTCTCTCGATGAGTTGGGCAATACCACGGCAGCCATCGGTAAGGGTTTCGCCATTGGCGCCGCGGCCCTGGCGGCCCTGGCAATTATTGCCGCCTACGTGGAAACCATCCTGGTTAACAACCCGGATTTTACTCTTGAGCTTTCCGATCCTCAGGTTTTGGTGGGAATGTTTATCGGTGGCGCTATTCCCTTCCTGATCGCCTCTATCACTATGACGGCGGTCGGAGACGCCGCGTTCGATATGATTCGGGAGATTCGACGTCAGTTTAAGGAAATCCCCGGCCTGCTCGAAGGTAACGCCGAGCCGGATACCGCCCGCTGTGTCGATATCGCTACCACGGCGGCCCTCAAGCGTATGCTCCTGCCCGGAGCGATCGCCGTAATCGCGCCGGTGGTGGTTGGCTTTGGTCTGGGCGCCGAATCTCTCGGCGGTATGCTGGGCGGCGGCCTTTTGGGTTGCGTGTTGTTGGCCCTGATGATGGCCAATGCTGGCGGGGCCTGGGATAACGCCAAGAAGTACGTCGAAAAAGGTAACCTGGGCGGCAAGGGCTCAGATGTTCACGCTGCGGCGGTAGTGGGTGATACCGTCGGTGACCCCTTTAAGGATACTTCAGGGCCATCAATGAATATTCTTATTAATGTGATGGCCATTGTTAGCCTGGTTATCGCCCCGCTGCTATAAACAGGGCGCAACTCGGGTACACAAAGGGCGCTTAAAGGCGCCCTTTGTTATTTCAAGCCCGGGAGGTGGTGGTAAGCGAGAAGCTCTTTTGATCAGGTTCCGCAGGTAAGGGCATAGTGCCCCACACCGAAGTCTACAAGAGACGGTAGCCTAACGCCTCCGTGAGATGGCGTTCTTCCAGCGTCTTCGTTTGGTCAAGATCGGCGATGGTGCGCGCTACCTTGAGTACCCGGTGATAGGCCCTGGCGGAAAGCTCAAGACGCTCAACCGCAGTATTCATCAGCTTGATCTGATCTTCGCCTAATTTACACGCCTGTTTCACCTGAGTGGTATTCAGCCGCGCGTTGGCGCAACCTTGACGCTGGAGTTGAGTGGCTCTGGCGCTGGCAACCCGCAAAGCGACAGTGGCGCTGGATTCCGGAGCGGGGGTATTGGTTTGCTCAGCCCCGGTGAGCTGCTCGCGAGGCACCTGGGGCACGGTAACCTGCAGGTCTATGCGATCCAG
>DLXZ01000062.1:2220-4499 GCA_003448675.1 Porticoccaceae bacterium
TTCATGGCCGCTACCAGCATAAAATTGGCGGGATACTCGGTGCTGGTTTGGGCGCGGGAGATCATGATTTTTCCGGATTCCAGTGGCTCTCGTAATACTTCCAGCACCTTGCGGGGAAACTCTGGCAGTTCATCCAGAAAAAGTACACCCTCGTGGGCTAAAGAGATTTCGCCGGGTTTGGGGAAGCTGCCACCACCGACCAGGGCCACGGCGGAAGCGGTGTGATGGGGGGCGCGAAAGGGCGGCTCAAAATAGTCCCCACGTACACCCTGGCCAGCCACGGAATAAATGGTTGCCACGTCCAGCGCGGTATTTTCTTCCAGGGGTGGTAATAGGCCCGGTAATCGACTGGCAAGCATGGTCTTACCCGTACCCGGGGGGCCGCTAAACAGCAGGTTATGAGCCCCGGCGGCGGCAATTTCCAGGGCACGCTTGGCCTGGTATTGGCCGATCACTTCATTAAGATCCCCGCCGACTCGACTTCTTCCGGGAAAGCTGATTGATGCCCGGTTCAGCATTGAAGCGCCCCGTAAATGGGCGCAAACCTCAAGCAGGTGTTCGGCACCATAAACTTTTGTCCGCCGGGATAGTGCGCCCTCGCTAGCGTTGGCCGCGGGCAGTATAAGTTTGCGTCCCGCTTCGCCGCAGGCCAGGGCCGTGGGTAATATGGCATCCACCGGGCGCGTACCGCCAGACAGGGCCAGCTCGCCAATAAATTCATGGTTATCGAGAGTATCTGATGGTAGCTGCCCTGAAGCCGCCAGTATGCCCAGGGCGATGGGCAGGTCGAAGCGGCCTCCTTCCTTGGGCAGGTCGGCGGGGGCCAGGTTGATAGTGATGCGCCGCGCCGGAAAATCAAAGTGAGAATTAAGCAGGGCGCTACGCACCCTGTCCCGGCTCTCTTTTACCGCGGTTTCCGGTAGACCCACCATACTGAGGCTGGGCAAGCCATTGGATATGTGGACTTCAACCGATACCGGCGGGGCGTGGATACCCGATTGAGCCCGTGAGTGAATAACGGCGAGTGTCATGCAGTTCTTCCCTGATTTGCAGTGCTCGGCACCCGCATCTTAGCCCAGGAGCCAGCGGGCTTGATAGCGGATTCAAGCAAAGGGTGAAATTTTTTGTGATTCCTGGCCAGCGGGTTTGATGCTTAAACTGCGCCCCAAAACTGTGCGATACCCCTTTTGAAGGAATGATGCGCACCATCGTGGTGCTTGGTGCGTAAGTAAACCTGCCTGAATCGGGATGTCCAGGGCTGGCATGCATTCTGCTTAGGTACTGGAGTCAGGATCCCCAAACTGGAGAACAATATGAAAATGATTACGGCGGTGATCAAACCGTTCAAGCTGGATGATGTGCGTGAAGCGTTGGCAAATGTCGGCGTGCAGGGCCTTACAGTCACGGAAGTTAAAGGTTTTGGTCGTCAGAAGGGACACACTGAGCTTTATCGCGGCGCTGAATATGTGGTGGATTTTCTCCCCAAGGTAAAGGTTGAAGTGGGTGTCAGCGACGCCATGGCCGATAGCGCCGTGGAAGCGATCGTAAACGCGGCGCAAACCGGCAAGATCGGTGACGGCAAGATATTCATTGCGGACATTCAGGAAGTGATTCGCATCCGTACCGGTGAAACCGGCGACGACGCCATTTAGTAACGACAACAACGATAGCTGAGGATTTAACAGTGGAAAGCGATATCATTCATATTAAGTACGCACTGGATACTTTTTACTTTCTGGTGTGCGGCGCCCTGGTGATGTGGATGGCCGCCGGGTTTACCATGCTCGAAGCGGGTCTGGTGCGCGCCAAAAATACCACCGAAATACTGACCAAAAACGTGGCCCTGTATTCGGTCTCCTGTGTAATGTATCTGATCATGGGGTACACCATTATGTACGGTGGCTCCGAAGGGGGGATCTTCCCCGATTCCTGGTTCGGCAACAGTATTGCCAACGCCAGCCCGGAAGAAGTCCTGGCTGGCGCTGCCGCCGACGCCGGTGATTACACGTATTACTCTGGCGCATCTGACTTTTTCTTCCAGGTGGTATTTGTTGCGACTGCCATGTCCATCGTCTCGGGCGCCGTGGCTGAACGGATGAAGCTGTGGGCTTTCCTGGCCTTTGCGGTGGTCATGACCGGCGTGATTTATCCGGTTCAGGGCATGTGGAAATGGGGTGGCGGCTTCCTGGATGCAAAAGGCTTCCTCGACTTCGCCGGCTCCGGTGTGGTGCATATGACCGGCGCGGCTGCTGCCCTTGCTGGTGTGCTGCTGCTCGGCG
>DLXZ01000225.1:0-1663 GCA_003448675.1 Porticoccaceae bacterium
TAACATTTGTATATCGCGCATGCGCGTTTTGCCGAAACCTGTTTTCGGCACTTGATTTTAACCGCTTGATTTAAAATGTATTTATTCACGGCTCATGAATCCTTTCAAAACAAAGCGAGGGGTCCTATTATTTTTGATAATAGGTTTCCTATTATCTACCCCACAGGCTCCCTAACTAATTGATTTTGCAGCATATCATTTTTTTGCCAAGTGCAAAACGCGCATATTGTCGCTGAAAAGTGCGCACTGTTTTTGACTATGCACCAATATACTGTATATTATTACAGTATATTTATGTGCAAGGGGGCACTTAAGTCCAGTCCGTTCTCAGACTCGGTTATGATTTTTGGATCAGGCCTTGAATTTTGCCTGCCTGTTACCGTCCGCAAAAAACTTAACGACTTACTTACAAACTCAAGCCGCCACCCACCCCTGAATCACAGCCGCTTCATGGCGCACTTCCTCTGGCCCGCCGAGCAGTTGCCGGTTGAGACCAATGCGTTTGAACCAGTAATGCAGGCCCATCAGGTCGGTAAAGCCCATACCGCCGTGGACTTCCACCGCGGTTTTTGCGATTGTGGTGCCCACTTCCGACATATGGGCTTTGGCGTGGCAGGCCATCATACGGGCGTCTTCGGGTACGTGGTCGAAGGCGTGGGCGGCATACCAGATCAGGGCGCGGGTGGGTTCAAGATCGGCGACCATATCGGCGCACATGTGTTTGACGGCCTGGAAGGAGCCGATGGGTCGATTGAATTGCTGGCGTTCCTGGGCGTAGGCAACGGCTTTTTCGATCATCACATCCGCCGCGCCGAGGCTGTCGGCAGCCAGGGCAATGCGCCCGGCATCGAGCATTGAAATGATGGCTTCGCTGGCTCCGCCCGCCTCACCCAATATCTCGACGATTACATTATCGAAATTCAGTTCGGCCACGGCGCGGGTTTTATCGATAGTGAGTAACAGGTTAATGCTTAATCCCGGCGCGTCCCGCGCAACCAGTGCCAGGGTATCACCACCAATTGCCACCACAAATATGTCCGCGATGCCAGCATCCATGGCGTACAGACTTTTACCACTTAACTTGTCGCCCTCAAGCGTTAGGCCCGCCTCGTCCCGTTGAGCAAGCAGCTCGCCCAGGGCGACGCTGGCCCGGCACTGGCCGCTGGCCAGCTTCGGTAAATATTCTTCTTTCTGGGCTTCACTACCGGCAAGGGAAACGGCCAGGGGCGCCAGGATCATGGTGCCGAGCAACGGCACGGGCGCGGTGCAGCGACCGGCGGCTTCAAGGACGAGAAAGGCATCGAAAAAGCTCATGGCCAAACCGCCGTATTGCTCTGGCACCAGCGCGCCGAGGATGCCCAGCTCCACCACCGAGGACCACAGGGCCTCGTCGAAGCCGGTGCCGGTTTCGGCGATGTCCCGAACGCGATCAAGGGGGGACTGCTCTTCAAACAGCCGGCGTACCGACTCCTGCAATATCACCTGTTCTTCCGATAAACCAAATTCCACGCTTTGTCTCCCGCCGGATTATTTACATTGCCTGCCAGGGTATGGCTGTTGGCTGCCATGCCCTCCAATAGATCGAAAGTATGGCGCTAATCTGATTTCGGGTAAACCGAGGCCTGTGAGTCCGGACGGCTTCCCTCTTTTATTCCTCAATAAA
>DLXZ01000225.1:2018-3453 GCA_003448675.1 Porticoccaceae bacterium
AGCAAAGGGTTCAGGCAATTCAACCAGCGGCTGCTCGGGGCTCGGCGGAATGAGCCAATGGGCCACGCAGGAGCTTGCCGGGATAGGCGCCGGTGTGTTCGCCATCGCGCATCAGCACTTCACCATTAACAATGGTATAGGAAATACCCGCGGCCTTTTGCACCAGGCGACGGGCGCCGGCGGGCAAGTCGTGCTTCACCTCGGGCATCAGGGGCGCGACACGGTCGGCATCGAAAATAATGATGTCGGCGGCGAGTCCTTCTTTCAGGCGACCGCGATCATCGAAGCCCCAGGCCTGGGCCGGTTGTTCGGTAAGCATGTGCACTGCTTCTTCCAGGGTGAACGCGCCCTTTTCCCGCACCCAGTGGGCGAGCACGTGGGTTTGCAGGGAGGAGTCCATGATTTGCGAAACGTGGGCACCGGAATCGGAAAAGGTCACCACGGAGTTGGGGTGCTTCATCATTGTCAGAACGTTGTCCTGATCTTCGTTAAAGATCGGTTGCCTGAAAAAGACTTTCAAGTTGTGTTGCAGGGCCACTTCAATCATGGCATCCACCGGGTCCATGCCCAGCTCCTCGGCCAGTTGAGAGACTGTTTTATGAGGGCCTTCAATGGTGTCCATTAACAGCAGCCAGTCATAGTTAGGCCGGCGAATTTCGGGACCAGCGGCTTTTTTTGGATCGGGATCATCACCACGGGCGGAGGCCACCAGGGCGGCGCGCGTTTCGGGATCGCGCAGGGCGGCTTCCTGTTCGGCCAGGGATTTCTGGCGTATCTCTTTCCAGACCGGGTATTTATCGAAGGGCATGCGGGTCTCGAAAGACATGAGCACATTCAGCGCCCGGCTGTGGGCTTGAATAAACATCTTGCCGCCGGCTTTGGCGGTCTCCTCGGTGAGGTCGAAATAAGGTTTCCAGACATCCGGGGCGCGGCGGCTGCCAAACATGCCGTAGGTGACGGGCCGGCCTGATTTTACCGCCAGATCGCGCAGGCGCTCGTGGTATTCCCGCTGGTTTGCGGGATCGCGGCCCACTTCTTCGTTGGCGATTTCAAAAATGCCCGCATCCAGCTCGGTCATGACACTGACCAGTTCTTCCACTTCGCCCCAGGTGGCCATGCGGCTGGCGACGGGATGGCCATCAGACGTCTCATGGTTGCGGGTGCGGGATGTGGAAAAACCAATGGCGCCAGCCTTGAGAGAATCGGCCAGCTGTTTTTTCATGACCGCCATATCTTCGGCGGTCGGCTCGTCGGTAAAGGCGCGGGAACCCATGGCGTAAGTGCGTAGCGCGGAGTGACCAACATAGCCACTGTAGTTAATGCCCTTGGGCAGGCGCTCCAGGGTATCGAGATAATCGGGGAAGGTTTCCCAGGTCCAGTCAATACCGGCGGCCATGGCCTCGCCGGAGATATCCTCGGCGCGCTCCAGGTTGCG
>DLXZ01000255.1 GCA_003448675.1 Porticoccaceae bacterium
ACGGCTAGACAATAAACTGATAATCAGAGAGAGCTCAACAATATGTAACGAGCAACTTTCTATTCAAGTCTGGCGAGACTATTCAAGTCTTGCGGGAATGTTGGCGGGAGGCGGGCGAAGCCTAACGAACTACCGGGCCCTGTAGGTGATTCGACCCTTGCTCAGGTCGTAGGGTGTGAGTTCAACCTTGACCTGATCACCAGTGAGAATTCTGATGTAATTCTTGCGCATTTTCCCTGATATATGCGCCGTGATGATGTGGCCGTTTTCCAGTTTTACACGAAAAGTCGTGTTGGGCAGGGTATCGATAACCTCACCCTCCATCTCAATCTGATCTTCTTTTGCCATGCGGCGAGTAAACCCCGTGAACGTCGATATTAAAGGCGCGGAATTGTGCCCTAAAATGCCCCGCGAGGCAAAATCAACCAACCTCTAACCACCTGTTTTCAATGTAGAGTTGTTTCGGTTTAAAACCGGATTTGTAACGCATTTTGTCGCTGTCTCGAATCCAGTAACCCAGGTACACATACTCCAGGCCAGCTTCTTCAGTCAGTTCGATTTGCTTGAGAATAGCGAATGTGCCGAGACTGCGACGATCAAGATCGGGGTCGAAGTAAGTGTAGATTGCGGATAACCCGCTTTGCAGCCAGTCGACCACTGCACAACAGACGAGCGCCCCATCCAGTCGAAATTCCAGGTAACGGGTGCTGTCTCTTTGTGCGCCGATAAAATCATCGTACTGGCCCACCGACACGGGAAACATATCGCCGTCGCGATGGCGTGTGGCAATGTATTTCTGATAAATCTCATAGTGTTCTTGTTTATCTACTCGCGTTACCGGGGTAACCACCAGGTCGGCATTGCGCTTCGCACAGCGCCGCTGTTGCCTGTTGGGAGTGAATCGGGCAACCGGAATACGTACAGGAATACAGTCGTGACACGAAGCACAGCGCGGAATATAGAGATAGCGGCCACTCCGCCGAAAACCCAGTTGCGACAGATAATCGTAGAGACGACTACCGACCTCCGCACGGGGATCGATAAACGCCGTCGTCGCCTCTCTATCCTCCAGGTAACTACAGGGATGAGGTTCAGTCAGATACAGTTTTATCTTTCTGATGTCGGGCGTGATATCGCGTGTCATTTAAAAGGTTTATTTTCCGTCGGCATTTTCGTCCCGATTAACCATAGAGCAAATATCAACGCTTGGCCAGACGAGATCGGCATCGCGATGCCGCGCCAGTTCAGCTAAAAACATCTCGCGATCGATATCAACCGCGCCCAGTGTGCGCAAATGCTCGCTGGCAACCTGACAATCAATCAACCTAAAGCCGGCCACCGACAACCCTTTGGCCAGATGCACCAGGGCGACTTTGGAGGCATCGGCGCGACGGCTGAACATGGATTCGCCGCAAAATATCCCTCCAACGGCCACACCGTACAGGCCACCGGCCAGTTCATCGTCCATCCAGCACTCCACGGAATGCACCCAGCCCGAGTTAGCCAGCCGCAGGTAGCCCTCGATCATCGCATCGTCAAGCCAGGTACCAGGTCCGTTTTTACGCGCAGCGGCACATGCGGAAATCACTTCGGTCAAGGCTGCGTCTGTGGTAATTCGGTATTGGCCGCGACGCAATACCCTGCGCAGCGTACGCGATACATGGATTTCACCGGGGTATAAAACCGCTCGCGGATCCGGGCTCCACCACAAAATCGGATCCGGTGGCTGATACCAGGGGAAGCACCCGGTACGATACGCGGCGATCAGTGTATCCGGTTCCAGATTGCCACCAACCGCGAGCAGCCCGTTGGGTTCGCTCAGGGCCTTATCGGGCTCGGGGAATGTGACGGGCGAGCGGGCACCGAGAAACACAGGTAATTCCAGCACCATCACAATTTATCCGCGTTATAGTGGCCGACCATCGATCCGGGCTTCCGGCTAACCTGGCGTCAACGCGCTGTTCCCCATACGACCCTTGCCTTGAGCAGTGTTATTTCTGCTCCATATTATCGAGATAGCGCTCGGCATCGAGAGCCGCCATGCAGCCGGTCCCGGCGGAAGTCACCGCCTGCCGGTAAACGTGGTCCGCGACGTCGCCCGCTGCAAAAACACCCTCGACGCTGGTCTGGGTTGCGTCGCCACCCAGGCCGCCGGCTGTCAGGATGTAACCATTAGCCATATCGACCTGATCGGTAAACAGTGCTGTGTTGGGGGTGTGACCGATGGCGATAAATACTCCCTCGACATCAATGTCCTCGCTTGCCTCGCCCTCGGTGCTGTCGATGCGAATACCCGTAACGCCCTGAGCGTCGCCGAGAACCTCGCCAAGCGTGTGGTTCCATTTAATGGTGACATTTCCTTCTGCGGCGCGGGCCAGGATTTTATCCTGCATGATCTTTTCCGCGCGCAAAGCGTCGCGCCGGTGCACAAGGACGACCTCACTACAGATATTTGCCAGATAAAGCGCTTCTTCTACCGCCGTGTTACCGCCGCCTATAACGGCAACCTTTTTATTTTTATAGAAAAAGCCGTCACACGTCGCACAGGCGCTAACGCCGCGCCCCATGTAGGCTTCCTCCGAGGGCAGGCCCAGGTAGCGCGCCGACGCACCGGTTGCGATGATCAGGGCGTCGCAGGAGTAACTGCCGCTGCCTTGCAGAACAAAGGGTCGTTGTTTTAGATCCACTTGTTCGATATGATCCAAAATTACT
>DLXZ01000197.1:0-1094 GCA_003448675.1 Porticoccaceae bacterium
GATGGCTGGAGCCAGGAGGACAGTGAGCCGGTCCTGCATATTCTTTACGAACATGCCCGCAAGCCGGAATTCCAGTGCCGGTTTCGCTGGACGGTGGGTTCGGTGGTGCTCTGGGATAATCGTTCGACCCATCATTACCCAATCAACGATTACCACGGCTATCGCCGGCTCTTGCATCGGATATCCCTGAAGGGCAGCCGCCCGGTATAGCGGGCTTTCGGTAAGGATCTGTAAAGTGTCAGTCAGATAACGCCCGCTCTATCAATGCCCGGGTGTATCTCGGCTCGTTCTCCCCAAACAGATAGATATGATTCAGGTAGTAGTAGAGCTGGTAAAGGGCCTTGCGTCGCACATAGCCTGAATCAAGGGGCCAGGCCTTCTCATAGGCCTGATAAAAAGCCTCCGAAAAGCCCCCAAATAATTTGGTCATGGCCAGATCCACCTCCCGGTCGCCCCAGTAGAGGGCCGGATCGTAGAGAACCGGCTGGCCGTGTTCGTCGGCTGACCAGTTGCCGGACCATAAATCACCATGCACCAGCGAAGGCTGTGGTTGATAATTGCTAAAGTATTCTGGCAGTTTCCGGGCCAGCGGCGCTAAGTGGTTTTCCAGGTCAGGATATTTCGACGCCGCCAATTGAAAGATTGGTCGCAGTCTTTGTTCCAGATAAAACGTCGGCCAGTCTTCCCGCCAGTTGTTTTGCTGGGGTGTGCTGCCGATGGTGTTGTCGAAATCCAGACCAAAGCGGGTGGTAGTATGCCGATGCATGGCCGCAAGGGCTTTGCCAAACCGTTTTTCCGCGCTCGGGCCCGGCCTGTTCAAAGTCAGATATTCCAGCACGATAAAGCTGCGCCCAGCTACCAGACCATGGGTGATCACTTTTGGCACACGCACAGCCCGCGTGTGAGCCATGATTTTCAGCCCCGCCGCTTCGGCGGCAAACATACCCGCGCAAGCCGCTTCGTTCAGTTTGATGAAATAGCGTTGCTCGCCATCGGATAAAACCCGGGCCTCGTTAATCCAGCCACCTTGTATGGGCTCGGCATGGTTCGGGGCGAACGCTTGCGTGGTCGCTTCTGTAATAGCCTGGCCAATA
>DLXZ01000197.1:1408-3502 GCA_003448675.1 Porticoccaceae bacterium
TTTAACTGGGCAAAAGTTATGTTGCCCAAGCCCTGCTCCTGCAGGTTGTGGATAAAGCGCAGTGTTTTCAGGGCATCAAACCAGTTGTGCATATGTCTCACGTAGGTATCGGTTTGATGACTGGTGTGTCGGGTACGGATAATCGCTTCTTGTGTGTTCAGTTTTTGTAAAGCAGAGATTGACCGTTTTTTCAGGGGCAGTGCGTCGAGATCAGTGGACTGGCTCAGGGGCAGGGCATCCAGCCATGACCGTAATTCGAAAAACACCTGGGGGTGATAAAAAATCCGGGCCTGTTTCGGGTCGGTTTCTTTGAGTAGCTGAGTCACCGCTGGCCCGGTACCAAAGGGTACGCGGTTCGAGTCGCGGGTTTGTATCTGAATTACGGGCGTATCCAGCGACGCGATATTGCCAACCTTGGCAAGCTTGTTAAGCAGGTGAAAGTCCTCGCCGCCGTTGCGTTTGGGGAAGCCCCGGACCTTGGCGTAGGCCTCGGCCTTAACCGCGATAGTGCTGCCCAGGGTGTGATGGGCGTAGGGGGAGCCGGCCCAGGCGAGGCCATCCACGTACTGGGCCAGACGTTGTTCGTACAGTACGGTGACCCGGCTTAGTGGGTCATCGGCGCGGGTGTGCCGGTAGGGGTAGATGGCTGCCGCGCTGGAAGGGTGTTCAGCAGTCGCCGAAAAGTACTGCTTGGGAAGCCAAGCATCGGCATCGCTGGTATAGAGCCAGGGGCTTTTGACGGCGGCGTTGTGGTGGAGGCTGAGGGCCAGGTCGGCGCCGATCTTGCGGGCCAGACCCACCCCCTGTCGATGGGGTATGGGCTTGTCCGAGAACCGATCCACGATCAGCACTGCGCTGTCTGTCCCGGGTAGTTTGCCGAGCCACAGATTGTCTTTGTGCCAGCTATGTTCGGTGGCGCTTTGAAGCGCCTCTAACAACACCTGGTTATCGGGGTGAGGCGCAGTCAGTGTGTCCGGCTGGTTGATGACAACGATAAGTAACATGGATTCGTTGTGCATATGCTGGCTGACAAGCCTGTCGAAAAAAGCCACTTCTTCCTTGTAAGCCGGGATTACCAGGGCGTGGCTGAACGGGTATCCGTTAGCCCAATTTTTATCGCATTCCGCCAGCAAGCCGCTTTCGGCCTCGGCGTAGCGGTGCAGGTATTTTTCGATCAGGGGTTTGGTCGCGGATGCCATCAGTGCAGGGCGGGACGGTGGGGCAGGCTGCGCGCCAGGTCCGCTTCGAAATCCAGTAGCTGGTCCACGCGTTGTGCGATCTCGTCCTGGTCAAAATAGTTAGCGGCCAGGTTAACAAACAGATCACGATGGCGATCTTCGGAGCGGGTGATGTCTCGATAAAAGTCTTTCAGGGAGCCGGGTGGCAAGGCATCCGCAACCAGTCCGAAACGTTCGGCGCCTCGGGCCTCGATGATGCCTCCCACCAGCAGGCGGTCGAGAAAGTAATGGTCGCGGCCATTGCGAAGCTGCTGTCGCAGTTTATTGACGTAGGCGTCCCTGGCGTCTTTTTGCAGGCAGAGCCCGCGGGCGGTCATCAGTTTGACCACTTCCCGGAAGTGATCCAGCTCCTCAATGGACAGGTCAATCATGGCCTCGACAATGTCCGGCTTGTCGGCATAGTGCAGGGCCATGGACATGGCCATGCCCGAGGCTTTTTTTTCGGCGCCAGCGTGGTCGAGGAGGAAGGCGTCCATGTCGGTGAGCACGGTCTCGGCCCAGGCGTTCGGGGTGGTGTATCGCAATTTGATCATCGTGGAGTAAGTCGATTCATCAGGGTATTATGGCCGGCGATTATCGCAAAGGCGCGCACCGGACGGTATAACGGCTTTAAAAGGGTGCCTGGCAGATAGCGCTAATGAGCTTCCAGAGTTAAAAAAGGTAAATCAATGGTCATCAAACCGAAAGTTCGCGGATTTATTTGCACCAACGCCCACCCCGTGGGTTGCGCGGCCCATGTGCGCCAGCAAATTGATTATGTCAAAAGCAAAGGGGCCATCGATGACGGTCCGAAAAAGGTTTTGGTCATTGGGTCTTCCACCGGTTACGGGCTGGCATCGCGCATTACCGCGGCTTT
>DLXZ01000076.1 GCA_003448675.1 Porticoccaceae bacterium
ACCAGGCTGAGCTACACTCCGTACGCCTTAATCGCCGGCGCGTTCCAGCGGATGCCGGGCGCCACGGGCGAGCAATTATAGCACTGGCAAAAGGGCTGCGCAGTAGTAGTTGGGGCTGGAAACGGCTCGCTTAGTCCACGGATTTATCCGGTGAATCCGGGTTTGGTGGCGTGTCCAGATGCGCGAGCACGGTATCCAGTTTTGATTCAAGCACCCTGAGACGCTGTTCCACGGAGCGGATATGTTGCAGGCCGATTTGTTCGGCAGTGATAATTTTCTCTTCGTCCTGGCGGATAAAGAAGGCCGCGAAACTGGCTGTGATCATGGCAAACAGACCCATGCCAAATAGAATGATAATACTGGCTAGGGCACGCCCAGCCTGACTGACTGGCACCACATCACCGTAGCCCACGGTAGCGATGGTGACCCATGCCCACCAGATACCTTCCCAGGGCGTGTTGATGGCCGGGTCCAGGGCAGCCATCATAATACCGGCAAGAATGATTATGATGACCGTGGCCAACAGGGTGGCGCCCAGTTCATTGCGGGACAACATGGCCCTTACCCGGCTACCCACATGCATCAGCAGGGCGAAAATGATCACCAGTCTCAGCAAGCGGAAGGCGCCGAAATAGAGCGGCAGGCCAAAGACCAGGGGCAGGCCAAGAACGATAATCAGCAGGTTAAGCCAGTTGCTTTTAAGATAATCGCTGGTGTTATGCACTGCCGATGAAAGTACCACCGTCTCGATGACAAAGAGTCCCCAGAGGATGAGGTCGTAGGCATTCTGATCGGCGCCATCACCACGTTTTGCCCACCACGAAAGCAGAATCCACAGCGCTGCGATGAGCAGCGGGATTTCAAAAACATAGCCAAGACGTCGTGCCAGAAGTCGTTCGTTGGGGGAAACCCCGGCGGCGCCAATCAGGCGGCTGAAACTGCGAATCGTGTTCAATGAAGGATGCTTGGACGATACACGTTGCTAAAAGCTGAAGTTTAGCATAGCCTTTTTACTCTTCCTGCGAACGAAATCCGATGCGATGGGGGTAGGGCGCTTTCGTCGTTACCTGAAAAACGACAAAAATGGGACAATGGCCCGGCGATGGAGTAGGGCGGAACGGTGGGTATTTCCAGTACAGAAAAAATTCGGCAAAAAAAACAACGCTTTCTCGATCGTGAGCAGCTGATTATCGATACCGCGCTCGCGCTGATGATCGATAAGGGTATCGAACGCGTGACTGTCGCCGAAATTGCTAGACAGTCTGGCATTGGCAAAGGCACTATCTACAAGCACTTTGAGAGTAAGTCAGAGATCATGATGCGGATCATGATCGATTACGAAAAATCGACGGCCGCTAACTTGCAGGGTGGTATCCGCGCCACAGACAACGGCAACCCGGGGGCGGTGGTGAAGGCCTATTTTGAGTCGCGCCTTGCCAACCCAGCTCTTGATCGATTGGTGCAACAGCTTGAAATCCGCTTGCAAGGAGAGCCATCCGTGGCGAGTCAGATGGAAGAGCTACTGGAGATACGCCGCGCTTCCGTCGCTGATTTAAGCAATATGGTGAAGAAGCTCATCGATGCCGGTATTCTGGAGGACGTACCTCCTCACTATCACTATCTGGCGTGCTGGGCGCTAGCCCAGGGAGCCGTGGATGTCTGCTTTAACCGGGGACTGGCGGATGACTGTGAGGACAGGGAAGATTTACTGCGTTTTATCACCAATATCGGTGTCACTATGGGGAATCGCGGGCAGTTGCGTGGCCCCAGGTAAAGTGGATGAATGACGAGCTCGAAAATCTTTACCAGGATCTGCTGGAACAACAGAACAAGGAACGCACGAAACTGCCCCCGGTCGCGCAATGGAACCCTCCCTTCAGTGGCGAAATCGATATCCTTATTGGCGCCAATGGCGTTTGGTATCACGAAGGTAGCGCCATTACTCGGGCGCCGCTGGTAAAGCTTTTTTCCGGTATTCTCAAGCGCGAACAGGATGACTATTTTCTGGTGACGCCGGCGGAGAAGTGGCGCATCCAGGTTGAAGACGCGCCTTTTTACGTGATCGATATGGAAGTTGCTTATCGGGAGGGTCACCAAGCTCTTTTTTTCAGCACATTGACCGGTGATCGGGTGTTGGCCGATGTTGATCATCCGATTCGGGTGCAGATGGATTCCGAAACCGGTGAGCCTCGACCCTATGTATTGGTCAGAGACGGCATGGAAGGGCTGATTGGTCGTGCTGTCTATTACCGTATGGCCGAATTGGTTGAAGAAAAACAAGAGAATGGCAAAACCCTTATCGGTGTCAGCAGCATGTCCAGCTTCTTTCCAGTGACGTAAGCTGGGTTGCCTGGCCGAATCCGGTCAATATTTGGTGATTAAAAACTGCTTGGGCCACAGATCATTAAGGGCGCATAGGCTTTTACGGGCCAGTTTTCAGAGGCAATCAATCGAGGAGACAGCATTGAGGAAACGATGGTTTTCAAGTCTCTTGTTGATCTTGTACTTATTTTGCCGCATGGACCCAGCAATCAGCGATGACACCGCCAAACTGCTCAGGGACTATATCCAACTCAATACCGTTAATCCTCCGGGTAACGAAATCATCGCTGCTCGCTATCTGGCGACGATTCTTGAAGGTGAGGGCATTGAATACGAAATCCTTGAATCCGCGCCTGGCAGAGGCAATCTCTGGGCGCGTTTGAAAGGCGGTTCGGAGCCGGGCATTCTGCTGATGCATCACATGGATGTTGTATCGGCCGACGCGAGCCGTTGGCAATATCCGCCGTTCGAGGCGAGGCTCGTTAATGGTCGCGTCCATGGGCGTGGCGCGCTGGATAATAAATCCGCGGGTATCTTTCATTTACAGGCGTTAGTGGCGCTGCATCGAAAGGGCAAGCCCCTGAAGCGAGATGTGATTTTTTTGGCCGTCGCCGACGAAGAGGCGGGCGGGCAGTTGGGCGTGGGCTGGTTGCTGGATAAACGCCCGGAGCTGTTTGACAACCTGGGCGCGGTGCTTAATGAAGGCAGCTCCGGGGCGCTTACTCAGGGCAAACTGAGTTTCGGCATCGAAGTAACCCAGAAGCTGCCGCTATGGCTAAGGATTACCGCCGAGGGGCCCTCTGGCCATGCGTCGGTCCCTCAAGCTCATAGTGCGACGGCGCGCCTGGTAGAGGCGCTCAATAAGCTCGATAAAGTGTTTTTTGAGCCTCGCGTACTGCCGGTGGCAGCGGATTATTTGCGCAGCCACGCCAGGGATGCCCCGCCGCCCTGGGGCGAGTTATTGAAAACCCCTGAGCTAATTACGCAGTCGCGCGCAACCATGGCTGCGTTGAAGCAATATGATCATCGACTCTCGGCCCAATTGACCAATACCTGTACCCTCACGCGCCTCGAAGCCAGTGGCAAAATCAACGTCATCGCAGCAAAGGCCATGGCCGAAATCGATTGCCGCTTATTACCCGACGAAAACCCCGGGCGGATATTGGAAAAAATCAAACGGGCTGTCGCGGGCGAGGGTATCTCGGTGAAGCCATTGCTGAGCTTTGGCCCCGGTGTGTCGTCACCGGATAATTTTTTGTATAAAGCGATCGAAAGCCGTTTGGCCAGCCGCTTCCCCGGTGTCCCGGTGATGCCCAGGCTGAATGCTGGATTTACTGATAGCCATTTTTTTCGCGAACGGGGCATACCCGCTTACGGCTTTTCCCCAGTGATCTTGAGTAAGGAGGATAAATCCGGCACGCATGGTGATAACGAAAATATCACACTGGACAATCTCAACCTAGGGAGGGAGATTCTGTTGGAGATATTGCAGGAGGTCGTTTATTAGTTGGTGTGGCAAATTAAACGGTCCCGTGACGACTCGCTTTTTTGCAATTCTATCGAGGTGGTTGGCGGTCAGATGGAGGTAGAGACTGATTTGTCGAAGAGGCGGGATGAAGAAGTTCGGTAAAACCGAGCTTTATAAAGCCGTGTGGTCGAGTGGCGGTGGGGCAGGGATTCGAACCCTGGGTGCCTCTCGACACGCTGGTTTTCAAGACCAGTGCTTTCGACCACTCAGCCACCCCACCGAAGGGGCGGAATTATACCGCCCTGCGACGATGAGACAAGGAATACCGGCCAATTTCGGTGATTCAATCGGCTCCGGCTGATTCCGCGCCAAATGCTCTATGACGGGGGTCGTTGGCGGGCCGTTTGATTGGCGATGGCACAGCTACGATCGGTGTAGGTAAGGCGGTATTGAGCGGTTGTGACAAGCTGAATTCTGCAGCACGAGATTCTATATTCAGGGCCGTGACCGGTTTCGGGTTGTAACGCGGATCATTTGAAGCTCTTGCTTTTTCGCCAGTAGCCGGCTGTGTGGCCGTTGGGGCGACATCCAGGTCGGTGATTGCGCTCTCGGATTCTCGTGCAGGCGTCGGTTCAACAGCCTGGGAAGCGGGTTCGTCGTGCACTGTGTCCACCGCGACAGCCTCTGGCGTTTTTTCCATCTCGAATGTTTTGACGGTCTGTTCTTTACTCGGTGTGGTTATTTCTTCAGGTGTCGCGGTTGCTGGCAATTCTACTTCTGGTACCTCATTGGTCTCAATGGCAACTGTCTCCGAGGTGCTGTCAGGGGTTTGAGAGGCCACTGCGGTTTCAGGTTGGGCTACAGGTTCGAACGGTTCGGGTTTTTGTTTCTGGTCAGGGGTAGAAGTCTCTGAGCTGAGGCTGACCGGGGCGGTAGTTTCCTGCTCTTTGCTGCGTTGATCGGAGGGGCTCACGGCCTGCGGAACATCAGCGACCTGCGGAAGTTCATCAACGATGGGCGTGGTTTCCTGCCCTCCATCGGTCGCCGTTGGGCGTGAATCCACAGGAGCGCTTACCTGCGGTTGTTTGTCGGCTTTGTCTTTAACCGTGGGGGTGTGTGGGGTGTCCGTCGCACGAGCGGCCTCGGTTTCAGCATCAGGCGTCTTCACAGTATCATCGGTCGGTTGGATCTGCTGATGAGCAAGGGCTTCCTGGGGCACTGGTTTGCGGTTCCTTTGCCTGGGCGGAGTTGAACGCTGGCCGTCGGAGCGCTTCTTTAGTTGCGTCGATTTTTCGCTCTGGCGATTTTCGCTGGGCTGCTGTCGTGAGTCTTTTTGCCCATTGCGGTTTCGATCACGATTTGAAGGGGTTTTTTTCTCGGTGTTCCTATCGCCCTCTGCCGAGCGATTATCTCGCCTGCTCCGCGTCTGCGAGCCTTGACGGGTGCTTGATTTGCCCTGGCCCGAACGCTTTCCGCGGTCTGGCTGACCTTTCGGACGTCGGTTTTCCTTGTTTTGCTGTTCTGTGGTTTTACCACTTTTAGCAGTGTGAGCACTGGTGTCGGGTGCGCTGTCGCCAGTGCCAAATAGCGTGCGCCAGAGGCGTACCAGCAGGCCGGCTTGGCTGGCAGGTTTGCTTTCGGTCTTTTGCGCGACTTTTTGTTGCTCCGGCGCTGCCTTCGGTGCGGGAGCGGGCGCCTGGGGCGGCAGGTTTTGCACTGCTGGGATGGGTGCGGGTGGAACTGGCTTGGGTTGAATCAGCTCCAGCTTGTCTTCGATAGGCGTGGGGGTCGTCAGCTCGTAACTGTAGCTTGTTGTGCCTTCATCCTGGCTGCGTATTCGTTCGACTTCGTAATGTGGTGTTTCCATCTCAGGATTGGGTAACACCAGTATTTTTATTTTGTTGCGTCTTTCGACGTCGTTGATGTCGGCACGTTTTTCGTTGAGCAGAAATGTCGCCACGGGAATAGGCGTGGTAACGCGGATCTGAGCAGTGTTTTCTTTCTGGGCTTCTTCTTCGACCAGGCGCAGCACAGCCAGAGCCAGCGAGCGAGTGCCCCGAATAGTGCCTTGACCACTGCAACGGGGACAGACTTTTGACGTCATTTCCTCCAGCGATGGACGGAGGCGTTGTCGGGACATTTCCAACAATCCGAAACGGGAGATGCGACCCACCTGGACACGTGCCCGATCAAGCTCGAGGGCCTTGCGAATACGATCTTCGACCGCGCGCTGGTTCTTGTTTGCCATCATGTCGATAAAGTCGATAACCACCAGCCCGCCGACGTCGCGCAATCGCAACTGACGCGCGATTTCGTCCGCGGCTTCCAGGTTGGTTTTGACGGCGGTTTCCTCGATGTCGCTGCCCTTGGTGGCGCGGGAAGAGTTAATGTCGATAGACACCAGTGCTTCGGTAATATCAATCACAATGGAGCCGCCCGAAGGAAGTTTGACCTCACGTTCAAAGGCGGTTTCAATCTGATTTTCCACCTGATAGCGGTTGAACAGGGGGATGGCGTCTTCGTAATGTTTCACCCGACTGCGGTAGCTGGGCATGACCTGCTGGATAAACGCCGCGGCAAGCTCGTAAACCGCTTTGCCATCAACGATGACTTCGCCGATATCCGGACGCAGGTAGTCTCGAATAGCGCGAATAATGACGTTGCTTTCCTGGAACAGGAAGTGGGGTGCCTTAGCGTTTTTGGCTTCCGTCTCAATGGTTTGCCAAAGTTGTACCAGGTAATCCAGATCCCACTGGAGTTCTTCCGAAGAACGGCCGATACCCGCAGTGCGGACGATAACGCCGCCGCCCTCGGGAATATTCAGTGAACGCATGGCTTCACGCAGCTCATTGCGTTCGTCGCCTTCGATGCGGCGGGAAATGCC
>DLXZ01000202.1:0-7286 GCA_003448675.1 Porticoccaceae bacterium
ATCCCCAAACTTCCGTTCCTGTTCCCGAGGGAGCTGGCCCTGCTGCAACGGCGCTGGAACAAGGAAATGCGCAGCCTGCCAGTCACAGCAGAGCCCTGGCTCGCCGCCAAAGCACGGCAATGGGACTCGCAAACCCTGGAAAGCTGGATACTCAAACATGTCCACACCCGCGGCGCTCGCGAATTCGCCCGCACCATCACCCGCGCGGTGCTCTGCGCCGAACCTCGCCAGGTCTCGTACCTGTGCTTTCTCGAATATCTGCGCCAAGGGGAAAGCCTTGAAAGCCTGATTGGTATAGAAGGAGGTGCACAGCAGGACAAATTTGCTGGCGGCGCCTGGCAAATCCCCCAACGCATGGCCGCGCAACTGGGCGACAGTGTGCAGCTTGATTCACCGGTGCACGCGGTGGAACAACACCACGACGGTGTCAGCGTCATCAGCAACGGCCACACCTACCGCGCCCGGCACCTGATCATGGCCATCCCACCGGTGCTCGCCGCCAAGATTCGCTATAACCAGCCACTCCCCGCCAAGCGCAACGCGCTACTGGAACGCATGCCCATGGGCTCGGTGATCAAGATCCATGTCGCCTACGAGCGCGCTTTCTGGCGCCTGCGTGGCCTCAATGGTGGTGTGGTCAGTAACAACCGGGTGTTCAATGTTGTGTTCGATCAGTCTCTGGATGATGACGGCATGGGCGTTCTGGTGGGCTTTATCGACGCCGACCATGCGATCGCGATGAGCGCCACCGATGAAGCCACCCGGCGCCAGCAGGTGATAAGCGATCTGGTTCACTACTTTGGGCCAGATGCCGCTCACCCCATCGCCTATGTAGAACAGGACTGGACTGCAGAACCCTGGAGCCGCGGCTGCTACGTGGCCCACACCGCCCCCGGGGTCATCACGTCCTTCGGTGATACCCTGCGCGAGCCCTGCGGACGAATTCACTGGGCCGGCACCGAAACCGCAACCCGGTGGTGCGGCTACCTGGATGGCGCTCTGCAATCCGGCATTCGCGCCGCGCAGGAAGTGCTGAACAGGTAACGTGAGGCACTGCTTCCCTGTCATGCTGAGTCGCCGGGCGGATCCGTAACGTCATTGTCGCCTGTAGCCCTACTCAGACAGACGGCGATGAGCCGCGAACACCCCACGTCCACAACCCGGCAGTAATGCCCGCAGTAGCAACCACCGAGCTCCACAAAATAAACAGAATCGCCGCAGAAAAGCCACTCCAGGCACCGCAAGAACCGAAGTAAGCCAGCAACACGCAAGCGCCTCCATTACTAACAATGCCCACCCAGATTGGCCCCAACGCCCGCCGCCCATTCAGCGCATGCCGCAAACCAAAACCATAGCCGACGCACAACGCCAAATAAGCCCAGCCCAAGAGTCGCACAAACATGAAGTCATTAGGCTGAGGCGTCAGCCCAAGGGTCAGCAGCCAGCCAGACGGGAATAGCAGCATCGGGAAACACCAGATCAGCACGGTTGCGACGATTTTGACGCTGAAGACCCACGACAATGCGTTCATTACCCCTTCCTTTCTTGCAGTGATTGCCTTGGCATAACGCGACCACTGGTCACGTTACTAAAGGTGACTATTGGTCACATAAGCGCTATTGTCAAGCGACTGATACACACAAGGACTTCATCCATGCGAAGACGCCCCGAACAATTGCGGGCTCGCAAAACCCTGGACGATATTCTCTCGGCGGCCAAAGTATTGATTGGCGAGCGCGGCACCGAAGGGTTTTCCATGACCGAACTGGCGCAGCACGCTGGCCTTTCCAAACCCGCGCTATACCGTTATTTCCCCAACAAAAAAGCGATTCTGGTGGAGCTGACACAGTCCGTTTTCGAAGAAAACCGCCATCTGGTCGCTCGTCACTTGGCGGCCACCCGTTCCGGCAAAGAAAAAGAGGTACTGGTCAAAACACTCACCGCCTACTGCTCCGTGCACACCGGCGAACCTTATCGGCGTCACTTGCGAGCCGCCATGAGCGCCGATCCAGATCTGGTAGAGTTGGATCTGGCGGACAGCGAACACAATGCTCGACAGGCCACGCAAGCCCTCCACCCGTTCTTTCCCACCATCGAAAAGGACGAGCTGCATCGGCGCCTGCTGATCCTGATGAATCAGATGGAACCATTTGCGAAACTGGTAGCATCTCGGCCAAAAGCGGAGTGGCATCACTTCATTCAAAGCTATGCCTCACTGTGCCTTGCCACCCTGCAGCCCTCATCCTGAAACGGTTCAGCGCACACCTAAGGCATTACAATGCCGAAGAATGGTCTCCATCATTCCTTTGACATGGCCCGCTCCCACACTCTTTCCCACACTTAGTTGAAAGGGTACTCCAGGCCCAGTGTGTAGGTTTCCACATCCACCTCATCCAGCGAATAGCGGTCCACACTGCCGCGAAACTTCAGTTTATCCAGCCCGTAGGTGAAACCTATCCCCCAGAAACCGTCAGTGCCGTCATCATCACTGCCGTGATCAAGATCTGCGTCCCAGCGCAAGGCGCCGACGCGCAAAAAAACATCAGTGCCGTTGGCCACATGGGCTTTACCCATTACCGCGGCTTCGATACCGGAAAGTTCGAGCTCACTGTCATTGCCAAAACTTCCCAACCACACCCCGCCACCTTCGACACCCAACGAAAAGGTGTCATGGCGATCCAGCGGGAAGCTGACACCCACCAGCAATGAGAAACTGGCATCCGTGGTATCTACACCAGAAGGAATATCCCGAGCATCCAGATCTGACCAGCCTCCCTTGAACGTCCCGTAAACATTGTGCGAGGCAAACACGGCTGACGATAACGTGAGTGCACAAAACGCAACGCCGGCAAACCATGGCTTTTTCATTCATTTCTCCCTGAAAAAATTATCCTTCCATGAAAATACCACGGCAGAAAAGATCGCGAGAAGCCCGCAAGCCCTCAGGCTCACCAGCGGAGAAACGATGCCGACATTCATGGCTCCTGATACGCCGGCTTGTCTGCGTTCTATCCTCTTAAAAAAACGGGGCCATGAAGGCCCCGTTTTTGTTACCTGACTGACTCAGTCCGCCACACTCAGGCTGGACATGTCCATCACATAGCGATGGGCGATATCCCCCTTCACCATCACGTCGTAGGCATCATTCACCTGATCCGGACGAATGATTTCACAGACCGGATGAATGCCATGCTCGGCACAAAAATCCAGCACCTCCTGGGTTTCCTGAATGCCACCAATCAGCGACCCGGCTACCCGGCGGCGGCCAAAGATCATCGGCGCCGATTCAAACTGATCCATGTCACCCACCTGCCCAACAATCACAAGGGTGCCATCCACATCCAGCAAGGGAACGTAGGGGTTCAGGTCATGCCGTACCGGCACGGTGTCGATGATCAGATCCAGTGACGACTCGGCGGCCTCCATGGCGACCTTATCGGTGGACACCAGCACCCCGGTGGCGCCAAGACTTTGCGCTTCTTCTGCCTTGCGGGCGGAGCGGCTCAGTACAGTCACCTCAGCGCCCATGGCCACCGCCAGCTTCACCGCCATATGACCAAGGCCGCCCAGGCCAATCACCCCGACGCGGCTCCCCTTACCCACGTTCCAGGTACGCAGCGGGGAAAAGGTGGTAATCCCCGCGCATAGAATCGGCGCCGCACGGGACAAATCCAGGGCATCCGGCACCCGTAACACAAACTCTTCCCGCACCACGATATGCTTGGCATAACCGCCCTGGGTAATCTCGCCATCAATGCGGTCCGGCGAGCCATAGGTCGGGGTCATACCATGGCGGCAATACTGCTCTTCACCATGGTCACACTGATCACAGGCCTGGCAGCTGTCCACCATGCAGCCCACACCCACGTTGTCGCCCACCTGATAACGGGTGACCTGTGGGCCGACCTCGATCACCCGGCCAATGATTTCGTGGCCGGGCACCAGCGGGTAATGCTGGTCGCCCCAGTCGCCGTTCACCGTATGCAAATCGGAATGGCAAATGCCGCTGAACAGAATTTCGATGGCCACATCATTGCCGCGCAAGGCTCGCCGCTCAAAATGATAGGGCTGCATGTGGGCATCGGAGGAAAAAGCCGCGTAACCGACGGTTTTCATAGACTCTCCCGGGAATGGATTTCACTGGAAACACTAACGACGGCGCAGTGAACACCGCGCCAGAGAGAGCACCATGGTAAGGGAGCGATGCCCCCGACCGGCCACCGGATACTGTCGATTTCTTGCCAGATTCTGCAGAATTCGGCGACATTCGTCGCTGATCAGGGAAAACAGAAAAGAACGAGCGCAGAGGGGAGGAGCGGCAGGTGGGAGGGCTACAAGCCCAGATACGCCCCAATCAGAAACGCATCCCCCTGCCCTTCACGCTGGCCGAAATAGCTCACCGGCTCGAACTCGCCGCCCTCCACCGAGCCCACCTCGCAATCAACGCGGTATTGTTTGGCCAGGTCATTGAACAGCTGCACCGCCGGCTTGATCTGGGCCGCCTTCTTCACCGGCTGCTGGATCCCCAGACGCCAGTCCTCGCACTCCTCGCTTTCACACTCGTCGATCACGGTGACCTGGCTGTCAGGGTTTTCTTCCGCATACGCGTGCAGTGCTGCCTGCACATCAGACCGGCAACGCTTGAGGGCCTTTTCCTGTTTTTCATCCAGGCCATCGCAGGCCACAAGAAGATAAAGGAGCATGGACAAACATCCGGTTGGGAAGGATGCGCTACTGTACCATAGCGCGAAGACAACGTTGTGACGGAAGCAAGGCCTCAATGGGCCATCATCACGCCACTGCAGCACCGGGATTCATGCTACATTTGCCGCAAACCGATCACCGCAGAACAACAAGAATGCGCGCTTTTCACGTTTTACTGGGCCTCTCGATTCTACTGCTGACCAGCCTGGCCTATGCCGACAGTCCTTATCACGCCATTACCCAGGGGCAAGTCGCCTATACAGAACACCCTACAGACCAGCCTCCCCTGAGCGGCTGGCAGGAAACCGGCTTGCCATTTTCCGGCTCCGCCCGGCAGACAACGGGCACTTTCTGGTTTCGCTTCCCCGTGGAGGCCCTCCCCGCCGACCAGCGCGACAGCCTTTATGTCGCCCATCATGTATTTGATATCACCGTATACCTTAACGGTCACCGGGTCGGCAGCACCGAACGGCTCGATGGTCTGGAATCCACGGGCTGGAACCATCCGTTTTATACGGCCATTCCCGCGCTCTTCTGGCAAGAGACCGGCAACCAGCTGCTGGTGCGCATACGCAGCGGCGAACCCAACGCGGTGCTATCGCCAGTCTTCCTGGGCGCGCAAACCGCTCTGCAAACCCACTACCAGCAAGCCGTCAGGCAGAAAATCCACATCGCCGAATGGAGCATGATTACCTGTCTGATCATGGGTGGTCTTACCCTTTTCATCTGGTTGCTACGCCGTAAGGACCGGCTCTATTTGTATTTCTCACTGCTCTGCTTCAGCTGGTCGGTGGTCATGTTCTATCTGGCCATACCGTTTGCCCCCTTCGACCACGGCAGCTGGCTTCGCTTCGCCTTTTACTGTGTCGATTTATCCGGCTTCTTCCTGTTCATGTTTCTCTACGAGTTGATGAAGCTGGAGCGGCCACGACTCAAATTCACCGCCATCATTGCAGTACTACTCTCAGCGGTGCTGCTGTTCAGCATGCCAATGCACCTGCACTCACTGGTGATCACTCTGGTCCATGGCATGCATCTGGCGCTGGTGGTCTACCTGCTCGTCATTGGCACACGCATCGCCATTCGCAAACGCAGCCGCGAACTGCTGGTGTTGATCCCCGGATTTCTGATTATTGCGGCTCTGGTCCTGCACGACATCTACGCCTTCCAGGTCGCTGCCCGGCAACCGGGCGGGCTGCCGGAAGGCACCTACATGCAATACGGATTCGCCGTATTGCTGATACTCATGTTTATCCACTTGGTGCGCACCTTCGTGCGCGCACTCAACAGCAGCGAAACCCTCAACAGCCAACTGGAAAAACGGGTGGCCGAAGTGTCCGCCTCGCTGGAGCAAAGCTACGCAGAAAATCACGCCCTCGCACTGCACAATCATGCCCAGCAAGAACGCCAGAAAGTCTACCGGGACCTGCACGATGACGTGGGCGCAAAACTGCTCTCCATCCTGCACTCGCGCGCGGAAGACGAAAAATCCCTGCTGGCCCGGGAAGCGCTGTCTTCCCTGCGGGAAACCGTCAACCAAAGTACCCGCGACGTGATCCCTCTGAACGAGCTGGTGAGCAACACGCTCAGCGAAACAGAAAACCGCCTGGCTCACGCACGCATTCCGTTTGAGGCCACCGTTAGCGGCAACACCCCCGACCTGCCCGCCGACCCCAAGAAGGCCTACCACCTGAGCCGCATCCTTCGCGAACTAACCTCCAACATCATCAAGCATGCCAACCAGGGGCCAGTCCGTTTGCACTGCGAGGCAAGCCACCACACCCTGGCTCTGACTCTGCAGGATAATGGCCCTGGCCTGCCGGAAACCAGCCACTCACCAGGAATGGGACTGACCAATATCCGTTTTCGGGCCACGGAAATCGGCGCTACGATGGAATGGGAAAACCAACCGGAAGGGGGATGCCGGTGTCAGTTGCAGATACCCATACACGCCATGCTGCTTGATTACTAAAACCCCATTGAATCGTTGCCCCGGGTTTTCTAGCCTTGGTATTTTTCAGGTGCGTCACATTCCATGCGTATTTACTTTTTCGTGCTGATTCTGCTCGGCCTCCTGCCTTCTGCCTCATTGGCAGAGTCAGACTGCCAGCTCAACATTCTTCACAGTGCCATTGGGTCCACACACAGCTTTAACCTGGAAGTGACCTGTGCGGGCAACTACAACACGCTCACCTACTTGCTACGCAGCAAGACCCAAAAGAATGGCACTACACGCATCGACAGTGAAAGCGGCGAGTTGCACATTCTGGGCGATAGCAAGACGACCGGCCCAATTAAACTCGACCTGACCGCCGGTGACAGCGTGACAGTTGAAGCAAGAATCCTGCAAGCCTGTGAAATCCTGGCGGATACGACCCTGCACTATTCACACGAGCACTAAACCCAGGACGGGAATGGCCACCGCGGAATCAGCGGTAAACGTTCAAGACCCTCAACGGTAACCTACGCATTGAGGCTCGCCTTTAACCGCTCAAACACTCAAAGAGTGCCTGGCCCCGTTGTTGGGATCGGCTCACAACGACAACAACCTGCCGAAAAGCGCTGTTATGGTGAAATGCGGA
>DLXZ01000202.1:7499-9676 GCA_003448675.1 Porticoccaceae bacterium
GCGGCAGCAACAAGCCCGACGGTAGCGATAATGTCTGCGATGACCACCTTGCGAATAGCGTCATTGTAGCCGCCCACCGACCATGCAATAGCGATGAAAGACACAACACTGATAACGCCCGCGACAATGGCGATTGATTGCAGAGCGGGTTGAAACGCAGCATAGAGCAAGAATAAGCCGAGAAGCCCAAACAGGATGGCCCGGTGACGCATCAGGATTTCAAGGTTGGGCTCCCCCAGGGAAACACCATACAAAGCAGCAAGGCGCTTTACGCCCAGCACCCCCGAAACGGGCAGCAGATGAATGATGCCGACAAGCACCAGAAGACCGGTAACCACTGACTCCATATTGCACACCCCTGGATTTAACGCTCGGCAAAGCGGAAAAATTACAGCAAGGAACGAGCAAAAAATCGGCCCGCCTGTCGCCACTTGGAAGGGCTTTCATACTTAGAGAACATAGAATTCAGTTTCCCAAATATGAATAGTAAAATCCTCAAAGGGCCGCTCCTGGGTAACAAACACCAGATTCGCATCGCAGGCAAACGATAGGCAGAAATGGAAGTCATCCCTTTTCTCCCACCCTATGACCTTGCATCCAATCAAATCCTCTAACCCACCGGTGCTTACCCAGGAGTCAGAGAAGAGCTGCTTCGAAATTCCACTGCTCTCAAGCAGTAGATCGCCACCACCCTGTATAGACACCCTTTCAAATTTAAGCTGTATTTGATGCTGATCGATGCAGATTTGAGACAGCACATCCCCCACAATTTCACTCAAATCAAAGCTATCCGGTATCCGGTTCATTCAACCACCAACAAATCCAACCTACAGTTCAACATGGCTGTTTCACGAAGGTTTTTAATTTCCCATGATGAATGAAGTGAATGCATCAGGTTGAGCCTCTATATGTGAAACCCCGGATTATTATCTAAAAACCTTATTAATGCATAAACACCAATCAGTCCTGCGAACACCAGCATAATGATGCAGACCAAAAAAACACCCAGGCAACCACGTTCTTTCTCTTGCAATTCTTCGCTATCGAAATCACTCATCACAAATTCCATTTAGCGCGATATCCGGAGTTTGGGATACCTGATTCCAAGCCACATGAACGCTATCGTCACGACAACATTCCATGCCCAGTGCCACCGATAATAATTTAAAGCAACTTATAATCGAAATAATCGAGCAAATCACGCTCAGGACAGAGAACACTATTCAGGCAATCGACATCATCGGCAGTCAAGTTCGAAATCTGCCGCTGATTCTGATTAATAATCGGTTGCAGCTCGTAATCTTTTACTTTTACGTGCGCATTCAGGCTGATGGTTTCTGCAACCCCCTCTGGCAACGAGAGCATATCAAGCAACAAAGAGGGGCTCTCGCAAAAACGCTCGTACGTCAAAACAGGAACACCCCCCCCTTCAACGAATTCACGAATTCGACGACTTCTTTCCACCCAGACCCTGGCCAAGTCTATCAATATCTCTTGTCGCGACGACAAGGTGACATTTTCCACATCGTGATAACGAAAAAGCCGACTTGAACAATTCGCATACGGATCTCTGTTGTTTGCCAAAAATGAGACTCTGTCAAATTGACTCGATAGATCCGCGATTCTCATCATGTTGGGAGGGCTCTTTTCAATCACCACGTCCACTTCAGACATGGTGTTTTTGATTTCTTTCCCGGCTTTGAACATGTGACCCGGATACCACTGGATTTTCATCCCTTGATTCACGATATGGCTCGCTGCGAAAATGTATAGACTATTAGTTTTAACCCGCGCGCGCATCATTAATCGTGCCGGGGGTAATCAACGCGACGGTACGTTTTAGCCCGCACGCGCATCATACTGCTGCTCTATCAAATTGCCTTAAGGCTTGAGGACCTACTCATGATAACTCGACGGCGTTTGTCGATCACCCTGTGTACATTGCTGGTACTGCTTTTTACAGGCCATGGCTTTGCAGAAAGTCAACCACCGCTTGACGCTCGTACCGTTATGGCCTCCCAGATTTTGAATCTTCGGCAACAAAACGCCACACACTTTTCTGGTGGTCAGCCCAATCAGGCACAGCTTAAAACCCTGTCTGAGGCCGGAATCAAGCATATTATCAATTTACGGATGCCCGAAGAGCAAAACTGGGATGAGCGTCAACGGGTTCAATC
>DLXZ01000164.1:0-3397 GCA_003448675.1 Porticoccaceae bacterium
CTCGAAACCAGCGCACCACCACGAGACATAACGACACCGATGTCTTCACCGACAGGCCCGACTGCGCTTGATGACGAGCTTCCGAGGCAACAACCCGAGCTTATCCTGGCGGAACCAGAACCCGATCAAACATCAACGAACATTCTCCCCGCTCGGGTCGAAACAAGCGAGAGCGCAATGCCCCCAGCGTCGGAAACGGCAGATGAACACTCGTCAATGACAACCACACCCACCAAACCCGCGGCCACGATCCCTGCTTTAGCGCCAGACGTGTCCGAAGCCGGTGTCGCCGATCAGAAAATGAAATTGGAAGGCTCACCCGATACCTTGTCGCCGACCAACAACTGGTACATTAACCTTGCCGCTTATTCCCAGCAGTCTTCGGCAAAACCACTCTATGAGAGAGCGCGAAAAATAGCGAAGGCGGATATTCAGGAAGTCGTTTCCGGCACCCGGACCGTGTACCGGGTGCGGGCCATCGGTTACCCCTCCGCTGAAGAAGCGCGAGAAGACACCCGGCGCCTGGAATCCTTGCTGGGCTTGAAGGACACCTGGGTCTCCAATAAATAGCACCTACTCGACGCCGTTTTGTTCGAGATAACGGCGGATTTCATCTTCTCCCAGCGGCGCGCGCCTCTTGATTTTCAAACTTTCATTCCATTCGCTTGCGAAATCCCGCTGCAAACCCAGGTTGATCATGGCTGTCACCAGCATGGCCAGCAGCGCTCCGAGGCTGGCCAGGGCCATATCCTTTTGGGCGTCCCAGATATCCCCCTGGGTACCCAGGTAGTCCATGGCCAATGCTCCACCAAAGACCTCCGCCGCGCCCCACTCAAACAACTCGAAAATCATCGAGGTCGACATAGTCAGGTCGAGAGGCAGGAAGTAGCCCCAGAAACCGCGCACACCGGCAATACGAATAAATACTTCTCGTATGGGGTAAGCGAGCAATAAACCGTAGGAAAAGTGCACCAGCCTATCGAAGTGATTACGCTCAAAACCCAGCACCTCGTTAAGACTGCAGCCGAAAGCCCGTTGCCACCAGGCATCGTAAGGCACCTTGGCGTAGGTGTAGTGGGAGCCGATTTCATGGAGCGCCATGAACAGGAAAATCAGAGTGTAGGAAATGCGCGACAGGGGGAAGGCCTTGTGGGTGCCGATAATCAGAACAATAAACAGCACCGCCAGTACATTTTCCAGCAGCCATGCCTCGCGATCCAGGGGCGCATAGGCCAGCACCAACCACTCCAGCACAAATAGCACCAACAAGACTAGCAGATAGCGCCTGCGTCCGGGGCTTCCCAACTCAGTCATGGGCCTGGCCGCTACAGTACCCCTGTGCGGTATCGGCCCAATGCCATATCCTCAGGCACCAAATACACCACCGGCCTTCATGGCCGCGATCTGCTCGGCGCTGTAACCCAGCGTGGCGGCCACTTCCTCGTTGTGCTCACCCAGATCCGGCGCGTGGTAGTTAATCCGCCCCGGCTCATCGCTAAATTTGATGGGAATACCAATATGCTCCCGTCCTCGCTCGTCCTCGACAATCATTTCACGAGCCCGGATCTGCGGATCATCGGCGCCCTGGCGCAGGTCGTTGACCGGGGCAAAGGCGGCATCCACATCCTCAAACCAGTCGATCCAGTAGGCCTGGGTCTGCCCGCGAAAGGTTTCCCGGAAAAACGCCCTTACCGGCTCCTGGTTTGGCCCCGGCGGTGGCTCACACAGGGGTATCAGGTCGGTGCGCGCCATCTTGGTCAGCACATTGACGGCAAAATGCATCTCCGAGGCGCCCAACACAATGTACTTGTCATCCTGGGTTTCATAGATGTTGTACATGGCGTAGCCACCCCAGGTGCGCTCCTCCTTGACCACAGGCGCTTTCTTCTCGGCAAAGACCGAGCCCATATTGTTGGGGACACAGGCTATCAGGGAATCCATCATGGCCAGGTCAATGTAGTCGCCCTTACCCGTGTCCCGACGCCGCAACAGGGCCATCAACACCGCGGACAGGCCCATCATGGAAGTGAGCATGTCGGCGTTGGGGATGGCAGGAATGGCGGGCTTACCATCAAAGCCCAGGTTAACGCTGAGAATACCCGCATAACCCTCGGTGGCCAGGTCATGGGCCGGTTTTTTCACATAGGGCCCGGTCTGGCCAAAGGCCGAGAGCGAAGCGTAGACCACTCCGGGGTTGCGGGCCCTGATATCTTCGTAACTCACCCCCAAACGCTGCACCACACCAGGCCGGAAGGCCTCGATGACCACATCACATTGCTCGGCCAGCTTCAGTGCCAGCTCCTTGCCCTCATCGGTTTTCAAATTCAACTGGACGCTTTTTTTGCCCCGATGAGTATTGGCAAAATAGACGCTCTGGCCGTCTATTTTCGGGCCGATTTCCCGGTTCGGTTCACCGCCATTGATGGGTTCGAGCTTGATCACCTCGGCACCGTGATCGGCCATCATCTGGGTCAACAGGGGTCCCGGCAGAAACAAAGACAGATCCAGAACTTTAATACCTTCTAGCTTCATGGGTTAAACCTTCCAGCCTTTAGTTGAAAACGCTGCCCGGCAGTTTGGGCAACACAGCAAAATTCGCGGCACAGAATAAAGAACTTACCCGCACTTGAACAGATGGGCGAACTTCGCAAACCTGCCCCCGGCCGCCACCTATCGCAAATGGGTCATAATACAAACGCCCGAATAACACGACCTGGAGCGAAACATGCCCATCAGCAAGTCTCGCAAAGCCCGCAACAGCAGAATTTTTTTTGCCATTTTTGGTAGCTGTTTTCTGCTTCCGGGACTGGGAATTTTCACCTTCAAGGCACTACCCGAGCTCAAGCGCTGGCTCTCGGGCGCTCAGCTTTACAGCGCCGAAAAAGAATCATTGATGGCGGCTTTAATAATCGGCATTGTATTCAGTCTGGTCGGTGGCGGCCTGGTTTATTTGGGCCTGAAAAAGCCCACCGACGACCCCGCCTTGCTCGACAGCGGCACCCCCTGGATGGCGCGCAAGGCCTGGGCCAGTCCGGTAATTAAAGACAGTTTTGCCTTGAGCGGCGGATTCATTTGGGCATTCACAATCATCTGGAACCTGATGTCGACCCCCGCATTGCTGGCTATTCCCAAGGAACTAGCCAAAGGCAATCAGCTCATCTGGTTTGCGGCGCTCTTTCCCATTGTTGGATTGTTTTTCATCGGGCTGTCCATTCACAAAACACTGGAGTGGCGTCGCTTTGGGCAAATGCGCATCACTCTGGACCCCCACCCGGGCGCCATCGGGGGGCAGGTGGGCGGCACCATTTATCTGAAAACACCTCTACCACCGGGCACCGACATGGATGTATCACTGGACTGCGTCCACCACTACCAACGTAGCAAGTCACCCAGCCAG
>DLXZ01000164.1:3699-4060 GCA_003448675.1 Porticoccaceae bacterium
CAGCAGCCGCTCCACCATGGCCCCGTTTGTTTTTGATGTGCCCGCCGGGCTGCCGCACTCCCAGTTCCCCGACACCGATTATTACAATTGGACGCTCCACGTTAGTGCCCGATTGCCGGGCGCGGACTTGAGCCGCCAGATCGAGGTTCCTGTTTTCGCCACCGGCGCAACCACCAGTAGCGCCCATAGCCCGAAAATTGCGCCGTGCAGCAGTTTCGACAAGCCGCAACGCCAGTGCCGCGCCGCGATGCACAACCCTGTCGAGATCGTCGGGGAGCACAGAGGTCAGGGCCGCTGGGGGGGTTTGACTGTTGGCCTGTTCTTTACCTTGTTCAGTGCCGGGGTGCCGCCGATCAAAAAG
>DLXZ01000165.1 GCA_003448675.1 Porticoccaceae bacterium
TGGTCATGCTCTGGACCGAGATTGGGGCACCGCCGCCGATAGGCACCTTACCAACCATCACCTGGCGGCTACGCCTACGTTTTATGGGGGGCTTATTCAACATCGGAAAGGCTTGTCAGAACGTCACGTTTAAGCGGCATGGCCGGTTTGGCAAAGGCCAGCGCCGCCACCAGCAATAAGGTTAGCACTCCCGCACCTATCAGGCCCAGTTTGAAATTCCTATTGTCGAGCAACCGCCGGGGTTCCACCGACAGCCCTTCATTATCTTCTTCCCGGGACAAATGCTCATAGCTCTGCAACACGGGCTCTTCGTCCATATCCAGCAGTGCACAATAGCGACGCATATAACCGCGCACATAAACTTTCGCAGGTAGTCTTTGGTAATCATCGGACTCCAACGCTTTGACGATCCGCTCTGTGACACCCAGGGCCTCGGCGACTTCGACAACGGACAAGGAGCACTCATTGCGGGCCTTGCGCATTAGCAGGCCGGGCAGAACCGGTGGATCAACTGTTCTGTTGTCCTGCTTCATGGATCAGCTAATCGCCCGTCCGCGCCTTTGCCCAGGCCTTGTAATCCAGGTATTCCTGGGAATAGGGGAACATTTTTTCCAGTGCCAACGCTTTACTGGCAACGCCATCCTCGTTTTCAAAAACCGCGGCTAATCTGATGCCCAACCAAAGCGCCGAGGCTCTTGGACCCGCCAGTTCACTGTAGCGATCAAGGTATCGCTTGGCCAATGGCAACTCTCGTTTTTCAAAATATTCCTGGGCCAGCGCTAAATAGGCAGGCGCCATCTGGGGATTGAGATTGATGGCTTTTTCCCAGGCAGCCATCGCTTCTTCTTTTTTGCCCAACTGCATGGCAGCCTGGCCCAGGGTAAGGTGAACGCGGGAGCGTCGCTGATATTCAAGATCCGCCGCAGCCCGCAACAGATGCTCGTAAGCCTCCTGATAGCGGTCCTTGCGCATTAAAAACACAGCATAATTATTGCGCGCGGCAGTCAGATCAGGTTCTAGCATCAGCGCTTTTTCAAAGTGTTGTTCAGCAAGTTGGTCTTCTTTATCCATCTGATAGAGAAGCGCCATACCGTTATGAGCCATACCGGACCGAGGATCTGTCTCCAGCGCCTTTTTCAGATGCAGCCGAGCGCCATCGCGGTTACCCTCGCGCAGATAGCCCAGCCCCAGCTTGATATAGGTTTCCAGCGCTTCTGCTTGTTTGTCCTTACGATCCGCAGCTCTCAGCGAGTTCTCCGTGGTCAGGGAATTGCCCGACACGGTGGTCGTACGCACGCAGGAAACCGACAACAGGCTGGTGCAAACAATCAAGCATATTAGAAGATTATTCTTCATCTACAGCCTCAAGCCTCAATCCCCTTGACCGCACGAGACTCAACCCGCGCCTCCCGATACCGCTGGCTACGACGGGTCCGGTCATTAACCGCCCCGGCCAGCTGCCCGCAGGCAGCCGCAATATCCTCGCCTCTGGTGGAGCGAATGGTCGCAGTGTACCCGGCTTCCTGCAGGATGTCCCTGAATCGATACATCGCTCCCTTACCAACACGTCGGTAGTGGGAACCGGGGAAAGGGTTGAACGGGATGAGATTGATTTTACATGGCGTATTGCGCAATAGTGCCGCCAATTCCCTGGCCTGTTCGGGGCGGTCATTAACCTTGTCAATAAGTGTGTATTCGACCGTGATTTTGCGTCGTTGATCGGGCAGTTTATCAAGGTAACGGCGCGCCGAATCGAGTAAACACGTAATCGGATATTTTCGATTGAGAGGCACCAGCTGGTCGCGCAATGCGTCATTGGGCGCATGCAGCGAGATCGCTAGAGACACATCGGTGACATCACCCAGGCGATCCAGGGCCGGCACCACCCCCGCTGTACTCAGCGTCACCCGCCGCTTGGAGTAGCCATAGGCGCAGTCGTGCATCATCAAATTAACAGCTTCGACCACGTTGTCGAAATTCAATAGTGGCTCGCCCATGCCCATTAGCACCACATTGGTTACCGCACGCGCGTTTTCGGCAAGATCAGTGCCCAGTTCCCGCACCGCAATCCAGACCTGGCCAATGATCTCCGCGGCATCCAGATCGCGATTAAATCCCTGCTTGCCAGTGGCGCAAAAACTACAATCGAGTGTGCAACCAATCTGGGAAGACACGCACAGGGTGCCCCGGCCTTTTTCCGGGATGAACACCGTTTCTACACTGCTGCCACCGCGAGTTTTAATCAACCACTTGATGGTGCCGTCAGCAGACTCATGACGACTGACCACTTCGGGCAGACGTACTTCCGCCGTTTCACTCAGGTGCTGGCGCAGGGCCTTGGACATATCCGTCATCTGATCAAAATCGATCACTCCACGGGCATGTATCCATTTGAGCAATTGGCGGGCGCGAAATTTTCGCTCACCCAACTCTTCAAAATAAGCTACCAGACTGTCTTCGCCCATACCCAGCAGGTTTACTTTCTCAAGCACGGGACTGGTTACGCTATTATCGAGTTGTTGCGATGCCATGACTCATCCGGGTGTTAGGGGTGCCATCACTAGCGAGAACAAATCTCGTCGGTGTTAAAGAAGTACGCAACTTCCCGGGCAGCGGATTCAGGGGAGTCGGAACCATGCACGGCGTTGGCGTCGATGGTTTCAGCAAAATCAGCTCTGATGGTACCGGGTTCGGCGTCTTTCGGGTTAGTGGCGCCCATCAGTTTGCGATTCAGCTCAATGGCATTTTCACCTTCCAGCACTTGCACAACCACCGGGCCGGAAGTCATAAACGCCATCAAGTCATCAAAAAAACCTTTACCCTGGTGCTCGGCATAAAACCCGCCAGCTTTTTCATTGGTCAGTTGCAGCATTTTTGCGGCCACCACCTTCAAACCCGCTTTTTCGAAACGGGCAATAATGTCACCAATCACATTTTTGCCTACGGCATCCGGTTTAATGATGGAAAGGGTGCGCTCAATTGCCATAATTTACATACTCCTGAAAATCCAACTAAGCGGATTATGGGCTAGAAGGGGCTGATGGACTGGCATGTGCCATCGTCCCGTTAAAGGGGGGCGAATTTTACCCTTGCAGACAAGGGCTTACAAGAATCAGATAGCTAAACCAGCAAGTAATCAGGCGGCCAGGTATTCCCGAAAACGATCAACGGAAACCGGCATGCTGAAATGGGCGCCCTGGTAGGTGTCGCAGCCGACAGTTTTGAGAATTTCAAGCGATTGCTGATCCTCCACCCCTTCCGCCGTGACATGCAGCCCGTACTGCCGGGACACCGCCAGAATCGCCTCAACCACTCCCCTGCTTTCGGGATCATGGTGGATATTGTGGATAAACTCTCTATCAATCTTCAGCCAGTCGAAGGGCAGGCGTTTCAGATAAATCATGGAGGAGTAGCCGATACCGAAATCGTCAATGGAAAATTGGGCTCCCAGGGCCTTGATCTCGGCCATTTTTTTTATAACGCTTTCCACATCCTCGATCATCAGGTTTTCAGTCACCTCGAAATTGAGGTAGGCCGGATTAATTTCATAGCTGCGCAAGCTGTGTTCGATCACGTCAATGAGCTGGGGATCATTAAACTGGCGGGGGCTGATATTGATACCCAGGCGCATATGATCTTCCCAGATACCCTCATCGATGAAGTTCCGGATGTACTCACAGGCGGTACGAATCACCCAGTGACCAACATCAATAATCAACCCCGAAGACTCCAGCAGGGGAATAAACTCCGATGGCATGTTAGTCACGCGATCGGCATTCACCCATCGCAGCAACGCCTCGCCACCCATCAGCCGCCCGTTTTCAACATCCACCTGGGGCTGGATATAGAGGGCAAACTCCTGATTATCGACAGCTTTGCGCAAGCGAGCATTCAAACCGATCTGGCGCTGGGCTTTATCAGCAATACTTTGGTTAAAAAACGCGATGCCATTGCGGCCCTTTCGTTTGGCCTCGTACATAGCGGTATCGGCATATTGCAGGGCGCGCTCGGCAGAGGTTTCATGGTCGCTAAGCAGGGCAATACCGACACTGGCAGTCAAAATAAACTCGTTACCATCATAAAAAATCGGCTGAGCCACGGCTTCCTTGATACTGGTAGCCGTGGCCATGGCGTTGGCGGCGCCCTGCTCCGGGTCGTCACCGGCGTAGGGGAAGAACAGCATGAATTCATCCCCACTCATGCGCGCCACCATGGCGGTATCATCGATCATCGGTTCGATGGCACGGGCCACCTTGAATAAAACCTGATCGCCAACATCATGGCCCCAGGAATCGTTTATATCCTTGAAGTGGTCCAGATCGATAAGCATCAGCGCGGCGCATACTTTCCCTCCCGCCGTTTCCTCCTGATGTTGACGAATGGTCTCGATGAGTA
>DLXZ01000208.1 GCA_003448675.1 Porticoccaceae bacterium
CAGGTGGATTGGTTACCGGCTTTGACCGAGCAGTGGTAGCGGAGCTTGTTAACGCCCTTGTGGAGGAGCTGGGTAACGTAAAAACGGAGATCGATGGTTTAGTGCGCGAGGGGAGCGATCCGGCAGTGGTTGGAGAGAATATTTCCCCTGTATTAAAGCGCGTTGCCGATACATTGGCGATGGTGGGTCAGCCAAAACTGCGAACATCGGTCACTGAATTGGAAGAGCGAATTAAAGCCTGCAATTGGCAAAATCGCGCGCTGGCCGAACGCGAATTATCCGAGCTGGCCATGTCTTTGCTGGGAATTGAAACAGCGCTTGAATCGTGGGCTGCTCATTATCGGCCAGGCGGTGTCGTTGAAGATCCGGTGGCGGAGTCCAGATATCTCAATGACGAAGCTAATCTGTCGCTCGTTCGTGAGATGCGCAATAACCTGGAAGCGGTTAAAGACGCGATTGTTGGATTTATTTCCTCCCAGTGGGATCGCAAATACCTTCAGGACGTGCCGGCTCTGATTCAGAGCATTCAGGGTGCTATGTCGGTGGTACGGATGAAGCGACCTGCCCGAATTATTGCTGGTCTGGGAAGCTACATTAATCAGGAATTGATTGGCGCCGTATCGGAACCAGACTGGGACAGATTAGATCAGCTAGCTGATGTCATCACAGCTGTAGAGCATTTTCTGGAAGTGGTTAGCGCCGATACCGAACTGGAGTTGCAGGAACCGCTTAGCAGGGCTGAAAGCGCGCTGAAAATTTTAGGATATTTCGGCCTGGACAACGCGGAAATGGCTGATACTCCGAGTGTGGACCTACTCAAGGCAGCGGAAAAATCAAATCTGACGGGGGCGACTGTAACCAGTGTGGATGTCCGCGAGGAAAATGCCCTGGAAGGCCACTTGGTTCAAGGCACTGACGAACAGCTGCTTGTTGCCGAGGATGAGGTCGTTGAAGGTGATGAAATTGACGATGAGCTCAGAGAGATATTTGTCGCGGAAGCCAGGGAAATATTAGAGAGTTTGGATACCCATTACCCATTGTGGTTGGGACACAGGGAAGACGCAGCAGCGCTGGCGGAGGTCCGTCGCGGTTTTCACTCGATGAAGGGCAGCGGCCGCATGGTCAACGCCTATTTAATTGGCGAACTGGGTTGCGCAGCGGAAACTCTGTTTAATCGTGTCATCGATGGCAAGTTCAATTTTGATGGCCAGGGTGAAGCCATTATTGGCAGAGTCCTTCAAGTGCTACCAGGCATGGTGGATGACTTTGCCCGGCGTCAGCAAAGCCAGAATGAAATAGCAATCGAAACGCTTGTCGAAGCCATACAAGATTATGTGGGTGGCGAAAAACTGATGGACACGGTGGATTCTGTGCCGGAGGCCGCTGATGAAGCAGCAGAAGCACAGATTAACCAAGCGGAAAATGGCAATACAACAGGAGTAGAGGTAGAAGCCGAAACAGCAGCTAAAGACGAACGGCCGTTAACGTCGGAAGAAACCTCCGAGTTACTGGGTTCAGCGGAAAGAAGGCTCGAAGGATCGGGTATACAACAGCCCGCGACACAAGCGGATGTTGCGGGTTCGGGCGATGTTGGGCCGCGAGAAGCAATATCAGCGGAAATGAATCGGGCCAATGATGACTTTGATTCCGTTAAGGTTGAGCGTGAAGGAACGTATGACGATGAGCTTATTAAAATCGTCCGTGATGAGGCTCGAACTTATTTAGACGAGCTTGAGCGATTGTTGAGTGGTTTTACGGGTCCATCAGCGAGTATTCGGGAAGAAGTCGTCAGAATGCTGGCGGTATTCCACTCATTGAAGGGCAGTGCTCGCATCATCGAACAAGAAACCCTGGCGGAGCTTGCCCAGGCGTTAGAGGGGTTGGTTAAGAAAATAGCCAGAGCGGTCGTGGAAATCGATGACTCGGTGAGCGCGGTTTTAAAAGAGGGTTTGGAGGCAATCGGCGCCCAGATTGAGTGTATAGGCGATGAGGCCTCGCAACGCGACTATGCGCCCTTGCTTGAACGCATTCGGCTGCTTGGCGAGGTGCGTCCGGAAAAACTGGAGGCTTACGGTTTTTCCGTGCTTAAAAACATGTTGACCAGCGGAATGTCACGGATTCTCGACAGCGGTGACTTACTGGCCGCTTGGCGGGGGAGCCCTGAATCTCGAAATCCACAGATGGCGGAACTTGTTGGGGAACTTCAGGCGTTGCGCGCCGCCGCTGAAAAAGAGGGTATTGGTGATATAACGGCGTTTGCCAGCATCTATGCGGACGCTTTAGAGGCGGTTATCAAGGGCCGGGTAACTGGGACCGATGCGGTTTTTGCCACTTTTGTCACCGCGAGCGAGACTTTGCTCGCGATGCTGGATGGATTCGTCGCTGACCAACCTCCTCGGTTGCCTCAAGAGTCTTTGCTTGCCGAGTTAAGTGAGATCGGTCGCCCAGTCGAGAATAAGGAAGTGGGTGTCGAGGGTGTCCTTACGGATGAGCTAAATGCGGAAGGACAAGAACAAACTGTAGGCAGAGAAGAACTGAGCGAGACCGAACTCCCGACGGAGGATCCGGACCCCGCGATTGTGGAGATCTTTGTCGAGGAGGCCGACGAGCTTCTTGAGCAAATAGAACAAGCAGTACAGTCCTGGCGCGAAAACCCTGGCGGAGATGATTATCATGAGGCTCTGATCAGGGAGCTGCACACGTTTAAAGGTGGGGCGCGGGTTGCTGGCTTAATCGGGCTCGGTACCTTGAGCCATGATTTTGAAACGTTTATAGAAAACTGGGCTCGGCAAGATACGTTCCCGAACGAAGAGTTTTTTGACGAACTTCTTGCACGTTACGATGCTCTCGTCACCCGGCTTGAACAGGACAAACTGGCGGTTACCGAAACAAACGTTGAGGCTGCGCAACAACGTGCAGATGCTAATTTATTACCTGAACCTGAACCTGAACCT
>DLXZ01000263.1:0-7963 GCA_003448675.1 Porticoccaceae bacterium
AAAAAGCCCCGCGTAGGGGCTTGGGTCTTTACCTGGGTCGATACGCGCTGCGAGTCCATTGGCTGGATTGATGCTAAGGCCATTGCCTCTGGCCTTAGCACCCCTGCGGGGCTGCGTCGCTGCGCTCCTCGTCCAAACTGCTGGCGCAGTTTGTCGAACCGCGCTTCGAGGAACGAATCGCGAGCATCCACAAATAAAAAAAGCCCCGCGTAGGGGCTTTTTTTATTTGGTGGGCCGTGCTGGATTCGAACCAGCGACCAATTGGTTAAAAGCCAACTGCTCTACCAACTGAGCTAACGGCCCGCAAAAGAGGCGCATATCATACTTATCAAGCCTTAAAGGTCAAGCAAAACTCACTGCTGATAGGCGGTGGGATCACTAACGCCCACAGCAGCAAAACCGCGTTTTCTGATCACGCAGCTATCGCAATGTCCACAGGCCAAACCCGCCGGTGAAGCCTGATAACAGGACACGGTTAGGCCGTAGTCGACGCCCAGCTCCAGTCCCCGCGTGATGATGGCTTCCTTGGCCAGGGAAATAAGGGGGGTATGGATGCTGAAATGCCTGCCCTCGACGCTGGCGCGGGTAGCCAGATTGGCCATGGTCTCAAAGGCCGTAATGTATTCAGGCCGGCAGTCTGGATAGCCAGAATAGTCGACGGCATTGACGCCAATGAAAATATCACTGGCGCCAAGCACTTCCGCCCAGCCAAGAGCAATGGACAGGAATACGGTGTTGCGGGCCGGCACATAGGTAACCGGAATATCGTTTTCGAGGCCGTCAGGTGAGCTTGTGGAGTCTGGCACCGCGATGGCTTCGTCGGTCAGGGCGGAGCCGCCAATGGCACGCAGATCCAATTCCACCACCTTATGCTCGGTTGCACCCTGGGCCTCGCTCACACGCAGGGAAGCATCCAGCTCGCTACGGTGTCTCTGGCCATAATCGAAAGCGAGACAATAACAATCGAACCCCCTCTCCATGGCGACGGCAAGCACGGTGGCTGAATCCAGCCCCCCCGACACCAGCACCACTGCTTTTTCGTTGCTCACCGCCATTCCAGAGTCCGCCGCTATTTGCCGGGCACATCGCCCCAAAGTTGCTTGTGTAATTGCAGCTGCATTCTTACGGGTAAACGATCTTCAATTACCCAGTCCGCCAGCGCGCGGGCTTCAATTTGGCCATGGCTGGGGGAGAAAAGCACTTCGACCTTTCGGCCTGTGAGATTGTGCTGGTCCAATTGCAGGCGCGCCCATTCGTAATCGGTGCGATCGCAAATCACGAATTTGACTTCATCGCCGGGCTTCAGGTGTTTGATATTGTCCCAGTGATTACGCGCCACTTCGCCGGAGCCGGGTGTTTTGATATCCAGAATAACGGCCACACGGGGGTCCACGTCCCCGGTGGGCACAGCGCCGCTGGTTTCCAGGGAAACCCGGTAACCACCATCACAAAGAGCCGTGAGCAATTCCAGGCAGGTGGGCTGGGCTAGCGGTTCGCCGCCCGTTACCGTCACATGAGAAGTATTAAGCCCCCCTACCTCATTAAGGATTTCGCTGATTGAATATTTCTGGCCACCATGAAAGGCATACTCGGTATCGCAGTAATGACAGCGCAGAGGGCAGCCGGTGAGGCGCACGAAGGCCGTCGGCAGACCAACCGTTGAGGTTTCGCCCTGCAGGGAGTAGAAAATTTCGGTGATACGCAGTGTATCCTCAATCATGGAATTTACGAGGCTTTAATAAAGGATGAGTCTATAACCCTGGTGAGAGCCCTGCCGGGTCGAATGAAATGACGAGGGCAGGAAGCTCTATGAGAGCAGTATTTTACCGGAAATAGTGACCCTTGTTACAGCAGTAAGCAACGAGGACGGGATAGTATCCCAGCCGAGACGGCCGCCGGGAAGGGGGCTTCGGTTAATAGTTTTGCAGCAGGTAGTCCTGGGCCAGCCGAGCTGCACTGTCCGAGCCCAGTGCGGCTCTTTCCAACATCGCGCGCGCCAGATCGTTTTTACCCTGCAAATGGTAGACTTTCCCCAACTTGAACGTGGCATCACTGACTTTGCGGTGTGCCGGATACTTGTCCACCACCACCTTAAATTGTTGTTCGGCCTGTGGTAATTCGCCATCCAATAAGTGCAACTCTCCCATCCAGTAGTGGGCATTGGCGCTATAGGCACTGGCGGGATAATCGTTGATATATTGCTTTAATGCGATTTTGGCATCGTGGGTCTTACGCTCCTTCAGTAACGCATAGGCTCGATCATAGGCCACCTGGGCGCCACTATCATCACCAGACACGGACGGCAGGGGCTGGTCGGCCGTAACCGCTGCACCAGCAGCAGAAGCGGTAGCAGAACCATCCGTATCAAGGCCAGCACCCGCGCCACTACCACCGGTCAACGGCACCCCGGTACTGACCAGGGCCGAAAGCCGGCGATCCAGATCGAGATAATCTTCGCGCTGTTGCTTTTTTAACCGGGCCAGCGCGTTGCCCTGCTCCTCCACCAAACCACGCAACTGGCGGATTTCTTCAAGCAGCATCTGATTGCGATAGTAGGGGTCATCCACTGCATCACCAGCAGTATCAGCCGGATCTGGCACTTGAGGATAAACTGGGGTGCCTGACTGAGTCACCTGCCCCCCGCTAGGGATATTACCGCCGATTTCCTCAATTGGGGCGGGTGCCGCACCGGTAAGTGCCGACAGCAACAAAATCGGAGACAGGGCTAAACTGAGCCAAAGGCGAGGCGTTCGAAGGAGCATTTTCATCGCGTGAAACAAACTGATTTTCCGGCGCTACGGAGTCAGGAAGCGGTGCGCCTTCGCACACCGCCGCCACTTTCGGGAAAACCTATTTGAGCTCGGCTCTTCGGTTCACGGCCCAGTCAGCTTCGTTGCTACCCATTGCCAGAGGTCGCTCTTCTCCGTAACTGATCACTTCCACCAGACTACCGTCTACACCCTGAAGCATCAGAAACTCCTTGACCGCTGCGCCGCGCCGCTCTCCTAGAGCCATATTGTACTCACGGGTGCCGCGCTCATCGGCGTGACCTTCGACACGTACATTTACCGGGTTGGCAAGCAAACGCTGCGCATGAATACGCAGGGCCGCCAGGGCCTCCGGCTTGAGTACGGACTTGTCAAAGTCGAAATAGAAAACTGTCTCAACATCGCCAGCGGTATCTATACCGCTACCGGAAACGCCATCGCCGCTAACACTACCCGTGGTCACGTCGCTGCCAGAAATAGTGCTTGTCCCCGCGCCTGCGGTATCACTGGTTGATGAAGTCGAGCACGCGGCAAGAAACAGCGACAACAGACTGATAACAAAAGTGGTTTTTAAAACAGATTGCTTCATTGCTTTCTCCAAAGGTATGTGCCTGATGGCACGGGTGTACTGTAAACGATTATTTTAAAAAGGGCGACCATGCGGGTTCCCGAACATCGCCACTCCGAGAGGGCAAAAGATAACGGACGCCAGCGTCGATCGACACCGCCGCCAGCACACCTTTATTACCGGCCTTGGTGGCATACAACAACATTGCACCATTAGGTGCAACAGAAGGTGACTCATCGAGACTGGTAGAGGTCAGCACGCGCAGATCTCCGGTCACCAGGTCCTGGGAAGCAATATGGAAGACCCCGCCACGCCTGTGCACCATGACAAGGGTGCGGCCATCAGGGGCCAGGCTGGGGCGCGCATTATAGGAACCATCGAACGTGAGCCTTTCGATCTTGCCGCCGGCAATGGTTAACTTGTATATCTGCGGAGAACCGCCCCTGTCGGAAGTGAAAAGAATGGCCCTACCATCCGGCGTCCAGGTGGGTTCCGTGTCGATGGCAAAGTGACGGGTCAAACGCGTGAAACTTTTTGTCGCCAGGCTGTATAGGTATATTTCCGGGTTGCCGTCCTTGGACAACACCAGCGCCAGACTCCGACCATCGGGAGACCAGGCCGGCGCACCATTCAAACCCCGAAAATTAGTCAGCTGTTGCCGCTGGGCGCCGGCCAGCCGTTGGCGAAAAATAGCCGGCCTGCCGGTCTCAAAGGAAACATACACCAGCTCACTGCCATCGGGTGACCAGTTGGGCGACATAATCGGTTGTTTTGACTTAAGCATCAGACGCTCACGAGCACCGTCGGCATCGGATACCATCAAGCGGTAGACCAGCTCACCCCGCTCCTGCTTGGCAGTGACATATGCCAAGCGGGTGGAAAACGCACCCCGAATACCCGTGATGGCCTCAAACACCTTGTCGCTGATGTAGTGGGCGATATCCCTCAACTCAGTGCTTTTACCCCGAACCCGTTGGGTAAACACGGTACGCTCACCGGGAATTTCCAGTAGGCTGAAGGTCACCTGGATAGCGCCATCACTGCTCGTAACAGCTTTGCCAACGACCAGATACTCCATCCCAACCACGCGCCAGTCTCGGAAATAGACTTCCTCTACAGTTGCTGGGTTGGAAAGCATGTTGGCCTTGGGCATCGGCTCAAATAAACCGCTGCGACGCAGATCCTCGGTCACAATGGCGCTGATATCTTCTCTGACGCCACCGGGCGCCAGCATCGTCGGAATTGCTATTTTGGTGGGGTTATCAGCGCCCCGGGTAATTTCTATGCTCAGCTCCGCGTGGGCGCCCAGCGCGTAACACAACGTCAGCATCAGAGTGATAACAATCCGGTTCCAATACAAAATCAGTCCCCTAAAATATGACAAAGTTGGCTCCTAACAGTATGCGTCGCTTACAAACGCAGGTCATCCGGCCGGAACACCAGACGAAAACGACGAAAGCTGGATTCAAACAAACGGGGATTGCTTTGCGACAATTCCTGCAAGCGCTCGAAACGCTCTACCTTGTGAACCGCCTGTTCGGCGGAGCGATCAAAAGCGCTATTGCCACTGCCTTTTTCCACCGCTACCGATACAACACGCCCCGTGGGCACCAGCTGAATAATCAAGGTGACCTCCATCCCCCGGCGAGCACTGGGTGGCCGACTCCAGTTAGTGGCGATACGATCACTGATATACGCGCTGTAACTACCCACCAATTGTTCGTCCGCTGCCGCGTTACGAAAGGCCTCTTCATCCTTTAGCGCCTCGGCGAAAGCCAGCTCCTGTTCACGCTTGAGGGCTTCTTCCCTGGCTTTTCTGGCTTCCTCCTGCTTCCGTTTTCGCGCTTCGGCCTGCTCTCTTTCCCGCCGTTGCCGGTCTTTTCTCGCTTTGTCTTCCCTGGCTTTTTTTTCCGCCGCCAGCTTTTCCTCCCGTAAACGCGCCTGGCGCTTTTGTTCCGCACGTTTTTTGGCAGCATTTTGCTGCTGAGTATCTTTTTTCGGCGGTTTTTTTGTCGGCGGTGTCACCGGCGCCTTTGGTGGCTCCACTTGTAGCAGGGTTGCCTCGATATACTGAGGCTGAATCCGCACCTGCTTGCGTTCGGGCGTCCAGCCCACCATCAGCACCACCACAAGCAGTCCATGCAGGGACACACTGCATACGATACCAGCGGAATAGGCTTTGAGCGTGTTATTCAACCTGGCCTCGCGATCCCTGCTTAGCCGACTCCATAGCACCGAGGGTCATGACTTCTCACTTGCCAGGGGGTTCAGTCACCAGCCCAACGCTGGCGGCGCCGGCGCCCTGAAGCTGGGCCATTAGGCTTACCACCGCACCGTAGTCCACACGCCGATCACCCCATACCAGTACCGGAGTATCTGGTTTCTGCGCCAGCACTTTCGCAACTTTAGTCACAATATCGGCCAATGCCTCCTTTTGGTTTTTGCCATTGCCCAAATCCACGTAGTAGCTGCCATCGGCCTTAATGGAAACAATCAGCGGGTCTTTTGCCTTGTCATCCAGAGGGCTGGTCGGCGCCTTCGGCAGATCCACCTTGACCCCCTGCATCAACAAGGGCGCGGTAATCATAAAAACGATCAATAGCACCAGCATCACATCGATGTAGGGCACGACATTAATTTCCGCGACCAGTTTTTTTCGCCGGCCTTTTCCTGCTTTACCCGTTGCCATATTTACTGACTATGTACCCGCCGGTGGAGAATACTGGAAAACTCGTCCGCGAACGTTTCGTAAGCGTTGTAAAGCACATCGGCATGGGCGGAATAACGATTGAATGCCAAAACCGCCGGGATCGCCGCGAACAGTCCCATCGCTGTGGCGATCAACGCCTCGGAGATGCCCGGCGCAACAGTAGCCAGTGTCGCCTGCTGGACGTTGGCCAGACCTCGAAAGGAGTGCATGATCCCCCAGACAGTGCCAAATAAACCGATATAGGGGCTGACCGAGGCGACGCTCGCCAGGAAAGGCAGGTTGGTATTGAGCTTTTCTTCTTCCCGGTTGAGGGCCACACGCATGGCGCGCTCGACGCCCTCAATCACCGCATCGGGATCGGCCGAGCCGCTCTGAGACAGGCGGTTAAATTCCCGGAAACCAGCACGGAAAAGGCTTTCAACGCCATCGATAGTGTTGTCCTTATTCAATCGGTTGTTGCCATGACGGAACAACTCATTAAGATCAACACCGGACCAGAAAGTGTTTTCAAACTTTCGCAAATCGGTACGGGTTTGTCTTATATATAGCCCCCGCTGCACGATCATGATCCATGACACAACCGACGCCGCCAGCAGTATCAGCATCACCAACTGCACCGGTATGGTGGCGCCGACAATTAGCGACCACAGAGAAAGTTCTTCCGTCACGCCTCACTCCTGTTTGGGTATTTCGTTGTCAATTTTCGCTCAATTCGCCTGACCAAAAACCTGGGTAAGTAATTCGGCGGGCATCGCAACCGGACGATTGGTACGCTGATTAACACAGGCGACTTTGATCTGGCCCGTGCACAAGAGTTCATCGTCCCGCAATACATTTTGCTCAACAGTAAAAAAGGCCCGACCGTGACCCACGCCCTTGGCGGTCACGACAATCTCGTCATCCAGGCGGGCCGGCTTTTTGTAATCCGCCGACAATGAGTGCACCACGAAAATCCTGTCTTCCCCCCAAAACGCGGGGCTGGCAAAGCCGTAACTGCGCAGCCAGTCGGATCTGGCTCGCTCCATGTATTTGAGGTAATTGACGTAATAAACAATACCCTGAGCGTCTGTATCTTCGATATAGACCCTGACTGGTAATCTGAATTCCCTGGTCAAACACGCCTCCGGATCATTCGCCCAGCAAGTCCCCCTGGTGATCGAGATGCCTGGGCATGGCAAGACCAAAGTGCTGGTAAGCCTGCTGCGTAACCATCCTGCCCCGGGTAGTTCGCATCAGATAACCCTGCTGGATCAGGTAGGGCTCCACCACATCTTCGACGGTGCCTCGCTCCTCGCTGATAGCCGCGGCGATGCTATCGACACCCACGGGACCGCCCTGAAATTTTTCGATAATGGTCTGGAGCAGGCGCCGATCCATTTGATCCAGACCCAGCTTATCGACGTTTAGCATGGTCAGGGCCTGATCGGCGATGTCGGCGGTGATGGTGCCATCGGAACGCACCTCGGCGTAATCCCTCACCCGGCGCAGTAGTCGATTGGCGATACGCGGCGTACCCCGTGACCGGCGGGCAATCTCCAACGCCCCGGCAGGTTCAATCGGCACATTCAGAATCGATCCAGCCCGGGAGATAATGGCACTCAGCTCTTCGATGGAATAAAACTCCAGGCGCTGGACAATGCCAAAGCGATCCCTCAACGGCGAAGTGAGAAGACCTGCCCTGGTGGTCGCGCCCACCAGGGTAAAAGGCGGCAGATCCAGTTTGATGGACCGGGCCGCCGGCCCCTCGCCAATCATGATATCAAGCTGAAAGTCTTCCATGGCCGGGTAGAGAATTTCCTCCACCACCGGACTCAGGCGATGTATCTCATCGATAAACAGGACATCGTTTTGTTCGAGATTGGTCATCAGGGCGGCCAGATCGCCGGCCTTTTCAAGCACTGGCCCGGACGTGGTTTT
>DLXZ01000263.1:8258-16321 GCA_003448675.1 Porticoccaceae bacterium
CCAAACACCAGGGTGTGATCCAGGGCCTCGTTACGCTGGCGAGCGGCATGGATAAAAATCTCCATTTGCTCGCGCATAGCGGTCTGGCCAACGTAATCCGCCAGGCAAGTTGGCCGGATCGCGTGATCCAGTCGCTCTTCGGCGTCTGTACTGCTGGTGGCGACCAGGCGGTCGGTTTCTATCATCGTGATCTGCTATCGCTTATCACAGCGTTTGGGGGTTTCTCGGATCCTGGTATTGCAAGACTCGGTGTTGTATCGATACTCTCTTAAAGCACAGCCCTAAGTTTGCTCGCTAGCATACCGCTATCACTTTACTTTTTCATTACGGGCCGTCGACATTTTTACAAATAACTTACGGCCGCGTAACCACACTTTTCAAGGCCAGGCGAATCAACTCAGCACTGGGCGGACTTGATTCGCCCTCCAGCAACTGCGCTCTGACCATGCGCGCCGCATCCTGGGGTTTATAGCCCAGCGCGACCAGCGCATGCTCAGCCTCCGCAACAGCGGAATCACCGGCAACTGGTGCGGAAACCACTGCACCCACAGCGGCCTCGGCCCGCCACTCATCACCCAGGCGATCGCGCATCTCCACCACCAGACGCTCGGCGGTTTTCTTGCCGACGCCCGGCAGACGCACCAGAGCGGCGCTATCATTATTGTGCACACAGCCGACGAACTCTGGCGCGCTCATCCCGGATAAAATCGCCAGCGCCAGCTTGGGGCCAACGCCGCTGACTTTTATCAACTCGCGAAACAGTCGGCGTTCACTGGCCTCGGCAAAACCGTAGAGCTGCTGATTATCCTCGCGCACCACGAAATGGGTGTGCAGATTGACCGCTTCATTGAGTTCAGGCAACGCAAAAAACGTGGTCATTGAGACCTGAACTTCGTAACCGACTCCCTGCACATCCACCAGCAGATGAGGCGGCTGTTTTTCCAGCAGAATGCCACGAATTCGCCCTATCATCGATAAGAATCTCCGGCTCTTGGTTTAACACTGTTCATTTGCGCCGACCTCGGGCATAACGCGAGGTCTGCCTCAGATTCGCATGCGTGGTCAGGCTGTGAGCATGGCAGATGGCCACTGCCAGGGCGTCGGCCGCGTCCTCCGCCGGCGGCGCCGGCAGTGCCAGCAGGCGAGTCACCATATGCTGAACCTGCTCCTTGGTTGCCGCTCCGCTACCCACTACCGCCTGCTTTACCGTGCGGGCGCTGTATTCAGCAACCGGCAAGTCCGCCTGCACCCCCGCCACAATCGCCGCGCCCCTGGCCTGCCCCAAACGTAAAGCAGCCCTTGGGTCACGGGCGAAAAACACCTCTTCCACCGCCATGGAAGACGGTTGATGTTCGACAACCAGTTCTCTGACACTGTTGGCAATCACTTTGAGCCGTTCCGGCAGCGACTGTTCCGGCAAGCGGATAATGCCGCTGGTCACGTAGCTGAGTTTGCTACCGACCACCTCGATAAAGCCGAAGCCGGTGCGCCGGGAGCCGGGATCGATACCAAGTATGCGCGTCATTAGCGACTGCCTCTACTATCCATGCAAAGATGATCCGGCATTGACCGGCGGCTTGCAATGCCGGCTCCGATAACCCGGACGCGGGCAACAAAAAAGGCGGCCCCGAGGCCGCCTCCTTTTCAGGTTCTCCGTCCGCAAGCGGGGACGAAGCACGCAAGCTACTCGCTCTTTTCGCCTGCCTCACCTTCTTCTGCTTCCGCTTCACTCGCGGTTTCTTCTTCGGCAGCTTCTTCAACTTCCGGCTCAGGGGCCTTGGGCGCCGGCGCCTTGATCAGGTCCTCGGCCAGTAGAATAGCGACTTTTTCGGCCTCATTTACCCAGTGCTTGTTAGCGTCCTTGACGCCGTAGCGCCCGGAACGCTTCTGGTAAATAGTGTATTCGGCGGTTTTCTTGATGACTTTCATCTTGTGACTCCTTGACTACTCGTTGTGGTTAACGCTTTGACTAAAGCGGTGGGAAAAAAGCACATCAGGCCTTAGCCCATTTGTGCCAGAACTGCTTCGGGGATATCGGCATTGGTATAAACATTCTGGACATCGTCCAGGTCTTCCAGGTGATCCACCAGCGCCATGATTTTTTCCGCGCCATCGGCATCCAGCTCTACCGTCGTGGAGGCCACCATGGTCACCTCCGCGGATTCCGGCTCCTTACCCGCTGTAATCAAACTTTCCTTGACGGCGACGAAGTCTTCCCAGGCGGTCAGCACGTCGATAGAGCCATCGTCATTGGCGACCACGTCTTCGGCGCCGGCTTCCAGCGCCGCTTCCATAATGGCGTCCTCGTCACTGCCAGGGGCGTAGCTGATCTGTCCGGTGCGGGTAAACAGGTAAGCTACCGAGCCGTCAGTGCCCAGGTTGCCACCGCGTTTGGTAAAGGCATGACGCACATCGGACACGGTGCGGTTGCGGTTGTCAGTCAGACATTCAACCAACACAGCAATGCCGTTGGTGCCATAACCTTCGTAGATTACCTCTTCGTAATTATCACCCTCGGCATCACCAGCCCCGCGCTGAATAGCCTTGTCGATGGTATCCCGCTTCATATTAGCGCCCAGCGCCTTGTCCACCGCCGCTCGCAGGCGGGGGTTATCTTCCGGGTTGCCACCGCCCATTTTGGCAGCGACCACCAGCTCTCGAATCAGCTTGGTGAAAATCTTGCCGCGTTTAGCATCCTGGGCCGCTTTTCGATGCTTGATATTCGCCCATTTACTGTGTCCAGCCATGATCACCTCTCACTACCCCGGCAAACTGATACACCGGGACAAACTCACCTGTATAACGTTTTTTCACGCGCTTAAATAATGTGTGCTTACTCCGCCGCTTCCGACGCTGCCTTTTCGCGGAGACGGATATTCAATTCACGCAACTGCTCATTGCTTACCAAGCCCGGCGCATCGGTCATCAAGCACTGGGCGGACTGAGTTTTCGGGAAGGCAATCACGTCGCGAATGGACTCGGCGCCAACCATCAGCATGACGATCCGATCGAGACCGAAGGCCAGGCCTCCGTGGGGCGGACAGCCATAGCTAAGGGCATCGAGCAAAAAGCCAAATTTTTCCCGCTGTTCTTGTTCTCCGATGGCGAGCACTTCAAACACAGCCTGCTGCATGGCCTGTTCATGAATCCGCACCGAGCCACCGCCCAGCTCAGTGCCATTAAGTACGATGTCATAGGCCTGGGACAGGGCCGCGCCCGGATCAGCGACCAGTTCCTCGGGCGAGCACAGGGGCTGGGTGAAGGGATGATGCAGGGAAGTCCACCCACCATCATTACCCCGCTCGAACATGGGGAAGTCCACTACCCATAACGGCGCCCATTGGCAGGTATAAAGGTCGAGGTCTTCACCCAGTTTGCAGCGCAGGGCGCCCAGGGCTTCGGATACCACCTTACTCTTGTCGGCGCCAAAGAAAATCAGATCGCCAGTTTCCGCGCCAACGCGATCAAGCAGTTGCTGACGGACTTCATTGGGCAGGAATTTAACAATGGGCGACTGCAACCCTTCTTCGAGATCGGCTTTGTCATTAACCTTTATATAAGCTAGCCCACGGGCGCCATAAATGCCGACATACTTGGTGTACTCGTCAATCTGCTTGCGGCTGATGTCATTGCCACCCGGCACTTTCAGGGCAGTAACTCTGCCTTCGGGGTCATTGGCGGGCCCGGAAAAAACCTTGAAGTCCACCCCCGTCATCAGATCCTTGACGTCGACCAGCTCCAGGGGAATACGCAGATCCGGTTTATCGCTGCCAAAACGCTGCATGGCTTCGGCGTAAGTCATTTTGGGAAAATCACCGAGGTCCACGTCGAGCAGCTTTGCAAACAGCTCCCGCAGCATATTTTCGGTGATGGTCATGATCTCCTGCTCGGACAGGAAAGAGGCCTCAATATCGATCTGGGTGAATTCGGGCTGCCGGTCTGCACGCAGGTCCTCATCACGAAAGCACTTGGCGATCTGATAATAGCGATCAAAGCCAGACACCATGAGCAACTGCTTAAATAGCTGTGGCGACTGGGGCAGCGCAAAGAACTTGCCGCCGTGGGTACGACTGGGCACCAGATAGTCCCGGGCGCCTTCTGGCGTGGCCCGGGTCAGTATTGGCGTTTCAATATCGAGAAAACCCGCATCGTCAAGACAGTTGCGAATCACCGCCATCACCTTGGAACGGAAATACAGGTTGTGTTGCATTTCGGGGCGGCGCAAATCCAGGTAGCGGTATTGGAGCCTGACGTCCTCGCCTACTTTCGTATGCTCATCCAACTGAAAAGGAGGGGTTTTCGCGGCGTTAAGAATCTCCACCGAGTGGGCATATACTTCCAGCATTCCGGTTTTCATCTCCGGGTTTACCGTCGCTTCGGTACGGGCGCGCACCAGACCCTGTATGCGTAGCACATACTCACCACGTACCCGGTCGGCGGTGGCAAAGTGCTCACCAGCATCGGGATCAACCACCACCTGGACAATGCCCTCACGATCACGCAGGTCGACAAAAATGACCCCCCCGTGATCCCGGCGACGATCCACCCATCCACACAAAACCACTTCGCTATCGATATGGGAGGGCTCAACATGCCCGCAATAAACAGAGCGCATATTCATTAATCCTGATTACAAACTTTTACTATTACTGAAACGTTATCGCCAGTGAACAAAATCCGGCGCTCAATTTCCGGTGACGGCTGAGCTTTTATTATCGCTCTTACTGCTTTTTTCACCTGACTTCCCACCGGAGGGTTTGCTTTCGCTGCTGGCGCTACCAGTGTCACTGCTGCTCTTGCCGCCGCCATTGGAACTTTTGTCTCCGGAGAGATTACGTTTATCGCCGGTTTTAAAGTCGGTTTCATACCAGCCACTGCCACTCAAACGAAATGCGCTGGCGGTGACCTTTTTTTTCAGAGTCGTCCTGTCACAGGCCGGGCACACCTTCAACACTTCGTCGGACAGCTTCTGTATAGCCTCCAGCTCGTGACCGCAGGCCTCGCAAAGATATTCGTAAATAGGCATATCGTGTCTTTCTCCAAACGCTTCCAGGCAATCGAATCGCTTAACTACCACAGTCAAAAAATCGGCGCGCATTATACCCCAGCCAGTGGCTGGCAATCACTTGCACCGAGCGCACCAAAGTAGCGCCCTGGTGAATCTGAAGTGAAGCTTTCTCCTGTATGCGCACCACTTTTGCAAAAACATATAGTTTTTCCCCTAAAAATCAGCTTTTTTTGTTCATTCCGCTTGCGGGGTTCTAGCGGATACTATATACATAGCGCCGAGGCTAGGCGGGTCGTTTATTTTGTTAGCTGTTATGCGATTTGGCGCCTCTAGAGCAGTTCACTTAATCCACCACAACAATGTTGAAGGGGAAGCTTGATATGGTAGCTAAAAAAGCTCCGGCAAAGACAAAGGCTCCAGCCAGAAAAGCAGTAGCGAAGAAACCCGTTCCAGCCCGCAAAATTACTGCGGTTAAGGACAGGTACACCAAAGCCCAGATCGTTGGTGAGCTTGCCGACAATACCGGGCTGACCAAGAATCAGGTGAATGGCGTCCTGGACGAACTTGCTGTTGTTATTGAGCGGCACATTAAAAAGCGTAGTGTCGGTGAATTTGCCTTACCCGGCTTGCTGAAAATCAAGACAGTCAAAAAACCTGCACGCAAGGCTCGCAAGGGCATCAACCCCTTCACCGGGGAAGAGACCACCTTCAAAGCGCGACCCGCCAGCACTACAGTCAAGGTGACCGCGCTGAAAAAACTCAAGGATATGGCCAACTAGTGTCGCTACCTGGAATTAGCGAACGCTGAGGAGCAAAGCCCCGCCAGCCGGGGCTTTGCTCCTTATAGCTTCCGCCCGCGGGACCGAGGCTATTTTGTAGCTACCACGACAGACCACTTTCCTTTAGCACACTCCTCAGCATTTCAACCCGCGTATCAAGTTCCTCCGGCTCGTAAGCCTTCGCCGCTACCGCGCCCCACACCGGCGCTGGCCAGCCGGGATCATCAGTAAAACGCACGATGTGATGAATATGCAGCTGGCTGACTACGTTGCCCAGGGCGGCCACATTCAGCTTATCGGGCCTGAACAACGAAGTCATGGCGATGGCAAGAGCCCGGGACTCTTCAAGCAGGCAAACCTGCTCCGCTTCATCAAGCTGATAAATTTCCCGTAGCCCCTGACGCCGGGGCACCAGAATGCACCAGGGGTAGTTGGCATCCCGATGCAGAAACACCCGGGACAGAGCCATATCCCCGATAACGCAAGTGTCTTCCTGCAAGCGCTTGTCCAGTTGAAACATAGTATTGTCCCGTCTTTACTCATTGCTCGTAATCGCTCCGACTGTACCGCTCGAGGCCAGCCCCTTACACTAGCGGCTTTCATCGCAAGCCCTTGAAATCAGGTCTCAATCAACCATAGCGGAACCCAAACCATGCGCGCCACCGAATTATTACTCGCGACCCAGAAAGAAACCCCGGCAGACGCGGAAGTCGTCAGCCATCAGCTGATGCTGCGCGCCGGCATGATTCGAAAACTCGCTTCCGGTTTGTATACGTGGCTCCCCCTGGGGCTACGAACCCTACGCAAAGTGGAAAACATTATCCGCGAGGAAATGAACCGCGCCGGCGCTCAGGAAGTATTGATGCCCGTTGTGCAGCCCGGCGAGCTCTGGGAGGAATCCGGTCGCTGGGAGGAGTACGGCCCGGAACTGTTGCGTATTAATGATCGCCACCAGCGGTCTTTCTGTTTGGGTCCCACCCACGAAGAAATTATCACCGACTTGATCCGCAATGAGCTACGCAGCTACAAGCAACTGCCGGCTAACTTCTATCAAATCCAGACCAAATTTCGGGATGAAATCCGACCCCGTTTCGGCGTCATGCGCGCACGCGAGTTCATCATGAAAGACGCCTACTCCTTTCACCTTGATGCCGAAAGCCTCCAGGCGACCTACGATCGCATGCACGAAGCCTATACCCGAATCTTTGAGCGAATGGGCCTGGACTTCCGCCCGGTACTGGCCGACACCGGCAGCATTGGCGGCAGCCACTCCCACGAATTCCATGTGCTGGCCGACTCCGGCGAGGACGACATCGCCTTTTCCACCACCAGCGACTATGCCGCCAATGTGGAAATGGCAGAGGCCCTGCCCCCCGCCGAGCCACGCCTGGCCCCGACCCGGGAAATGGAAAAAATCGCTACACCAAACCAGCACAGCATCGAGGAGGTCAGCGCCTTTTTAAACTGCTCGGCGTCCAACACCCTGAAAACCCTGATCGTCAACGGCGAAGAAGAAGGCGGGCTGGTGGCACTGGTGCTGCGGGGCGACCACAGCCTGAACGAAATTAAGGCTGCCAAGCTACCCGGCGTCGCCAGTCCACTGACTTTTGCCAGCACCGAACAAATACAGGCTAAAGTCGGTTGCGCGGTAGGCTCATTGGGCCCGGTCGCCCTGTCATTGCCGATCATCACCGACCGCAGCGCCGCTCAGCTGAGTGATTTTGTCTGCGGCGCCAATGAAGATGGCTACCATCTCATGGGGGTGAACTGGGAGCGGGATTGCACCCCTGGCACAATCGCCGACATCCGCGAAGTCCTCGCCGGCGACCCTAGCCCCGACGGTCAGGGCAATCTGGAAATAAAACGTGGCATCGAAGTCGGGCACATCTTTCAATTGGGCAACAAATACAGCCAGGCCATGAACGCTACCGTGCTGACCGAGGCAGGCAAGGAACAGGTCATGACCATGGGCTGCTATGGCATCGGCGTGACCCGCGTTGTCGCCGCCGCCATTGAGCAAAACCACGATGAGCAGGGCATTATCTGGCCCGAGGCTCTCGCGCCTTTTACGCTGGCGATTGTGCCCATCAATGCGCATAAATCAGAAGCGGTCGCCACTGCTTGCGAACAACTCTATGAGCAACTGAAAGCCAGCGGGCTCGACGTTCTGCTGATGGACGAGGAGAAAGCCCGATTGGGCGTTATGCTCGCTGATATTGACCTGATCGGCATCCCCCACCGACTGGTAGTTGGCGACCGGAGTCTTGAAAAAGGCT
>DLXZ01000263.1:16510-19719 GCA_003448675.1 Porticoccaceae bacterium
TTGGCGACCGGGGTCTTGAAAAAGGCTGCGTCGAATACAAGCAGCGCTGTGAAACGGACTCCGTGGACGTCAAGCTGGATGAACTGACGAACTTTTTACACCGGCGTCTTGGCAAAAGCTGACATTCGGCCTACAGTCCACGGGAGGAACATTTGCTCACTCCGGCACTCAAAAACACCATGATGCTGACATGCAAGTTTCCCTTCACACAAGTACAAAACCGGCGTTGATGATCCGCTTTCGCGTGAAGCATCTACTCCGGTTGCTGCTAACCCTGTGCCTGTCGCTGGTCATTCCCGGCGTGGTTGCGTCGGCCGATTCGGAAAACCGAGCCGCCGACGCTAACGGATTGGGCAAAGAGCACGTTGTGCTAAACCAGCCCCCCGAAGCGGCTTCGGCGCCAGAAACTCCCGCACCTGAAGCGGACTCAAAAACGCTTGCCCCAGGAAGCACACCCGACTCAAAGGGCATTGAAAATCAGGTCCGGACGCGAGAGCTGGAACAGGCCCTGAAGCGCTATCGTCAAGCAATCCGGGAATTGGACGCCTACGGCCCTTACCATGAGCAGTCATCGGAGGCGCTCTTTGGACTAGGCGAAACCCTGAAAAACCACGGACTATATAAAGAAGCGATTATTACACTGCGCAGAGCCATGCATATCAACCGGGTTAATCATGGCCTGCACAGTCTATCCCAGGCGCCCATTCTCGAATCCATTATCGAAACCCAGAAAGCGCTAAACCTGTTTGAAAACGTCACCACAAACTACAGCAGGCTGCTGAATCTTTTTCTGAAAAACCACGACGCCAATCATCCTTCGCTGATCCCCTTGCTCCAGGAGCTGGCCCTTTGGCATATCAGCATGTACCAACTCGACAGCAGCACCTCTCGGGTAGATCACATCACCTCCGCCAATGGCCTGATCAACGCGGCACTCAAAAATGCCCAGGCCGCCCCGGAGCTGGACACCCAGGCCCACATCGAACTATTGCGTATCACCGCACTGGTCAACCTATACGCTTCCCAGCATGAAGGTGATCAATGGGCCACGGCCCTGGATGCGCCCTATAGCGCCAGTGCCGATCAGGAATTTATGTCTTTATCCCGAATGGCCACTCTGTCAAAAACCGGATTTAAAAAAGGGCGTATCGCCCACGAGCAAATAATCAAGCTGGCAGAGATGGACGAGGATAACTCGCCCGAGCGAATAATCACCGCCTACGTGGAAGCCGGAGACTGGTATCTGCTATTTAACCGACGTAATCAGGCGATGAATTACTATGAGCGGGCCCATGAGCTGATCACTGCGTCCGACCAATCGGAAATGTTGATGGCGCAATGGTTTTCCCAACCCGTTTTCCTGCCTGCGGTGCTTTCTGTAACTAAACCCGAGCACTTGCCAACACGGCACATCACCGCCGAACTCGACATCTCCGAAAGCGGCCGGCCCAGTCAGATTAATTTGCTTGAGCCCTCAACTGAAAGCGGGCTCGGGCTAAGAAGATCAGCGTTAAAAACGATTCGTCAGGCACGGTTTCGACCGCGCTTCGCCGACGGCAAACCGGTTGAAACCAAGGCTTCACGAATCAGCATTCCTCTGATTCATTGACCCCGGCAGCCAACAGATGATCAGATCACTTCCCATCCTCCGATTACTAATCCTGATTTCGATTCTGGGAGCACTGAGTGGCTGCACCAGCAACCAGACCAGCAGCAGCTCCCAGACTGACAATAAAAGCGAAACGGCCCAGGACGACAACAGCCCAGCGTCCACCGCAACGACCAACACTCCGGAAAGGCCTGTCAATTCGGGGAGCAGCACTTCGACAGGCAATGCGCGCACCGCGGATGAAGTCATGGGCGACCTGGATGCCGAGCTGGATGCATCGGTGGCGGTATTTGACGGCATGATCCTCGACGAGCGCGCCAAGGCCGAGGCCGCTGCCAGCAGCGCCGGCGGTAGTCTCGATGCTTCCGGGGGGGATGATGAAGACCTCGATGAAGTGTTGTTTGAGGAAGGCGAGCTTGAAGAAGGCCTGCCTGGGTATGGGGAGTTGCCCGAGGCCGTGGCTGACGCCGATATCGAACCCGGTGACGAAACCTCCGGGGAAACGGCGACCAGCGAAGACTCGGATGGCAAGGAAGGCGCCTCGGCGCCCGCCTCCACCATCGCAGGCGGCATCCCGGAAGACATCGATGATGGCCGTGATGATGATATCGTCGCCCGACAAATTCGCGAAGCCGCGCAAAAGGAGAAAGATCCAGCGCTGCGGGAAAAATTGTGGGAAGAATATCGCAAGTACAAAAATCAGCAGGCGGGAGGCTGAACCGATCCATGAATCAGTTTCACCGGCATCCACCTACCCACCGCGCGCTCCTGCCAGCGCTGTTCGCGGTATTGCTACTGGCGGGCTGCAACTCACCGATCCAGGTCAAATCGACCACCTACACGCCGCTGAAACAAGAGAAAACGCTCATAGCCGAAGCAGAACTTCTCGACGTCGGCATTCTGGCCTTCAACCCCGGCCTTGACGATCTGGATGAAAAGGAAGAGGCCAATATATTGCCAGCGGTTCGTAATGCCGAAGCCCACTATCTGGCCACGCAGTTGACGCATACTATTCAGGATTCGGCCGCCTGGGGCGCGGTGCGCTTACTGCCTTCAGAGCAAGTAATCACTGACATTTACATCAGCGGCGCCATTCAACAGTCTGATGGTGAAAAACTGGCCCTGGACATCACCGTCAGGGATAGCTCCGGCAAACGACACTATCAAAAAACCTACCAAGCACTGGCCAGCAGATACGCCTATGAGCGGCGTAAGAAATTACAGCGCGACCCTTTCCAGGGTCTGTTTAACCAAATCGCCAATGACCTGGTCCAATGGCGGCAACAACTGAGTGGCAAACAGGCTCTCGACATAAGAACCATATCCACCCTTCGCTTTGCCAGGGATTTTTCGCCGGAAGCTTTTTCCCAGCACCTGGAAGAAAACCGCAAGGGCCAACTCAAGGTAGTGCGCCTGCCCGCGGAGAACGACCCGATCCTGGCTAGGATCGAACCACTGCGGGAGCGGGATTACCTGTACATTGACACCGTTCAGGAGTATTACGACGCTTTCTCCCAGCAAATGAAAGAGCCCTACCAAACCTGGCGAGCGGAGAGTTACGATGAGGTGATGGCCGCCCGTGAACTGAAACGACAATCGA
>DLXZ01000263.1:19877-23479 GCA_003448675.1 Porticoccaceae bacterium
AGCAACAGCGGCGCCGCGCGTGCCAGCGGCGCGGTGGCCATTGGCAGCGGCGCGCTATTGGTCAAAAGCGGACTCGGCAAAAAAGCGGAAGCCCAGATTCACATCGAGGCCCTGGCCGAACTGGGGCAATCCCTGGAAGCCGAGGTGGAGCCACGGGTTATCGAGCTGGAAGACCAGACCATCACGCTCACCGGCAACGTGCAAATGCAATACCAGCAATGGCGGGAAATCCTGAGAAAAATATACCTCAACGAGCGCGGCGAGCTTTAATACTCAAACATCATGGTTGATCAGAACAACGAATTCGAAGCGATCGAAGCCAGCGATGTAGCATTGAGCGGGACCCAGGACCGAAAACCCCCACCGGCTACCATGAGCTCCGCGCCCGCCAGCTCGGCAGGGGTATCCGCAACGTTAATCTACCGCTACCTGATCGCAACGGTTGTGTTGATAGTCGGGGCATTAAGCCTGGTGTTCTGGCAGAAACTTCAGCCCCCAGGCACTATGGAAACCCCCACCGATACCGCGGCTGCCCCGGTCACGACTGGCACCGATGACGCACCCGATCTTGCTTCCAGCAATGCCCTCAAGGAGCAGCAGTTACGCAACCAGCGTCGGGCGGCCCAGGATGCGCTTGCCGGCATCATGGAAAAACGCCAATCCCTGGAAGCACGCCAGGTCACACTTTGGGCCGAAGCGGATTATCGCGCCGCCAACGAAAAAACCTCCGAGGGCGATAGCCTGTATCAAAAAGGCCGCTACCAGCAGGCCGCCGAGACTTACCAGAACAGCCTGGAGCAACTCAACGTACTGGAAAGCCGCATCGCCCCCCTGCTTGAAAAAACACTGGCAACAGGCGCGACCGCCATCGACCAGGGCGACATCGATGAAGCGAGAAGGGCCTACACAATGGCATTGGCGCTGGCGCCAACTCATCCGGCGGCTCAAAGCGGACTCGAGCGCCTGGAGCAACTGCCACGGGTGCTCGAATTACTGGATCAGGCAGAGGGTCATCTGGCACAGGGTGCCTATAAACATGCATTGGCGTCTTTCGAGCAGGCACTGACGCTGGATTCCGTCAACACCGCGGCGCAAAAAGGACGCGAACAAACCCGAAACCTGATCAGAGATAAAAACTTTAATGACGCGTTGAACCAGGGTTTCAGTCATTTACAGGCCACCAGCTATCCCGCGGCTATCAGCGCCTTCGAGCAGGCGCTCGAGCTCTCACCCCAGTCCACGAGTGCGCGCCAGGCTTTGTCCCAGGCCCGAAGCGAATACAATCAACAACGTGTGGGCTTGCTATTACAGGAGGCCGTAGGTCAGGAGCAGCGGGAACAATGGCGCGACGCTGTAACCAGTTACCAGGCCACCCTGACTATTGATAACTCCGTGGTGGACGCCAAGATCGGGCTGGCGCGCAGCCAGGCCCGGGCAAAACTGGATAAGGCACTGGAAGCACTGATCAATGAACCCCTGCGCTTATCCAGCCCGGCGGTTTATGGCCAAGCCAAACAATTGCTCGCCGACGCCCGGCAACTGGGGGTTAACAGCCCGAGACTGTCCCGGCAAATTCAGCAAGTGGAGAGCCTGCTGATAGTCGCCACCACGCCAACAACCGTGCAACTGACCTCGGATAATAAAACCAGTGTCACCATATTGCGGGTTGCAGCGCTGGGACAATTCGCGCAAAAACAGGTGGAGCTGAAACCCGGCAAGTACGTGGCCGAAGGCGTTCGCAAGGGTTACCGGGATGTTCGCGTAGCCTTTACGGTCAGCGGCTCTGGCACTCTGGGCCCCATTGAAATCGCGTGCAGGGAAGCCATTTGATGAATAGCGGCGATAAACACTCCGAGCACCCGGACAGTCATGAACCGGCACTGACGCCGGCGGCATTTGCGCCCACGAACGGACACACCGTCGATGCCATCGAATTTGTCCCTGTCGCCGCCGCGGGCGTCAGTCGTAGCCGCCGCTTACCCCTGATTGCAATGATGCTCGCCTTTGTTGTCGCGCTAAGCGGGCTGATCCTGTGGTTCCTGATCACCGCCCGAAGCCTGGCCATCCTCACCCAGCCGGACAAGGCCACGGTGACCATCGACGGAGGCTTCTCCGTTGCCATTGGCAAAACACGGCTTTTGCGCCCCGGCGTTTATCAATTACGCGCCTCGGCCACGGGTTATCAAGCACTCAATCTGCCGCTGGTGATCGATGATCAGGAGCACCAGACCCTCGAGCTAAAACTGACAAAACTGCCTGGCGTACTTGAGGTAACTACCATGCCCGCAGGCGCCAGCGTAGCTTTGAATGGAGAGCACAAAGGGATCTCACCCCTTAGCCTTGACGTCCCTGCTGGGATTCACCAGTTAGCCTTGAGTGCGCCCCGGCATCTGCCCCTGGAACGGACGATAGAGGTAGCGGGCATGGGACAAACCACGCACGTGGACTCAAGCCTCCAAGGCGCCTGGGGTGAAGTCACGTTTCGCAGCTCACCGCCCGGAGCCTCGATCAATGTGGCGGGTAAGGAAGTGGCGGTAAGCCCCGCCACCGTCGAGGTGCTGAGCGAAGGGGAAGAAGTCAGCCTCAGTCTGTCCGGCTACAAGACCTGGCGACAGGAAGTCAGGGTAGCCATCGGCGAGCAACGGGAGTGGCCGGAAATACAACTCCAGGTCGCCGACGCCCGAGTGAGTGTTGTTTCCAGCCCTGCCGGCGCCAATATCACGCTCAACGGGGAATTTCAGGGTAAAACACCCGTGGATATAGACGTGGAACCCGATACCCAACATCAACTGCGTCTGTTTCTGGCCGGCTATCAGAACGCCAGCGAGGGCTTTGCTTTGCGCTCCGGGGAACAGCGTCAACTGACTATTAATTTAAAACCCAGGTTGGGCAGTCTCGATATCGACAGCAGGCCTTCCGGCGCCCGCTTGATCATCGAGGGTAAGGATTACGGCGCCACGCCTCGCTCGGTAACCCTGCCCGCCCGACCCTGGCGACTCGAGTTACGCAAAGCCGGGTACGCCACGGTCAGCAGAAACATCACTCCAACACCGGGTATCCCCCAGCAGGTGCTGATCCCCCTGATCAGCGGCGCAAGCGCCAAAACCGCCCTGCCGAGCACTATTTCCACACCGCTCGGACAGCGCCTGAAACTGTTCCAGCCCGAAGGCAGCTTCACCATGGGCGCCTCGCGGCGGGAACAGGGACGCCGGGCCAATGAAACCCTGCGGGAAGTGCGCTTACAGCGGCCTTTTTATTTTTCCGTGATGGAGGTCACCAATGAACAGTTTCGCAAATTCAACAGCCGTCACAATTCCCTGCACGCAAATGGTAATACACTGGACTACCTGAGCCAGCCGGCCGTCAACCTCAGCTGGACCGAGGCGGCGCGTTTTTGTAACTGGCTCAGTGAACAGGCTCAACTGCCACCCTTTTACATTGAGAAAGATGGGGAAATTACTGGCATGAACACTGAATCAACCGGTTACCGTCTGCCCACCGAGGCCGAATGGGCCTGGGTGGCGCGGCGGCGCGCCGATGGCTCCATGGCCAAATTCGCCTGGGGTTCCGAGCTACCACCACAGGAAAAGGCGGCAAATATC
>DLXZ01000263.1:23628-35046 GCA_003448675.1 Porticoccaceae bacterium
ACCACAGGAAAAGGCGACAAATATTGCCGACCGGGGCGCGGCATCGGTAGCGGCGCGTACACTCAGCACTTACCGGGACGACCACGTGGTATCAGCCCCGGTGGGCAGCTACACCGCGAATCACCACGGCATCCACGATCTGGGCGGTAATGTCGCTGAATGGCTCAATGACTACTACAGCATCACCACGGCGCTGGGTCAGAAAAGTGACCCAGACCCACTGGGGCCGGTGACCGGTCAATACCATGTTGTTCGCGGGCCCAGCTGGCGTCATGGCGGTATCTCGGAGCTACGTCTATCTTTTCGTGATTACAGCGACAAAGCCCGGGACGATCTGGGCTTTCGCATAGCGCGCTACGCGCAATAGGTCGGCAAATGATGTCCCGCTCAGTCTCGACAAAGCCCCACCGCGCCCATCCCTACCGGCGACAATTGCTTTGCGCGTTGATACTGCTGTCAGTAAGCGGGATAACCGCATGGGCGCAAGCGGATGCCTCCAATGAAACCGGACAAGCCGGCGGCGCGGATAAGCAAACCACGGCGGTACCGCCGGCCCGGACAACGACGCCCGAGGCCAGAAAAGACAGCGACAAAAACGCAGGTAAAAAGACTAACGCCTCGCCCTCACGGGCAAGCGATAAACCCTTCAAACCCACCGAAAAAATTTCGGAAGATTTTTCCGTTCCCTTTCCGGTGGATATTTAATGCGCGTGGAACAGAAACGTATATTGGTTGCACCTAACCCCCTCTGGCGAATCTCTTAACACCCATGAATAAAAATATTTCTTCGGAATTTATCTACCAGCTGTTTGCACTTATCGGCGCGCTGGTGGTGGTTCACACGCTCTATGTTTCGGTGATCCGACCCAGCGCCGCTGCCACCCTTGAAACACAACTGGCCCGCCAGGCCGCTGGCGAAACCATCGTCGCGGAACGAACCTTTGCCGTGGTGGTGAAGGATTATGAACAGGAGGCCTGTTTCATATTGATGTTGTGGGCCAGCGCCATCATGGCCTACAAGGCGCGCCGCAGCCTGCGCGAGCGCCAGTTATTGTCGCAGCCCCTGCTCCAACTGGAAGAAGGCAGCCGGATTCTACCCGACGATGCCCGCCAGTTATCGCGGCCCCTGCAAGCCCTGTCGCCGGAGCAACAAAGCTATCTTTTACCCCGGGCTCTGTTGACGGCGCTGCAAAGATTCAGCTCCACCCGAAATATTCAGGATGTCTCCAGCGCCATCAGCGATGTCTGCGAGAACGAATCGGATCGGCTGGATTCCGAGCTGGCGATGGTGCGCTATATCGCCTGGGCCATTCCCTCCATCGGCTTTATCGGTACGGTACGCGGGATCGGCGAGGCCCTGGGCCAGGCACACCGGGCCGTGAGCGGCGATATCGTCGGGGTCACCGCCAGCCTTGGGGTCGCCTTCAATTCCACCTTTATCGCCCTGGTGCTGAGTATCGTGGTGATGTTTTTTATGCATCAGTTACAACTCCTGCAGGAGCGCCTGGTGCTGGAAAGTCACGACTACTGCGACCAAAACCTGCTCCGGCACCTGAAAACCCGGTAAAAAGGAATAGGAACAGGAGGAGAGCGACTCATGAGTACAGCAATTATTGAACTCAATGACAGCGCCATCGCCTGCGCCCACGGGGATCGGCGGCTATCAGCACCCGGTTATGCCCTGCTCACCGACGAGGGTGTGGTTACCGGTGACCAAGCCCTGCGCAGCGCCTGGCTGCTGCCCCAGCAAAGCCACAATCAATACTGGCACCAGCTCAGTCTGTCGCCCCTGGCACGCACCAACCGCCACGCTCGCCACCATGCCGATCTGGCCTACGCCCAGTTGCTGGCCCTGCATCGCCAGGCTGGCGAACCCGAATCCATTATTTTTGCGGTACCCGGAAACCTCAGTAACAAGCAATTGAGTATTCTGCTCGGCCTGGCCAAGGCCTCGCCTTTTCAGGCCACCGGACTGGTGGATTCAGCGGTGGCCGCAGCCTGTCACACCGATATCAGTGGCGATGTGGTGCACCTGGATATTCAGCTCCACGCCACGGTCATTACGCGCATCGCCTGCGGGGGGCAAATTCAACGCCAGCGGGTCAGCCAGTATCCGGATATATCGCTGAAAGGCTTTCAGGACACCTGGACCCATTACATCGCCGACCAGTTTATCCAACAGTATCGCTATGACCCCATGCATAGCGCCCAGGGTGAACAACAGCTGCGGGATCTACTGCCCGGCTGGCTGGAACGACTGAGCAGTCAGGCTGAAATCGAAATTGAAGTGGTGGCGGATCAGGGCAATTTCCAACTCAACATCCAGCGAGCTGATTTTATTGCCGCCAATAACGAGCGTTGGCGCCGGCTGACCGATGCGCTTGCCTCAGCACTGGAAGCAGGGCGACCCGACGCCATTTTGTTAAGCCACCGTTTTGCCGGGCTGCCGGGAATCGAGGATCAATTTGATTTTACCGCCTACTGCGATCCGGACGCGGTGATAAACGCCTGCCAACAGCAAATCCAGCATATTGTCAGCGATACCGAGAAGTTGCTGTTTATCACCCAGCTACCGTTGATTTCAGCTTCAGGGGCAGACTTCGCCACAGAAGCGGATGCGAGCCCAGGCCGTGACCAGACATCGGACAATCCGGCAGCACAACCCGCTCGTCCAACCCACATCCTTTACCGTCATCAGGCCCACCCCCTCAACCGGGGCCTGCGCATCAGTCGAAACGGCCAGGGCCTCGAATTGAAACCAGTAGACACACCAGCCACCGATCGGGAGTCCACGTTACGGGGCAAGCTGAGAATCTGTCCTGATCACGGCAAAGTAAAAGTGGAGACCGACCAGGCCAGATTACCCATTCTTTGCACCGGCAACCTGGATGACCTGCGCCCCGGCGACGAACTGAGCATCGACAGCGAAACCCTGCGCCTGATCGAGGTACTCTAGCGTGGCCCGCGAGAAAAGACGCGTCAGCACCTTTAGCCTGTCTTTTCTCGACATCATGGCCTGCGGTTTTGGCGCGGTCACCCTACTCTTTCTTATCCTGAAACACGATGCCGAAGCCATGCGTAGCACTGACGATGCCGGTGCGGCGACGGAATCCCGCCGGCTGATGGAGGATATCCGGGACGGCGAACAAAACCAGGTCGAACTGCGCAACAGCCTTAAACAACTGGATGAGGAAATCACCCAGGCCCGGGGCCGCTCCCGGCGGGCGCTCGACGAATTACAGGAACAACGTGATGAACTGGGCATCGAAGCCAGCCCGGAGCAGGAAATCGCTCTGTTAAAGAAACAGTTGGTAGCGCTGGAGACCGAAACCGCGCAACTACGCCAGCAGGACAGCGGCGCCGATACCCGCGCCTTTTTCGGAACCGGGGACCGACAATATCTCACCGGCCTGAAACTCGGTGGCCAACGGGTGTTAATTCTGGTGGACAGCTCGGCGAGCATGCTGGCCGAAACCATCGTCAACGTAGTACGCCGCCGCAATATGGACGCATTGAGCAAACGCCGCTCGGCAAAATGGCAACGGACCATCCGCACCGTTGAATGGCTGGTGGCGCAACTACCCCGCCACAGTAATTATCAGATTTACGCCTTTAATACCGAAGCACGGGCGCTGACAAACAACCACAACGGTCGCTGGCTTAGCGCCGCGGACAATCGCAGTCTCGATGACAACGTACGCGCCCTTAAAAGCCTAAGCCCAAAGGGTGGCACCAACCTGGTCAAAGCCTTTCAGGCGATCGGAGATTTTTCACTGAAGCCGGACAATATTTTTCTGATCACCGATGGCCTGCCCACCCTGGGCCGGAAGAAGCCCCGCAACAACACGGTTTCCGGCAAACAACGGCTTGAGCTTTTTGAACAGGCGGTGGACGCCCTGCCCCGCGGCATCCCGGTAAACGTGATTCTGCTGCCCATGGAAGGCGACCCGGCAGCCGCCGCTGCTTTCTGGCAGCTGGGTATTTCCTCGGGCGGCGCCTTTCTCAGTCCGTCCAGGGACTGGCCCTGAGAGCTTGGTATGAGCCGCTTGCCATGAGGATTAAACGCCGACCTACCGCCGAGATCAGCATCTCTTTTCTCGATGTGATCAGTTGCGGTTTCGGCGCCATCGTACTGCTGTTGTTAATTGCCCGCACCGTTGAATTCAGCGCAGTGGAGCCTGAGCAGCCCGAGCAGGGAAGTCTTACCGTGCTGCAGAAACAGCTGTTTGATCTGCGTGGCGATAACCGGATGCTACAACGGGAATTGCTGGGCAAACAAGAACAGCTATCCCAAATCGAGGAAGACATCGCCCGACTCAGGGACCAGCTGGCCAGCGTCGACAGAGCACAAACCCGGACACCGACCGTGAATAAGGAACGGGATGAGCTGGCGCTGGCACTGCAAATACTCGAGGAAGAAATGGCGCGACTGCTGGCAAGCAAGGCACGCCAGGATAATCAGGTGATAGGCGGCATTCCCGTGGACAGTGAATACATCGTGTTTATTGTCGATACATCTGGCAGCATGTTCGATTTCGCCTGGCCCAAGGTGCGCAGGGAAATGATCAACATTCTCGATATCTATCCCCAGGTCAAGGGTATCCAGATTATGAACGACATGGGCGAGCACATGTTTTCCGGCTACCGGGGGCGCTGGATACCGGATACCCCGGGGCGTCGCAAGGCGATCATCAACCGCCTGACCACCTGGACGCCATTCAGTAACTCCAGCCCTGTCGAGGGTATCCAGCGCGCTATTAAAGCGTTTTATGCGCCAGACAAAAAAATCAGCCTCTATGTATTCGGTGACGATTTTACCGGCGGCTCGATCCGCCAGGTGCTGGATACCGTGGATCGTATCAATGCCAAACGGGGCAAGGGGGATCGCCTGGTACGCATACACACTGTCGGCTTTCCCGTGCATTTCCTGGCGCCGGGGGGAAGGCGTCAAACCGCCACGCGCTTCGCGGCCCTGATGCGCGAACTCAGTTTTCGCAACGACGGCACCTTTGTTGGCCTGAACAGTCTTAATTAGGCTATCTTTATGCCCATCAACGGAAACCCCGAACGCTTATCGGCATGATGAAAACGCCAATACTTCTATCAACCTGCATCGCCGTCCTGCTGTTGACTGCCTGCGCAACCCACGTGGAGGTTGATGGCGCTTTTCCCAAGCCCCTGAGCAAAAAAATGCCCCTCAGTTCACTGGTCGTTTTTGACCCCGCCTTCAGCAACTACGTTTTTCAAAGCAGCGAAGGCCGGGAGGTAAGCATCGCCGTGGGTCAAACCCAGGTGGAATTGTTTACCGCGGTGACCAATAGCCTGTTCTCACAAACCAACTTCACCACCTCCCAGCCGGGGCACAGCGACACCGATATCATTCTGGTGCCCCATATCGAGGAGGTACAGATTTCCATGCCCTATCAAACCAAGCTCAATGTCTACGAGGTGTGGATCAAGTACAACATGCAAGTGTTTGACCAGCAGGGACAACCGGTCGCCGACTGGATTATGTCCGCCTACGGTAAAACCCCGACCCGCTTTCTGAAATCCGCCAGCGACGCCCTCCATCAGGCCGCTATCGTCGCCCTGCGCGATGCCGGCGCACACTTCATTATCGGTTTCGGGCGGGTACCCGAGATCAGCGAATGGTTACGCCAGAGGAGCATCAAGAATTCGACAGCGCCACAACAGGAACAGGCGGGCCTGTGAAGCCTCCATGTCCCCCGCTTCTCATGCTCGCAAGCCTTTGTCTGCTACTGGGCGCCTGCACCACCACAACGGTGGATGAATACCGGGAGAGCAGCGAACGCCTGCAATTATCTGGCAGCGAGACCGTCGTGGTGCTGGGCCGTCGCCACGCCGCCAATTACGAAACCGAACCCGACTTTATCGGCTGCATTGGCAAGCAACTCGGCCAGGGTACTCCCCTCAAGGTAATCGGCGAACCGGAATTCATGGATCTGATCTACCCCTGGTTTGAACCCCGAACCGCGCCACTGGGTCTAAAACGCATGAGTAGGATGCTCGCCGAACCCATGATCGGCACCCGCATCCGCCAACGGAATATTCGCTATATGATCTGGGTCGACGGTAACACCGAAACCACTGATCGCGAAGGCTCGGTCAGCTGTGCCATCGGCCCGGGAGGCGGTGGCTGTTTCGGGTTCGCCACCTGGGAAAAAACCGGCAGCTACGAAGCGGTAATCTGGGATCTCGGCGACCTGGCCGAAGATGGCCGGGTTAAAGTGGAAGCCAAAGGTTCCTCCTACATGGTAGCGGTGGGCCTGCCCATACCGATTATTGCCCAGGTTCAGGATCAGGCCTGCGAAGGCATCGGCAAGCAACTGAAAAGTTTTTTTACCGGTTGAAGCTGAACCAACACAGGCGATTCATCAGCAGGTAAAAATGATTCATAAAAATCCTTACAAACACTGGCCAAGCAGAATTTTCCTGCTATTGGTTCTTGCCGTAACTCTCAATACCGGCCAAGCAGCCGCACTGTCAGAGGAAAAGGCCGCCAAAATCGGCAAGGAAATGTATGACGAAATCCTCAAGAAAATGCCCATCTTCGCGGATTCGGAACTGAACCAGTACGTAACCTCCGTTGGTGAAAAAATTGTTCGCCACTCCGACCAGGCTAATGGCAATTTCACTTTTACCATTATCGACAGCCCGGAAATCAACGCTTTCGCCACCCCCGGTGGTTATATCTACATTAATCGCGGTTTACTCGCCTATATGAATTCCGAGGCGGAACTGGCCGCTGTATTGGCCCACGAGGTAGCTCATGTCACCGCCGACCACGCCTCCCGTCAGCGGCGCGCCCAACTGGGTTCCAATGTGGTGGCAGGCCTGCTGGCCGTACTCACCGGCAGTGCCGACGTCGGCGAAGCCTCGGCCATGTGGGGCACCGCCACCGTGCGTGGGTATGGTCGCGATATGGAGCTGGAAGCCGACGCCATGGGTGCTCGTTTTATGGCCGCCGCCGGCTATCCCACCGACGCCATGATTAACATTATTTCCCAGCTCAAGGACCACGAGCGCTACATGAAAAAACGCAGCCGGGAATCCGGGCAAAAAGTACAAAGTTACCATGGTCTGTTTTCCACTCACCCGCGCAATGATCAAAGGCTTCTGAAAATCGTTAAGCAGGCGGATGTAAACAGCAGGGGCGACGCCGGCGTTACGCCCTTTCGTATCGCCACCGATGGCTTGCCCTGGGGACAGGGTACAAGCTCGTCGGCAAACAGGGAAAACCAGTATATCGACCAGCGGAAACTGTTTAGTTTCGACTACCCAGACGACTGGAACTTTAAAAAACAGGGACAGCAAATTATTGGCCAGCCAGAGGACCAATCAGCCACCCTGAGCCTGGACATCAAAGCTCGAACCCTCGACACGCCGAAAGCCTTTATAAAAAATCAACTGGGCATCGAATTTATTAAAAAATCCGAGTCCATCGAGGTAGCCCGACTCAAAGGCCACACTGGCCTGATCCCAGGCATTGGCGAGGCCCCGGACGTCCGCCTTGCCGTACTCTATTACGGGCGCGGCGCCTATGTATTCAAGGGCTCGGTTCAGCAGGGCCAACTGTCGGACCTACGCTCGGCGAAAATCGACGAATCCGCGACCGGAAATGCGCCTCAAATAAGACCTCAATCCTACGATACCGAATTCAAAAGTATTTATAGCAGCTTCCGGCCCTTACCTCGCCAGCGCCGGACCCCGGACAACGCTGAAATCCACTACGTCAAGGCGACCGGCAAGGCCACCTACACGAAACTGGCTCGTCAACTCAGGTTGGGCAAATACGGCGCCGATGAGCTACGTCTGATTAACGGCCACTACCCAGGCACCGAACCCCAGGCGGGGCAATGGATTAAAATTATCCGCTGACAGCGCCAACCATTGAAAAATAAAGAGAATCATCATGCCAGCAGCCATTAACGGCATCGCCCATATTCAGCTCACCATCAACAACGCCGAACAGGGCCTGCCCTTCTGGGAAAAACTCTGTCATTTTCTGGGCATGGAAACCCTGATTCGCAACCCGGAAACGGTGTATTGCATTGGCGGTCGCACCGGCATCCTGGTGCGCGCGGCACCACCCAGCAAAGCGACGCGAACCTTTGATCAGGATACCAGCGGGTTACACCACTTTTGTCTGCGCGCCCGCGAACGGGAGGACGTGGACAGGGTGTTCGATTACGTCGAGAAAGAACTGAAAGCCCGCATCATCCACGGGCCGGAGGACGGTTCACGCTTTGCGCCCGGCTATTACTCCATTCTTTTCGAAGACCCCGACGGCATCCGGGTGGAGATAAACCATGTTCCCGGCCAGGGCCATTTTGGCCGGGGTGGCCGCCTGGGTGAAGGCGGCCCGGGCCCGGCCAATCAGTACGGTGAGGACGGCCTCACTGATCGATAGGGGCCTGCCAAAACCTTGAGAAGGTTTATAGGATACGCCTAGATTTTTGACAAAACAGCGTCGGCAAATTCATTGAGCCCGCGCTTAAGGCCCTCGGCATCAGCAGCCGGCGGGGTTATCATCATGCGGCTTACACCCAGCTCATGGTAGCGAGCGACCTTGCCGGGATCGGGCATTCCCGCAGCCACGGTCAATTCGATTTCCTCGGGATTTCTGCCCACTTTGGCGCACTCATCGCGCATGGCATCCAGCAGGCCCGGCAGGGTTTTCATGCTCCCCGAGGCGGGATAGAAACCATCGCCAACCCGCGCCGCTCGCCTCGCCGCGCCTTCCACATTACCGCCAACAATGATCGGCACACCCGGTTTCTGCACGGGCTTGGGATTGGAGTGCAGTGGCCCCCATTGATAGTACTTGCCATTAAAGGCTTCCGGCTCATCCTTCCAGAGGGAACGGATGGCCTGCACCGACTCTTCCGTGCGCGCGGCCCGCTCTTTAAAGGGCACCCCCACCACTTCCATTTCCTCTTTTAACCAGCCGATACCGATGCCCATCATGGCCCGGCCACGGGACAGGGCGTCCAGGGAAGCCCATTCCTTGGCCACATAAAGCGGATTGCGTTGGGGCAAAATCATAATGCCGGTGGCCAGGCGCAGGTTTTTGGTCATGCCCGCCGCGTAGGACAGGGCCACCAGCGGATCCGGGATGGGCGCTTTTTCACCGCCGGGGAATTTACCGTCTTTGTTATAGGGATATTTGGACTCAAAGCCCGCCGGCAGCACCACATGCTCCACCGCCCAGATGGACTCCATACCCACCTCTTCGGCGGTCAGCACCAGGGCTTCAAACAGGTCCGGGTTGGCGAAGGGCCCGGCCGTTGCAAAGGAAATTCCAAATTTCATTACTATCCTCCCGAAAATCTTATATCACGTTTCATACTTCACATTGCCACACCGCCGCCAGGACGATGTAATGATTACCTGTTCGACCGAGAGTATCAGGCTATTTAGCGAGTGTCAGTAACTTGTCCTGACGCATCGACCAAGGGGTTCATAGTCCTGAATCCCGAATAACCCGGCACCCGGTCAATCAGGTAGAATACACTGGCCATGGCAGCCAAGATCAGGTTCGCTATATCGAGGTTTACAGGAAAATCATTGACCAGTAAATTGCTACCCATAATTAAAGCAAGACCCTGGCTGTGGGCCGCCGCCCTGTTGTTGACTCTGGCAGCCTGTGCTTCTCAACAACCACCCGCGGTTGATCGATCTCCCGCTCCCGGGCAACCCGGTTCATCGGGCACGGAGATAGACGAATGCAGCCCAAAAGGGGATTCAAACCCGGCCACACAGTCGGATCAGGAACCTACTATCCCCCCCCCTGACCAACCCTGGCCGAGGCCCGCATGCCCGGAAGTCAAACCCTGCCCGGTGTGTCCAGCCGCCGTCGCCAATAAAAAAGCTATCCTCGGCGAATACGAATTAGCCACGATAGATCCACCCGGCTTCAAGTATCTGGCCCGTATAGATACCGGCGCCACCAGTACTTCCATCCACGCTACCGAAGTTACCCGATTTGAGCGAGATGGCGAGAAGTGGGTGCGTTTCAATCTCCATCATCCCAAAAAAAACGGCGAAACCGTCACCATGGAGCGGGAGTTCATACGCAGGGTACGTATTAAACAAGCGGAAAGCGAAGATGACCGGCGCCTGACCGTCATGATGACCATTAAAATCGGCACACTGGTTAAACAGGTGGAAGTCACGTTATCCGACCGCTCGAACATGGCGTTCCCGGTGCTAATCGGCCGTAATTTTCTGCTTGATAGCGCTATTGTCGACGTCAGCTTTAAACGGGTGGTCGAATAACCTACACCGATTATGAGCTCCCGAAAACAAATTTACTTACTGTCAGCGGTATTGATCGGTATCGGCCTTGGGCTGACGCTGTATAAATATTTCTTTCTTCATTTTCCGCTGACACCGGGAAGCGTTCGCACTGTCTGGAATGTTGAAGCGAAAGTGTCTTATAACGCGCACGGAAGCAATAGCGTGGCTAACCTGGCACTGCCCGGTCACCAGACGCATCACGAAATTCTTGATGAAACCTTTGCTTCCTCTGGTTTCGATTTCCTTGTCGAAACCCGCGGGCAACAACGCCGCGCCATCTGGTCAAGTGCGCAGGCGAACGGCCCACAGGATTTGTACTACAGTGTTCAGATAACCCCTCGACTCACTGATAACGGGAAGCTCCTCCCACCGAATCAATCGGCTACCCATATATCCAGGCCTACCTGGTCCCCGGCTCAACGCCAGGCTGCGGAAGGCGTGATTGCGCGGGCTCGCGAAAGTGCCCGGCCAAACCAGTTTACTGCCGCGCTTCTAACCCTTCTCGGTGAAGGCCAGTCCGCCGATGACGTCTACATGCTCACCAGCACCAGCAAGAATAGCTCCCGTGCGCAAATTGCCCTTAAATTGCTGCACGAGGCGGGCATACCTTCTCATTTGATACGCGGCGTCCACCTGCGTAATCGCACCCACAATGACCCACCTGCTGAACTGCTCGAGGTCTACGAAGGTGGCGCCTGGAACATCTACAATCCGGACACCGCCACGCCCGGCCTTCCCGACGACTTCTTTATCTGGCAGCGCGGCGGACTTTCCCTGCTGGATGTGGAGGGCGGCAGTGGTTCAAAAATTCGATTCTCGGTTCTTTCCAACGTAATCCCGGCAAAGAACATCGCTCTTAAACTGGCGCGGGAGCAAACCGTGGCGCTGGTGGATTTCAATATTTACAGCCTGCCGGTGGAAAAACAAAACGTCTTTAAATCCCTGCTGCTGGTGCCGATCGGTGCGCTGGTGGTGGTGATTTTCAAAATCTGGGTGGGCGTGCGCACCTCTGGCACCTTTATGCCGGTGTTAATAGCCCTGGCTTTTATTCAAACCACGCTGCTGATGGGTATCGCCATCCTGGTCGTCCTGGTCGAG
>DLXZ01000263.1:35275-35487 GCA_003448675.1 Porticoccaceae bacterium
GATGGGTATCGCCATCCTAGTCGTCCTGGTCGGCACCGGGTTGTGGATGCGATCCTATTTGAGTCGTATGGATTTGCACATGGCCTCGCGGCTCAGCGCGGTCCTGATTATCGTGGTGGTGCTGATGGCGGGCTTCAGTGTTATCAGTCACAAGCTGGGCATGGATGCTGCCCTGGCCATTACCTTTTTTCCGATGGTGATTCTGGCCTGGA
>DLXZ01000263.1:35746-43127 GCA_003448675.1 Porticoccaceae bacterium
CGATGGTGATTCTGGCCTGGACAATTGAGCGCATGTCCATCATCTGGGAAGAGGATGGCCCCCGTGAGGTGCTGATTCAGGGTAGCGGCAGTCTGCTGGTATCCATCGCCGCCTACCAGGCAATGACCAACAGCCTGGTGGAGCATCTGACTTTCAACTTCCCCGAGCTGCTACTGGGTGTACTGGGCGTGATTCTTCTTCTGGGCCAATACACCGGCTTTCGTTTGCTTGAGTTCTATCGTTTTCGCCACCTGGATCAAGATTAAAGGGAACACGGCGGAATGTGGATAAAACGGCGTAAAAACCTTCGAGCACGCGGCATCGTCGGCATCAATGAACGCAATATCGCGCTGATATCCCGCTACAACGAACGCCGGCGCTACCCACTGGTGGACAACAAAATACTTACCAAAAGGGCCGCCCAGGCGGCCGGCATCGCCGTACCCCAACTGCTCGGGGTATTTGAATCCAGCTATCAACTCCGGAACCTGGGCGAACTACTCAACCCACTGGATCAATTTGTGGTTAAACCCGCCCGTGGCAGTGGCGGCAAGGGGATTCTTGTTATTAACAGCCGCCAGGATGAGTTATTTCGCAAACCCAGCAACCAGGCCCTGAGCCTGAACGACATCCGTCACGACATTTCCAACATCCTGGGTGGCCTCTACAGCCTGGGAGGCAAGCCAGACATCGCCTTTATCGAAGCACTGGTGCACTGCATTCCGCTGCTGGACAGATACAGTTACGAGGGCCTCCCCGATATTCGGGTGATTATTTTTCAAGGTTTTCCCATTATGGCGATGTTGCGCTGCCCGACCCACCGCTCGGACGGCAAGGCGAACCTGCATCAGGGGGCGGTCGGTGTGGGCATCGACATTTGCACTGGGAAAGCCCTTAACGCCGTACAGAACAACCGAGTGATACATCAACATCCAGACACCACGGTCGATTTCTCCGACCTGGTAATACCTGACTGGCCGACCCTGCTGAAACTGGCCGCCAGCTGTTACGAGCTGACGGGCCTGGGTTATCTCGGTGCCGATATCGTTATCGATAAAACCCGCGGACCCTTGTTACTGGAGATCAACGCCAGGCCCGGGCTCAGTATTCAGACCGCCTGTGGCCTGGGACTGAGGGACCGTGTCCGGCAAATACAGCAACGAGAATCCAGCATCCCGCCCCTGGAACAGCGCCTTGAATTTATTACCGAAATATTCGCTAAGGGCTGAGCACTTAATCAAATAACCGCTAAAACCCGTAATCAATGGGAAAGCGCCTAACCCTAATCACATAGCCTTTTTAACGGCCCGTCTAGCACCTGCAAGGCATTCTCCAGCAATTGTAGCTGTGCCGTTTCATTCGGGTGGATGCCATCCTCCTGCATTAACGTGGGGTCTTCCGCGACACCACTAAGGAAAAAGTCCAGAAAAGGCACCCGTGCCTGTTCGGCGGCATCGGCAATGGCCCGCTCAAACATGTGGCGATAGGTTTCGCCGTAATTGGGGGGTATCAAAATACCCAATATTGCCACCTCTGCACCCGCCGCTCGCGAAAGCATGATCATTTTCTTAAAGTTTTGCCGCATCCGGACGGGTGAAAGCCCCCGAAGCCCGTCGTTGCCACCCAGTTCAATAACCACGAGCCCCGGTTTATACCGGTCCAGTAAGTCCGGCAAACGCACCACCCCCCCGGCGCTGGTCTCGCCACTGACGGAAGCATTGTGGACGTTAATTTGCGGACAATCCTGGGCCAGTCGCGCTTCCAGCAAGGCCACCCATCCCTTTGACTTGTCAAGACCGTAAGCTGCGCTGATACTGTCGCCCAGAATCAACAACCCCCCGCTTGATAAGGGACGATCGATCAGCCCGGTAAGTGTTTCGCTGGCATCTTCTGCCCTGGCGCCAACACTGGTCATTAAGACCGCAACAAGCAGTGACAACAGCGAAATCCATCTGACAGCCATGAACAAACCACCTGAAATTAAACTTGCCGACATCGAAAACCCTTTACTGGAAGCTCGCGGCATCGGCAAAACCGTTGCCGGACCCGATGGTGAATTGACCCTGCTGGAAGCAGTTGATTTTACCCTAGCCGCTGGCGAAAGCGTGGCCATCACCGGCCCTTCAGGCAGCGGCAAGTCAACTTTGCTGGGGCTACTGGCGGGACTGGACACCCCCACCAGCGGCGAGGTGCTGCTTGAAAACACCGCATTCAGCCAACTTGACGAAGATGCCCGAGCCCTTCGGCGGGGTCAATTATGCGCCTTTGTCTTTCAGCACTTTCATCTGGTCAACGACCTGAATGCCCTGGAAAATGTCATGCTGCCCCTGGAACTCAAGGGCGAGAAAGACGCCAAAGGCTGCGCCCAACAGTGGCTGGAGCGGGTGGGCCTGGAGCACCGCCTCAAACACTTTCCCTCGACTCTGTCCGGCGGCGAGCAACAGCGGGTGGCCCTGGCCCGCGCCTTTGCCGTCCAGCCCCGCCTGCTGTTTGCCGATGAACCCACGGGCAGTCTCGATCACGCCAACGGCAGACGCATTGGTGAATTGTTATTTGAGCTAAACCGTGAAACCGGCACCGCCCTGGTGCTGGTCACCCACGACGACCACCTGGCCAGGCGCTGCCAGCGACAATTGCAACTGGAAGCGGGCCGCCTGTCGGAAATCACCGTTACAGCTAGCGTTCAATGAACAAATTACTGAGACCCTGGCGGGATCGGGCGTTTCAGATACTGGCCCTGGCCCTGGCCATTGCCGGCTTCAGCCTCACCTCGGTCATCCTGCTACAGGCGGAGCTGGAGAAACGTTTTGCCGTACGCACGGCGGAGATGCTGGGTGGCGAACTGGTTATCACCGGTACCCAGCCCCTTGAAGATACACAACGGGCATTATTGGCGGCAACCACCAAGGACCTGCGAACCAGCGCGCTAATCGATTTTTCCACCGTCCTGGTACACAAGGAAGAATTGCTACTGGTCAGTGCCCGCGCGGTCGATGACAGTTACCCCCTTTACGGGGACATCCAGCTCGCCAACGACCGCTTTGGACCATCTATTACCCGCCCAAACGGTCCACCACCGGGGGAGTTATGGGTAGCGGATCAGGTACTGGATCGGCTGGATCTGGCACTGGGCGAAACCATAAAAGTGGGCAAAAAAGCGTTAACCGTCTCCGCCATCATCCGCCAACTGCCGGACGAAAGCGCCGGCTTCTATAGCATGAGCCCACGTGTGGTTTTTAATACCCAGGAGTTGGAAGCTACCGGCGTGGTTGGGCCAGGCACCCGTCTAAAATACCGGCAACTGATTGGCGGGGATCTAAACTCCATCACCCAGCTGTCCACGGCGCTTAGGCCAGGCTTACGCCCGGATCAACGTCTGGATGACGTAGAACATGCCGCCGTGCGCTCCATGGGGCCGCTGCGCCAGCTCACGCTCTGGGTTAATCTGGCGGTGCTGCTGATCAGCATCCTCTGTGGCGCCACGGTTTATCTGGCCACTTCCCAACGGGTCGAGCAGCGTGCCCGGCTGGCCGGCTTGTTGCGCGGCTTCGGCGCCCCGCGCCGGCAAATCCTGCAACGGATTCTGGGCGGCGAGTTTATGGCCGTGCTGCCCGCCGCACTGGCCGGCAGCTTGTTCGGCGCCACGTTTATCGCCCTGCTCCACAACCTGCTCGATTGGCAAGGACCACTGGCCGCGACCGGCAGCCGATGGCTGATGATTATTCTCGCGCCGCTGGTGCTGTGGTTGGCCTTCGCGCTGCCCCGGCTAAGTGCGCTGGTGCGCGTCCCCGCCATCGATATACTGAACCGCCGCAATGCTTCCAAGCTCCTGGCCACCCATGTTGAGCTAACCGCCGCACTGGCGGCGCCGGTACTGCTGGCCGGCCTACTGACCCGTTCACTGACCGACCTCGGTAGCCTGCTGGGCCTGCTGGTAGCGCTTGGCGCGGGGCTACCCGCCCTGCTCTGGCCTCTACTCAAAACTCTTGATCTCGCCAGCAATAAGTTACCGTTGGCAGCGCGCCTGGCGGTCCGTCGTTTAAGTCGAAGACCAACCCTGACCCTACCGCTGCTGGCCGCCCTTACCCTGGCCATGGCCATCATTGCCCTGGCCGGGCAAACCGGCACTCAGCTATTGGACGACTGGCGCACCCGCTTACCGGAACAAGCGCCCAACCATTTTGTGCTCAACCTGTTTGAGCGCGATCTGGATGGATTCAACAACTGGCTAACTGAACAGGACGCAGTGCCCCAGCCCCTTTACCCCATCGTCCGTGGGCGCCTTACAGAAATTAACGGTGAACCAGTCAGCAGAGCCATTACCAAGGAAAGGGGAAACAACGACGAATCCCTGAATCGCGATCTGGCACTTACCGAAGCTGACGACATGCTAGCCAGCAATAAAATCCTAACCGGTGAATGGCACCCGGCGCCCGGCACGGTATCCGTCGAGCAGGAGCTGGCCGAACGGCTGGGACTGGAAGTGGGCGATAAACTGATTTTTACCACCAGCCGGGGCTCGGTCAGCGCCGAGATCGCCAGCATCCGGTCCGTGGACTGGGACACCTTTGAGCCCAATTTCTATTTTATGTTTTACCCCGGTGGCTTGAGCGATCAGGACGTTACCTGGCTGACCGGCTTCTGGCTGGCCGAGGGCGATGGCAAACGCCTGGCCCGCTTAATGCAAAGCCTGCCCCACATCACCCTGCTGGACGTCAACACCTTGCTCGACAAAGCCAATGAGATTATCGCCCAGGCCAGCGGTGCCACCGCCTTGCTGGCCGTGCTGCTGGTTTTGGCCGCAGTGCTGGTACTAACCGCGGCCCTGCTCGGTGGCCAGACCCAGCGCGGGCTGGATAATGCGCTGCTGCGCACTCTGGGCGGTAACCGCTCGCTGCTGCACCGGGTGGTCTGGCTGGAATTTCTCAGCCTCTGCGCCAGCGCCGCCTTCGCCGCGACACTGATCGTGTTCATCGCCCTCTACCCCTTGACGAGTCGTCTTCTCAACGACCTGCCGAGCCTGTCCTGGTGGCAGATAGCGCCTCTGGTAATTGGCTTGGTGGTGGCGATGCTCGGCGTACTCGCCAGTCGTGGAGCGCTGAAAAAACCGGCGCTGAGTTTATTGCGCGACGGGGGTTAGGATTCACGAAGCCGGCACTCACTTACCCCGTGTGCAACGGCCCAATCGTTCACCTGCTTGCCCGAATCTGCTAAGTAACAGCGCGCATTAGCCAAAAACAATAAAAGCATCCGTCGAAATATCCGCCATGGCGGCTCCACCCAGAAAACATTGCTTGCGCATCTTGCCGACAAAGGATTCCGCTCCACAAAGATAAACACCGTAACCTTTCAGGTCGGGGAAGTTTTCAGCGCAGTATTGATAGATGTCAGCCTCCCGGGTAGCGGGATCGAGAGCTTGATTATTCCGGTTATTTTGAATCAGGAATTCTACCTGAAGATTGGCATGGGCCGCGGCCAGCCCCAGCAATTGTTCCGTGCAGTAAAGACCCGAAGGTTCCGTCGCGCCTACCAGCACATTGATGGACGCTTGATGCTGATGATGCAAGGCGTCCTTGAGCACCCCCAGCAATGGCGCCAGGCCCGTGCCAATCCCAGCCAGCAGCAAGGGCTGTTGCGGGTTCGCGCTGTAAATACAGTTGCCCATGGGTCCAAGCAGGCTAACTGATTCGCCCGGCTGTAAGTCATGACACAACCAGGGGCTGAGCGCACCGCTCTCGTGTTGTTTAATGTGCAGTTCCAGTAGCCTCTCACCTGAAGAACTTTCTTCGGGATGGCTGGCAAGGGAGTAACTACGTCCCGTTGTCTGGTCTTTAAAGATAGTGACGTACTGACCGGGCTGGTAATCCATTTGCGCTGAAACATATAGACGATAAATATCGGGGGCCACCTGCTCCCGGCAGCGCAGGATGCCACTAACCCGTCCGCCGGCATTGGCCGGACGCCGCACATGCACGGTCGCGTCCGGCCGACACTGGCAGGCAAAAAAGTGGTTCAGCTTTTGCTGTGCCGGCGACAGCCCCTGCTGGCAGCCGCGGGCTATTTCCTGCTCATCCATCAGTAGGACACAGGCCTGGCAGACACCGGCCCGGCAACCGGAGGCGATCTCGCAACCCTGTCGAATCAGAGCATCAAGTACGCTTTCACCGGGCTGACAGGTATAAACCCGACCCTCGAAAATAATATCCGCCAAGGCGATTAATCCTTACCGATCGCTTAAGACTGGAATGCTCTAAAGGTTGAGCACGTCATTTTTAGTGGTCGCCACGACCGCAATAACCTCATCAATCTTGGCCTGGGGAACATTCAACTCTTCGAGGGTGGCGATAAGATCCTCGGCCACAGCATTAAAATGCCCTTCGTTGAGGTTCATGTGTTTGTGGGCCTCGCGCATGTCCTTGCCGGTATAGTTGTTCGGGCCACCCAGGGCTACGGTCAAAAAAGCTTTTTGCTTCGCGTGTTGAGCTTCCATATCGGTAGTATCGAAAAACTCGCTCACCCGATCATCAGCCAGCACTTTGCGGTAGAAAATATCAACCGCCGCATCAATGGCGGCTGCGCCGCCCAGTTCATCGTATAAAGACATAGGATTAATCCCTCTGATTTTGTGCCAAAAACACAAGCCCGTGGGCTATTGCACTTCACTGATCATGTATCGCACTGCTTCCGCTACCTCTTCATCGCCAAGTTCCGTCCTGCCGCCCTTGGCGGGCATCAGGCCGTAACCTTCAATAGCGTGTTGAATCAACACATCGACGCCTTGCGGCAAACGGTCGCGCCACATTTTCTGATTGCCTAGAATGGGGGCGCCATTGAGCCCCTGAGCGTGACAGACCTTGCAATTGGCATCGAACAACTCCTTGCCCAATGCCGCTTGTCCACTGTCTGAATCACACCCTGTCAGCAGTGCCAGAGTGTATAGGAAAAACCAGGCGCCCCGTTTCGGGCGCCCCAACGGAAATTGCTTTACCGACAGCATGACAGCGTCCTCTACAGGGGCACGCGGATCACCACACCGCCCATGACTTCACCCAGTTTGAAGTCGGTCTTGGGTGTATCCTTGTGCTCGTTATGGCAACTGGTACAGGCTTCGGATACCGCTACGTCCGGGTAAACAGCGGTGAAATACGTTACTCCACCCAGTTCTTCCCGACCGTAGAAATTTTCGCCAGGATTATCGGCAATGTACTGAAGACCCTCTTTTTCAACGGGCGTTTTTGGCGCGTTTTGTTTATTAATGGGCCAAATGGATTGCAGGGAATAGGTGAATTCATCGGTCATTTCCGCCACGGCTTCGGAGCCGGCGCGAAACATCTGAGCCGGCAAGGGCGCGCCGTTATCCAGATCCTGCCAGTGCTCTGCC
>DLXZ01000159.1:0-198 GCA_003448675.1 Porticoccaceae bacterium
GTTTTGGCCGCAGCGGCAAGCTTTTCGCTTGTGAGTGGGCTGATATCAGCCCCGACATTCTCTGTGTCGGCAAGGCGCTTACCGGCGGTTATATGACGCTGGCGGCCACCCTGTGCACGGATAAGGTCAGCCGTGGCATCTGCGAAGGGGAAGCCGGGGTTTTTATGCATGGGCCAACCTTTATGGCCAATCCCCTGG
>DLXZ01000159.1:303-1296 GCA_003448675.1 Porticoccaceae bacterium
ACGCCGGGTGTTTTATGCACGGTCCGACCTTTATGGCCAATCCCCTGGCCTGCGCCGCGGCCAGCGCCAGCATCGACTTGCTGATGGCCTCGCCCTGGCAGACTCGCGTGAACAATATAGGAAACCGACTCAGCGAGGGCCTGGCACCCTGCAAGGCCTTGCCCCAGGTAGCCGACGTGCGGGTACTGGGCGCGATTGGCGTTGTGGAAATGCATGAAGCCGTTGACGTGCCCAGGGTGCAGAAAGCACTGGTGGCGCAGGGGGTATGGCTACGCCCCTTTGGCAAACTGATCTATACCATGCCGCCCTTTATTATCGCGGATGATGATCTGAATCAGCTGACCCGCGCCACGGTTGCGGCGGTGACGAACATTTAATACCGCACTGAAGTCAATCCGATCCCGCTCGGCAGCTTTAGGCCAGGCCTTTGATACCGACAGCCTCGCGTAAAACCGCCATTTTCGGCTGACTGATTGCCCTGGCCCGCTCAGCGCCAGCCCGCAAAAGCGCCTCTACTTCACCGGGCGTGGCTATCAATGCTTCGTAGCGCTCCCGGGCAGGGGCCAGCTCGGCATTGATCAGCGCGAACAGCTGTTTCTTGGCCTCACCCCAGGCAATGCCATCGGCAAAGGCCTGACGCATCTCCTCAGTCTGGGCCTCACTGGCAAAGGCCCGCCAAATCTGGAACACCGCGGAACTATCCGGCTCCTTGGGCTCACCGGGTTCCAGCAGGTTGGTTTTGATTTTATTTATCTGTTTCTTCAGCTGTTTCTCGCTGAGAAACAAGGGAATGGTATTGCCGTAGCTCTTGCTCATCTTACGGCCATCCAACCCCTGCAATAGCGCAACGTTGTCATCCACCACCGCTTCGGGCAACACAAAGTGATCACCATAGTGGAAGTTAAAACGCTGACCGATATCTCGCGCCATCTCCACGTGCTGGATCTGATCTCGACCCACGGGCACTTTCCCGGCGTTAAACATGAGGATGTC
>DLXZ01000159.1:1579-10123 GCA_003448675.1 Porticoccaceae bacterium
GCGGCTTTATAGGCATGGGAGCGATTCATCAGGCCCTTGGCGGTCATGCATGTCAAAAGCCAGGTCAGCTCGGTGATTTCGGGAATATCGGACTGGCGATAAAACACGGCATTGTCGGTATCCAGCCCCAGGGCAATCCAGCTGGCGGCAATCTCCAGAGTCGAGCGGTGGATTTCATCCGGGTCCTGGCACTTGATCAGGGCGTGGTAATCGGCGAGAAAATAATAGGACTCCACGGATTGGTCCTTACTCGCCTGTACCGCCGGGCGAATGGCGCCCACATAGTTGCCCAAATGCGGTGTACCGGTGGTGGTAATGCCGGTCAGTACCCTGTCTTTACCCATAAATCCCGTATCTCTGTTTAAAAATTCACACAAAAAAAACAGCGGTTGCGTTACCAGACCGCCGGGGCGCAATCATACCCCAAGCACCGGGCGGCGTCGCCAAAACCCGCTTAGGCGGCGTGTACAAGAGCGGATTAAACGGGAGCAGCAGCGAGGGTTGGCAATAAAATCCGTTCCACCCGCAATTGCACGGAGCGGCGGTTTCTGAACTCGTTAACATCAAGGCGGTAGGCCAATGGCAGCAACTCGGGCAACTGATCGACATCGTAGTCCTCGACCACGCCAAAAGCGATAGCGTCGAGCAAATGTTCAGGATTCTGTGGCGGCGAAAGCATTAACTTCAGGTGCATTTCACCCACCACGCGACGCTCGATAATTTTGAATTCGCCGTAAAAAAGAGGTTCGGGAAAGCCCTGCCCCCAGGGGCCGCCCTGGCGTAGCTGCTCGGCCATGGCCAGATTCAGCTCCGCCTTCTCCAGTTGGCCATCCACCAGCAATGTTGCCTGCAGCTCCTCCGGCGACAGCACCTGTCGCACCACATTATCAAAGGCCACCGCAAAGGCAGCGAAGTTATCCTTCGGCAATGACAAACCCGCTGCCATGGCGTGTCCGCCAAAGCGTGTGATCATGCCGGGGTTATGCGCAGCGACTGTATCCAGCACATCGCGAATATGCAGTCCGGGAATGGAACGGGCGGAGCCTTTCAATTCTGCTCCTTCTCCCTGATGACCACCCCCACCTATCTGCCCCGCCCCGGCAAAAGCGATCACTGGCCGATGAAAGCGGTCCTTGATACGCGAAGCCAGCAGACCTACCACGCCCTGATGCCACTGCTCATCGAGCAGACACAGACCCCAGGGCATGCTTTCCTCGTCGAGGCGCAAATCGTTAATCAGGGCCATGGCCTCCCGTTTCATATCCGCTTCGATAACGCGGCGATCGCGGTTCAACTCATCCAGTCGGCCGGCCAAAGATCGCGCTTCCAAGGGGTCGTCGGTGAGCAAGCAATGGATGCCCAGGCTCATGTCATCTAGCCTGCCGGCGGCATTAAGGCGAGGCCCCAAGGCAAAGCCCAGGTCGGCGGCAACCAGTTGCACCGGCTCCCGGTTGGCCAGCTCCAGCAACGCCTGAATGCCCGGCCGGGTACGACCCGAGCGGATTCGGGCCAGCCCCTGATTAACAAGAATACGGTTGCTTTGATCCAGGGTGACCACATCGGCAACCGTGCCCAGCGCCACCAGGTCTAGCCACTGGGCCATATTGGGCTCATGAATATTTTTACTGGCAAACCAGCCCCGCTCTCGCAAACGTCCGCGCAGGGCGCTGAGCACATAGAAAATAACACCGACACCAGCCAGGTTCTTGGAAGGAAAAGCACAATCAGGCTGGTGGGGATTAACGATGGCCTCGGCCGAGGGTAATTCAGCCGCAGGCAGGTGATGATCGGTAATTAATACTTTTATGCCAAGGGCGCGAGCCGCTTCAACGCCAGCATGGCTTGAGATACCGTTATCAACCGTGATCAGGAGATCCGGCTCGCGCTGGGCCGCCAGTTCAACGATTTCCGGCGTCAGACCATAACCGTAGCGAAAACGGTCGGGTACCAGAAACTCGACGGTTTTGTGTCCCATGGCTTTCAGAGCCAACAGAGACAGCGCCGTACTGGTCGCACCGTCGGCATCGAAATCACCGACAATCAGAATTTTTTGGCCGGCCTCAAATGCCTCGACCAGCAGCGCCAGCGCCTGATCAAGACCGCGCAGCTGACCGGGCGCCGGCAGCTCGTCTAAACTCAGCTTAAGTTGATCCTGGGAGCGGATGCCACGACCCGCGTAGATACGCTGCAGCAGCACAGGTACGGATTCATCAAAGTCGCAAAGACCTGGATCTGACTCCCGCAGGCCGAGGCTCGGAACACCGGGGCCATCGCTTTGAAAGCAGAGCGCCTGGTCAGTTTGCTGATCACCGCCCAGCCCCTTCATGGCTTCAAGCGGAAATGTTTGCCGTGATCAGTTGCTGCACCGCAGCCAGTTCATTGGGCCTCACATCAAAACGCTCTTCCCTCTCAAACAGGTCGGCAAGATGTTGGGGCAGCGGCGGCTCATGGGGATAACCAGCTTTTAGCACTGCTTCAGGGAATTTCGCGGGATGGGCGGTGGCCAGACAAATCATCGGTACGGACTTATCATCATGGCTCTGGCGCCCCGCTTCCAGGGCAATCGCGGAATGGGGATCCAGCAGGTATTCACTGGCCTGGTATTCCGCGCGAATAGTGTTTAGGGTCTGCCCGTCATCCACCCGGTAACTGGCAAACAGCTCGCGAGCACTGACCAGCACCGCTGGATCGAGGCTAAAGCTGCCGTTGGTGTTGAAGTCACTCATCAGTCGTTGAATTTCGCTGCCCTGACGACCATGGAGGTCAAACAACAGGCGCTCAAAATTGCTGGACACCATAATATCCATGCTCGGCGACAAACTGTGGATCAGCTCATGGCGGCTATGATCGTTGGCGCTCAGGCAGCGGTGAAGAATGTCGTTGCTGTTGGTGGCAATAACCAGCCGCTTAATCGGTAAACCCATTTTATGGGCGATATACCCCGCAAAGATATCGCCGAAATTGCCTGTGGGCACGGAAAATGACACCTGCTGCCGGGGTCCACCCACGGACAGCGCGGCCCAGAAGTAGTAAACCACCTGGGCCATGATCCGCGCCCAGTTGATGGAGTTAACTGCCACCAGTTGCCGGTCCCGAGGCAGAAAAGATTGATCGGCAAAGCTGGCCTTGACCATGTTCTGGCAGTCGTCGAAATTGCCTTCCACCGCGATGTTATGAACGTTATCGCCAGGTACGGTGGTCATCTGCCGGCGCTGCACCTCCGATACCCGCTGATGGGGGTGGAGGATGAAAATATCGATATTGTTGCACCGACGACAGCCTTCGATGGCGGCGGAACCGGTATCCCCCGAGGTAGCGCCCATAACAACGACTTTTTGCTGTCGCTGCTCCAGAAGATAATCCAGCAGGTGTCCGAGAAACTGCAGGGCAAAGTCCTTGAAGGCCAGTGTCGGGCCGTGAAACAGCTCAAGCACCCACTCGTTGTGACTGGTCTGGACCAGGGGGGCGATGGCCCGATGCCTGAAGCCGCTGTATGCCTCGTTAATAATTCCCTTAAGCGCTTCATCCGGAATTTCACCGGCGACAAAAGGCGCCATCACGCGAAAGGCCAGCTCCTCGTAGGAAAGGCCGCGCCAGGAGTTTATTTCTTCAAGACCGATCTGGGGTACGGTTTCGGGAACAAAAAGACCACCATCGCTCGCCAGCCCGGTGAGCACGACATCGGCAAAGCTCTGGGGCGGGCAGGCGCCGCGGGTACTGATATATTTCACTGATTCACCTGTTAATTGCCGGAGCCGTCATGCTCCCTTCAATTCACACTGATGGCTAACACGGGAGCACGCGTTCTAAGCCAATGCCTATCCGTTAAGCGCTTCCACCCGAATACTGATCAATCTGCCCTCGACGGACTCCAGCGCCTCGATCTCCCGCTGGGCGCTACGCAGGTTCTGTTCACTGCTGCGATTGGTCAACATAATCAGCGGCACGTGGTCCTGACCCGGCGCGGGTTCCTTTTGAATTATGGCCTCTACGCTGATGCCATGCTTACTGATGATCTGGGCAATGGCCGAAAGCACCCCCGGTTTATCCAACACCGAGGCCCGCAGATAACAAGCAGTCTCAACCTCTTCGATAGGCAAGACCGGCAGGTCGGCCATTGCATCGTCCACCACACCCAGGGCTTGCACACACTGGTCCGGCGGCGTTTCCAAGGCTCTAGCCACGTCAATAATGTCAGCCACCACCGCCGAGGCGGTCGGCCCAGCACCCGCGCCGGCGCCGTAGTGGAGAGTCGGCCCAACGGCGTCGCCCTTGACCATCACCGCATTCATCACGCCATCCACCTGAGCGATCAGGCGATTCTCCGGCACCAGCGTTGGATGCACACGCAACTCCACGCCCTGCTCCCGTTTTCTGGCAATTCCCAGGTGTTTGATCCGATAACCCAGTTCTTCCGCGTAGATCACGTCGGTCGGCTCAATCGCACTGATGCCTTCGGTATAAACCGCATCGAATCTCAGGGGCATGCCGAAGGCCAGGGAGGCAAGAATCACCAGCTTATGGGCGGCGTCTATACCTTCCACATCGAAGGTGGGGTCAGCTTCGGCGTAACCCAACGCCTGGGCTTCGGCCAGCACATCGGCAAAATCACGGCCCTTATCGCGCATTTCGGTGAGAATGAAATTGCCGGTGCCATTGATTATGCCGGCCAGCCATTCAACGTGGTTAGCCGCGAGCCCTTCGCGCAGGGTTTTGATAATGGGGATACCACCCGCGACCGCCGCTTCATAGGCCACCTGCACCCGCTTGCGCCGGGCGGCGGCGAAAATCTCGTTGCCATGTTCGGCGATCAGCGCCTTGTTGGCGGTGACCACGTGCTTGCCATTTTCAATGGCCCGCAGCACCAGGTCCAGGGCCGTGGTGGTGCCGCCAATCAACTCCACCAGTACGTCGATATCGCTGTCGGCGACGGCGAAAATATCTCGGAGGACTTCGGTGTTGCTCAGGTCACAAGCGGAATTGTCCCGCCGGGCGCCTACCCGAGTGACCTGAATATCACGGTTGGCGTGGGCATTAATCGCGTCACGATTGGCGGATAAAAGATTGAAGGTCCCAGCACCCACGGTGCCCAGCCCACAAATACCGATTTTGACAGCCTTCAAGTGTCCCTCACCCCGCCTAAAAACAAGTCGGCCACCTTAATGATGCCATCGGGTTGTGTCAATTGGAGACCGCGCTTGCAAGTATGTCCGCTGTTGCAAGAGCCGAAAAACGATTGGGCAGAGGGCGGAAAGCTTATTCGACTCCCAACAGGCGCACCAGATCGGCAGCCGGTCGGTAACCGGGAATCAGCACACCGTCGGCCAGTACCAGTGCCGGCGTCCCGTTGACACCCATTTTCTGGCCCAACAGGTACTGGTCAGCCACCGGATTATCAGCGCATTGTTTACTTTCCACGGACGCGCCGTTTTTCAACTCGGTGAGTGTTTCGCCAGGGGTATCGGAGCACCAGGCCGATACCAGTTTGTCGGCCGACGGTGAGCCAACGCCGGCTCTGGGAAAAGCCAGGTAACGCACTTCAATGCCCCTTCTATTCAGCTCTGGTACTTCCCTGTGTAATTTGCGGCAATAGCCGCAGTCCACATCGGTAAAAACGTTGATCACGCCCTTCGTCTCCCCTTCAGGAGCAAATATGATCATGTCCTTGACATCGACAGCGGCCAGCAGCTCACTGCGCACGCCAATCATGGCCTGCTCGCGCAAATTAACATAGCGCGTTGGCGTTACCTCGTACATATCCCCGTCAAAAAAGAACTCGCCATTTTCAGCCACATAAAGGGTCGGGCCACCGATCACGGGCACCTGGTAAATACCCGCCAGGGGACTAGGACTGACCTGACCAAATTTGAGATCGGGGCGGGCGCTCGTCAATTTGGCAATAATTCCGCTACTGATTGCGGCATCCACGTCAGCGAGCTGTTCGGATTGCACCTGTGCGCTGAATCCCGCCAATATCAAAAGGTGGATCGTCAGCAACGCTTTAAAAACATACCCTCTGAACATATCGACTCCGTGAACACTTGTAAGTGGGGTTTAGAGTGTAAACCAAAGCGACCGTTCCCCATAAAACTCCGAACCACCTCTCCTGTAGCCCCAAAACAGACAAATACGTTAACCCCTTGGGTGATGCGCCGCATGCAGTTCACGCATACGGGCGCGCGCGACATGGGTATAGATCTGCGTAGTCGACAGGTCACTGTGACCGAGCAACAACTGAACCACCCGCAGATCCGCGCCATGATTCACCAGATGTGTTGCAAAGGCGTGACGCAACACGTGGGGAGAGATCGGCTTCTCGATTCCCGCAACCTTCGTCCAGTGCTTGATACGGTGCCAGAAGGTCTGGCGGGTCATCCGTAAGCCCCGAGTGCTCGGGAAAAGCACTTCGTTTCGGTGCTTACCGAGGAGTGTATGGCGTGCGTCCCTGAGATAATTGAGCAGACAAGCCAGCGCCTCCTCGCCGACCGGCACCAGCCTTTCCTTACCCCCCTTGCCCATGACCCTGACCACCCCCTGGCGCAGGTTCACCTGGGAGAGCTCCAGTCCAACCAACTCCGAAACCCGCAAGCCAGTTGCGTAAAGCAACTCGAGCATGGTTTTGTCCCGCAACCCAATAGGGGTATCGCTATCCGGCGCCAGCAAGAGCCGCTCGACGTCGTCCTCGGTCAGGGTTTTTGGCAACGGACGTCCCAACTTGGGACTTTCAATCATGGCGGTGGGATCGATTTTCGTTTTACCCTCACGCAGACCATAACCGTAAAAACCACGCAGGCAGGACAGCGCTCTGGCGACAGAGCGGGGACTGTTACGCCGCTCCAGACGATCAGCGAGATACCCCTGTATATCCGGCTCGGCGGCACTGAGTAAACCCAGCCCCCGCGCGCCCAGCCAGCGACTACAGACTTCCAGATCACGTCGGTAGGAAGTCCGGGTATTTTCGCTCAAGCCCCGCTCCAGCCACAGAGCCCTGAGGTATTCCTCGATGATGGCGGTATCCGGAGCGCTTTCTGACATAGGTATCGGGCCGGGAAATAATCGGTAAAGCCGAAGTGCTTCAGTATAACCCGCCACCCTGTGAGAGCGGTGACCAAGATCGACGGTAAATTATGAACATGAAAAAAGCGACCGAAGCCGCTTTTTCGTCGGGGCCAACATCACCCCGGAGTAGCTGTTGGAAGCTCTATCAGAGCTTTTCTTTAATGCGCGCCGCACGACCTGACAACTCGCGCAAATAATAAAGCTTGGCCTGACGAACATCGCCACGACGTTTGACGCTTATGCTGTCAACCAACGGGCTGTAGGTCTGAAAGGTACGCTCGACGCCAATGCCACTGGAGATCTTGCGCACGGTGAACGCGGAGTTAAGGCCACGGTTGCGTCGACCAAGTACCACGCCTTCAAAGGCCTGGAGTCGCTCCCGCTCTCCCTCTTTCACCTTGACCTGAACGACAACGGTATCACCGGGCCGGAAATCGGGAATTTCCTTGCCCATTTGCTCCGCTTCCAGCTCAGCGATAATTTTGTTCTTGCTCATGACCAGCTCCTGGTAGATTCTATGACCGCCCAAACGGTCGACTTACAATATTGGTTGACCCTGCATTTCGCGACCAGGCCCTTGATACACCGGTCACTCAACTCTTTTCCCCATCATCGGGGCTGGAACCGCCCGCTTCCCGCTGCTGACCGGAATCAGCGAGCAGCGCATTGTACTCGGAATCCGGCGCCAGGGCAGCCAGTAAATCCGGTCGCCGCGCCTGAGTGCGCGCCAGCGACTGCTGCAAGCGCCAGCGCCGAATACGCTCATGATCGCCGGATAAAAGCACCTCCGGTACCCGCATCCCCTGGTATTCCTCCGGCCGGGTATAGTGGGGACAATCCAGCAAACCCTCGGCAAAAGAATCCTGAGCGGCGGAATCCTCGTGACCCAGCGCCCCCGGCAACTGCCGGATCATGGCGTCCATCAACACCATCGCGGGGAGCTCCCCCCCGCTGAGCACGTAATCGCCGATGGACCATTCCTCGTCGACTTCCAGACTCAGCAAACGCTCATCTATGCCTTCGTAGCGACCGGCCACCAAAACCAGGTTGGCCGACCCGCCCGCAAAGGCATTGACCGCTGCCTGGTTCAGCAAATGGCCCTGGGGCGACAAATAAACAACTTTAACCCTTGCCGTTTGCTCGTCATTCCCGGCTTTCCCGCCCGATCCATCGCGCCCGAGCTTTGCGGCCCACTGCCTGGCCTCGCTGATCGCGCTACGCAATGGCTCAATGGTCATAACCATGCCAGGACCACCACCGTAGGGTCGGTCATCAACACTCTGGTGTCGGTCGCTGGTGTAATCCCTGGGGTTATACAAACCCACTTCGAGCAAACCCTGTTTGACCGCCCGGCCGCTGATACCGTAGTCAAGCAGTGCGTCAAACATCTCGGGAAACAAGGTGACCACGGCCATTTTCACTGTTTCGATTCCCGGTTTTCTTTGCTCGCCCTTAAGTAAACTAACTGACAAACCACTTCACTGA
>DLXZ01000159.1:10364-23657 GCA_003448675.1 Porticoccaceae bacterium
CAAATCGACCCCTCTGACATAGTCCTGATGCCAGGGCAAAAGTCGCTCCCGTTCGTCGATACTGTCCTGACTGGGCGAAACCACCAACACATCATTGGCGCCGGTTTCCATCACCGACGTCACGGCACCTAACAATAATCGCTCGGGAAACTTTTCTTGTTCACTCTGACCCAGGCTATAGATCCGCAGGCCCTGTAGCTGGTGATGGTAAAACTCGTCCTCGCCCAGCTCCGGCAGCAGGTTTTTGTCAACGTAAATTTCTCTGTGACAGTAATCCAGCGCCCGATCCCGGTCGTCAACACCACGCAGGTGTGCGACATAACGCTTACCATGAATACGGTGCTGGTCCACTTCTAGCACCCGCCAACCCTTTTCACGGTCTTTTATATACCAGGGTTGGTACTCAAATAGGTTTTCCCGAGGCTCGGTATAGGAATCGATTTTGAGCCAACCCCGGACGCCATACACGGCGACAATCTTACCTATCAGCAGGCGTTCGTCGGCAGGCATCGTTTACAGCGCCGCAACCCAGCGGCAAGGACCTGTAAGCACTCAGGCGGAGACAGACTCCACGCCAGCATGTTTTTTGGCCTCTTTTACCAGGCTGGCCACACGCGGTGAAAGCTGCGCGCCCAGGCCCTGCCAATGCTCCAGCCGTGGCATATCCACCCTCAGGCGCTCTTCATTACCACGGGCAACCGGGTTAAAAAACCCTACCCGTTCAAGATAGCGACCCCCTCTGGGCTTGCGACTATCACAAACAGTCAGGTGATAAAACGGGCGTTTTTTGGAACCGCCCCGCGCCAATCGAATCGTTACCATAAGTTCTATCTTCCCATTGCAGGCCTTGCTGCCTTTTTACTCGCCAATCCGGCGAAATCACTTAATATACGAATGAATTTCAGTGCTGCTGACTCGGCGATTTGACAAACACCCCAAGTCCTATCGCACAGGCGGAATCTGCGCCCTGAAAAAGCGCGGCATTCTACGCGAGTTCGTTAACAAATGAAACGGCCTATTCGCAGGATTTTCGCCCCCCTGCAAGTGCCAAGTTGTTGATCAACGGCTGAATATCGCCCCACCAAAATGCTAGAACCGGCCTGGCGGCATACCGCCACCACCGGGTGGCAGCATACCCTGCATACCGCGCATCATCTTGGCCATACCTTTGCCTTTCATGCGCTTCATCATCTTGCTCATCTGCTTGTGCTGTTTTAACAGCCGGTTCAGCTCCTGAATGCTAGAGCCCGAACCCTGGGTAATGCGCCGTTTGCGCGAGCCATTGAGGATGTCGGGATTACGGCGCTCCGCGGGTGTCATGGAGTCGATAATCACCGTCATTCGGTTCAACTGGGAACCCAGCCCCGCCTGTTCAGCCATTTGCGCCATATTGCCCATACCCGGCAGTTTGTCGAGCATGGAATTCATACCACCGAGATTTTGCATTTGCTGGAGTTGATCACGCAGATCTTCCAGGTCGAATTTCTTGCCCTTTTGAACCTTTTTAACCAGCTTCTCGGCTTTCTTTTTATCGACCTTGCGCTCGACATCCTCAATCAGGGACAGCACATCACCCATACCCAGGATCCGCGAAGCAATACGGTCGGGATAGAAAGGCTCAAGGGCATCGGTTTTTTCACCCACGCCCAGAAACTTGATGGGCTTGCCGGTGACCTGGCGCACGGACAGCGCCGCCCCGCCCCGGGCGTCGCCATCCACTTTGGTCAGGATCACACCGGTTAAAGGCAAAACCTCGTTAAAAGCGCTGGCGGTATTCACCGCATCCTGGCCGATCATGGCGTCGATAACGAACAGAGTTTCCACCGGCTTAGCCGCCTTGTGCAGCTGCCGAATTTCCTCCATCAGCGTTTCGTCGATATGCAGCCGGCCGGCGGTATCGACAATCAACACATCGGCGAACCGTTTGCGGGCCTCATCCAGCGCCGCGTTGACAATATCCACCGGCTTCTGACTTTCATCACTGGGGAAATACTCAGCGCCCACTTCCCCGGCCAGGGTTTTGAGTTGTTCAATGGCTGCCGGCCGATAAACATCGGCGCTGACCAGCATAACTTTTTTCTTTTCCCGCTCCTGAAGATAGCGGGCCAGTTTCGCCGCGGATGTGGTTTTACCCGCACCCTGCAAACCGGCCATAAGAACCACCGCTGGCGGTTGCACGGCCAGATCGAGGTTTTCATTAACCGAGCCCATGACCTGCTCCAGCTGCTCCTGGACGATCTTCAGGAACTGCTGGCCCGGATCCAGGCTCTGGCTCACCGCCTGGCCCAGCGCCCGCTCCCGCACCTGGTCGATAAAGCTCTTCACTACCGGCAGGGCGACGTCCGCCTCCAGCAGCGCCATGCGCACCTCACGCAGGGAATCCTGGATATTTTCTTCGGTCAGGGTCGCCTTGCCGGTAATTTTTCGCAGGCTTTGGGACAGGCGATCACTGAGACTTTCAAACATGGCCATATCTAATCGACTTCTTTAGTTTGCAAACACGGCCACGATTATACGCCAAGCGCCGGCTTTGCTCTGGTCTGTTTGTATGACAAACTCCGCTGTCTACCCAAACCACGCCATAAAAAGCGCTGAAACATGGCCGGAGCCACTCTCGAAATCGCCGCCGCAATCCTTTATCTGTGTGCTTTCGTCCTGCAGGTGATGACGGTAAGGGGCAATGACGCGCAGGCGACGATGAAAAGCAAACCTTCCCGCAGTCTGTTGACACTGGCGCTGGCGGCTATGGCATTGCTGATCCACTTGAAACTCAGCTTCCATCAACTGGTCGGCGACAGCGGTTTTGATTTCAGTTTGCTGCCGGTATCGGTTGCCCTGTTTGCGGTCATTAACCTGATCGTTATTACCAGCTGTCTGCATCAGCCCATGCACAACCTGTTTTTGCTACTTTTTCCCGCCACCGCGCTTGCTCTGGTTGTTTCGGCCTTGTATTACCGTGAACCCGCGGCGACCCGAATTCTGGCCCCGGGTCTGGGCGCCCACATTCTGCTATCACTGGTAGCCTACAGCCTGTTAACCGTCGCGGCATTGGAAGCCCTGTTTCTCGCCTATCAGAATCGACAATTACACCAGCACCACAGCAGTGTACTGATGCGTATTCTGCCACCCCTGCAAACCATGGAAAGTCTGTTATTCAGCGTCCTGGGCACAGGCTTCGTCCTGCTGACACTGGCGTTGATTACGGGTTTCGTTTTTGTTGAAGACCTCCTCGCCCAGCACCTTGTCCATAAAACCGTCTTTTCCCTGCTTGCCTGGTTGGTCTATGCCATCCTGATGTGGGGCCGGTTTAAACTGGGCTGGCGCGGCAAGATTGCGACCTACTGGACGCTGGGCGGGTTTTTCGCATTGATGCTGGCCTTCTGGGGTTCTAAATTCGTGCTGGAAGTTCTCCTGTCCCAACCCACCTCCGGGTAGCCACATGGCGTTCATAGGAGTGCCGTCGGTATCGATTGCCCGTCGGCGACGATGTATTGCCAAGGCGGGAGTTCTGCTTCACCATAGCCGTCCGTGATTACGCGAGGTCAAGACCTCTTTGAACGATGCTCCCTTATGGCTGTTATCCAGCCTGTTGGTATGCCTGCTACTATTTTCCGCGTTCTTTTCCAGTTCCGAAACCGGCATGATGTCACTAAACCGGTATCGGCTGAAGCACCTCGCCAAGCGTCATTCGGGCGCTCGCCGCGCCCGACGCCTGCTTGAACGGCCCGATCGTCTGATCGGTATTATTCTGATTGGCAACAACGCCGTTAATATTCTGGCCTCGATTACCGCTTCGATTATCTGCACCCGCCTGTTCGGCCCCGAGGTGGGTATTGCCGTGGCCACCGTCAGCCTCACCCTGCTGTTGCTGATTTTCGCGGAAGTCACACCCAAGACCATTGCCGCCCTGCACCCCGAACAGATCGCATTTCCAGCCAGCCATGTCCTCAAGCCACTGCTTAAAGTGTGTTACCCACTAGTCTGGCTGGTTAATCACATGTCCAATGCCCTGGTGCGCCTGCTCGGTTTCAACCCCTATAGACAGGCCAGTGATAGCCTTAGCAGCGAAGAATTGCGCACCGTGGTGGATGAATCGGAAGACGGCGATATTTCCAACCGCGACCAGAATATGCTGCTTGGAATCCTGGATCTTGAGCGGGTAACGGTGAATCACATCATGGTGCCGCGCAATGAAATTGTCAGCCTCAACCTGGAAGACGATCTGGATCAGCTCATCGACCAGATTGTCAAAACCGAGCATACCCGCCTGCCTGTCCACAGTGGCAATCTCAGTGAGCTGCACGGTTTTCTGCATATGCGCCGCGTTAACCGGCTCCTGCGCGGCGGTGAGGAGTCCTTGACCAAGGAAGCAATCAAGCGCTTTGCTCGCGATCGCTATTATGTTCCAGCCCGCACGCCCTTGAATCTGCAGTTGATTAACTTCCAGAAAAATCGCCTTCGTGTCGGTCTGGTGGTGGACGAATACGGCGAAGTGGAAGGGCTGGTTACCCTTGATGACATCCTTGAAGAGATCGTCGGTGAGTTCACCACCAACCTGGTACCCCAGGAAGATGAGATAGCGCCCCAGGCTGATGGCAGCTATATTATCGATGCCAGCGTCACGTTGCTAGAAATCAACCGGGCGACGGATTGGGAACTGCCCATTGAAGGCCCCACCACCCTCAACGGTCTGTTACTGGAACACCTGGAAAGTTTCCCCGATGGCAAAGTCAGTATCCAACTGGGAAGCTATTATTTCGAGGTTCTGGCAATGACGGAAAAAATGATTACCACTCTGAAAGCCTGGGGTGGTGCATCGACGCCTACACCTGGCCCGTAATCTTCAACGCAACCCTGGATAATTGCCACAGAGGGCGTTCAATCCGCTGAGAAAGGGTTCCCCGCCTTCGCACGCTGTCGAGCGCTGACCACTACCGCACGACGCTCCGCGTCAGACTTCAACACCCAGCCGCTGATTTCAGCGCCACTGCGATAGCAACCGGTACAGATGTCATCCTCGTCGAGAAGACAAATGGAAACACAGGGGGAAGCGACGCGCGCGGAGACACTGTTACTTTCCAATTCAGATTCAGTTGGCTTGGTTGGTTCAATCGCCTTTTTTGACTCATCCAAAGTCGACCCCTACCGGTCGCAACGCGTTTCTGAAACTGGCGGCTTTTTGCACGTAGATTTGCGCGGAAGATTGCAAAACAGCGACCATCTTCTCATCCAGCTCCCTCACCACCTTGGCCGGCGTACCCAGAACCATGGAATTGTCGGGAATCACCATACCCTCTGGCACCAAGGCATTGGCGCCCACCAGGCAGTTACTGCCGATTTTTGCGCCATTGAGAATTACCGAGTTAATACCAATCAAAGTGTTATCGCCGATTTCACACCCATGCACCATGGCGCAGTGACCGATGGTGACATTCTTTCCGATCAGCGCCTGGATACCGGGGTCGGTGTGCAACACGGCGTTGTCCTGGATATTGGTGCACTCACCAACACTGATCAGGTCGGTATCACCACGCAGCACCGCGTTAAACCAGACACTGACCTTGTCCGCCAGTATCACGGAGCCAATCACGTCAGCGCTGTCGGCGACAAAAACATCCCTGCCAATTTGCGGTGTACGGTCTTCAAACTGATAAATCATTCAGCTTTCCCCTGCTTGGAAACAAGTGAGCCGGCTGCACACCCTGATCGGGTTCACCGACAACCAGCCGGAATGTTAACGCCCACACCCGTATTTTTCATCCCTCGCGCGCGACTGTACAAGCCACTTGCCGGCTGCTTAAATGCACTCAGCCTATATTGAGTTTGCCACTTTGAAATATTGTAGCTCCTGCGGCGACGCCGTTTCCAAACGCATCCCCGACGGCGATGATCGGCATCGCCATGTTTGTGACGGCTGCGATACCGTCCATTACCAGAACCCCTGCATCGTTGCTGGCAGCCTACCGGTATACGAAAATCGCGTACTGCTGTGCCGCCGCGCCATTGAACCGGCCTACGGTTACTGGACCCTGCCCGCCGGTTTTATGGAAAATGGCGAAACTACCGAGGAAGGCGCCGCTCGGGAGAGCCGGGAGGAAGCCAATGTAGAGCTCCACAGCATGGAGCTCTACACCATGATCGATATTCCCCATATCAATCAGGTATACATTTTTTTTCGCGGACAAATGGCCCAACCGACCTATTCCCCCGGCATCGAGTCACTGGAAGTTGAACTCTTTCTTGAGGAAGACATTCCCTGGTCGGAAATCGCCTTCCCTTCGGTGAAAATGACTCTGAAGCATTTCTTCGAGGATCGCAAAACCGGCAACTTCCCGGTCAGGACCGATCTGATCAAGCGCTTCCGACGCTAGCACCGCTGCTTTAGCCTCTTACGCAGGCGCAATCCAGATCAGACTGGCGGTCCGGCCCACATCCTGCCCCCGGCGATGGGAATAAAACCACCGCGGCTGGCCATAACTGCAAAATTCACCGCCGTATATCTCCCGGACACCCAGATCTTGCAATTCAAGCCGCGCCAGCGCGTAGAGGTCCCCTTGATAATGCCCGGGTCTGGAACGGGAAGGATGAAAGACCCGGTCCAGTCGACCCGCTCGCGCCAGTGTCTTTATCCAGGGTTTTTCAAGAAAGGCGGACAAGACCTCCGAGCCCACCTCAAAATGGCGCGCGCAAATAGCCGGCCCCAAATAGACAGAAAGCATGGCTGGCTCGACCTTGAGCGCCTGTACGGTCGCACCGATAACGCCAGCCGCCAATCCCCGCCAGCCCGCATGGGCCGCCGCCACCGCCGAGCCATCGCGTACCGCAATTAATACCGGTAGACAATCGGCGGTCATCACCGCGCAGGCAAGGTTTTCCGCGCGGGAATAGCTGGCATCGGCATCGGGTTGTGCATCATCGAAGCTCGCCTCTACCACTTTCGCGCCATGGACCTGATTCAGCCACTGCACGCTGATATCTGATCCAAGTTGGCGCGCCAACACCCTACGCTGCCGCGATGACTGCTTGAGGCCTTTACCATAAGATTGAGACAGTGGGCGGCTCACGGCATCGGCATCCTGTCCGGCCGGGCAGCGTGGCTCATGGTCATTAAGCTTTAGCTGGCGCTGAGGGCCGGTCCAGGCGCTACGCAACGTGATAACACTACGCACACCCTCCGGCAAAGGCCACTCAGGCCTGAGCAGAAAGAACTCGTTGTTATCGTCAGCGCAACCGGACACGGCGCCTAAACCCTCTCGGTAGCAACGTTTTCCGACGTATTATCGCCACCGCGCATCAGCGCCAATAGCTCGGCCATATCTGTCGGCAAAGGCGCCTGCCACTGAATCCGCAGACCCGTTTCCGGATGGTCCAGGGCCAGCCTGTAGGCATGGAGCGCCTGGCGGGGAAAACTGGATAGCGTCGCCGCCAACGCATCACTCAGACCCAAAGCTTGCGAGCGTTGCCCCCGGTACAGGGGGTCTCCCACCAACGGGTGTCCGATATGCGTCATGTGGACGCGAATCTGATGGGTGCGACCAGTCTCCAGTTTAACGCTCAAATAACTGAAACCCGCGAACCGCTCCAACACCCGATAATGACTCACTGCGGGCTTACCACTGGCCGTCACCGCCATGCGCACCCGCGCCTGGGGATGACGACCAATGGGCGCATCGATGCTGCCATCCTCTTCTACCTGCCCATATACCAGGCACAGGTAATAACGACTGACCGAACGGTCTTTCAGCTGCTGCACCAGCTTGTTGTGCGCGCTCAGGGTTTTGGCCACCACCAGCAGACCGCTGGTGTCTTTATCGAGTCGGTGCACAATGCCGGCGCGGGGAATGTTTTCCAGGTCCGGACAATGATGCAACAAACCGTTTAGCAGGGTTTGATCCGGGTTGCCGGCACCCGGGTGCACCACCAGGCCCGGTGGTTTGTTGATGACCAGAATCGCATCGTCCTCATGGACAATATCAAGGGCGAGAGCCTGAGCCCGCCACTGCCCCTGGGGAGTCTCCTCAACACATAGCTCCAACCATTCACCACCGACAACTTTATCCCTGACCTTGCCTGGTCGTTGATCCACCAGTAACAGCCCCCGACGGATCCATATCTGGAGCCGGGCCCGGGAATAGTCGGCAAACAAATGGGCGGCGGTTTGGTCCAGCCGCCAGCCGCCCAGTTCCCTGGGAACCTGTTGTCTCAGCGTGACCCGCGCGGGTGCGGTTTCCCTTGGCATTGGCTATTCAGCTTAAAGGTGTGCTGTGGTTAAATGCCCATTCTACAGGGGCAGTCCCGGCACACAAAAATCCATTCGACTTCAGGATAGTATTTTCTATGCGCGTCGCTATTTTCTCCGCAGTTTTTTTCTGCCTGCTGGCAGGTTGTTCCTGGATGCCTTTCGTCGATTCCGAAGAGGAAAAAGAAGCCGAACGCCAGCGCCAGGAGGAATTGAAAACCCTGACCGAAAAGGAGTTTTACGACCGCATTCAGCGCAACCTTCGGTCAAAAAACTGGACCGATGCAATTACCAACCTGCAAAGCTTCGAGGCCCAGTTCCCTTTTGGCAATTATGCCGAGCAAGCCCAACTGGAGCTCATTTACGTTTACTTCGAGTCACTGGACTATGAGGCGGCGTCCGCCGCCGCGGATCGCTTTATACGACTGCATCCCCGCCACCCCAATGTCGATTACGCCTATTACATCAAAGGCCTTGCCGCAATCTCACAAACCAAAGGTTTGTTTACCAACTTTATCCCCACCGATGAATCCCGGCGCGACCCCGGCGAAGCCCGCCAGGCCTTTGCCATATTCACGGAGCTTCTCAATCGCTTCCCCAATAGTGCCTACGCTGCCGACGCCCGCCAGCGCATGTTGCACTTGAGAAATCTTCTGGCGCGCCATGAAATCCAGGTCGCCAATTATTATTTCAAACGCGGCGCCTATCTGGCGGCAGTGAATCGAGGCCGCTATGTGGTGGAAAATTTTCAGCAGACGCCGGCGGTCCCGGACGCCCTGGCGGTGATGGCCCAAGGCTACCATTTGCTGGGATTGAATGATCTGGCTGAAAACACGGTTCAGGTACTGGCGGCCAACTACGCCAACCACCCGGCACTCGACGAACAGGGACAATTCAAGTACTCGCCCGCTAATCTAAAAGACGATAAGCACTGGATGAGTAAAGTGACCCTGGGTTACTACAAGCCCGAAAAGCCGCCCCATTTCGATTCCCGCAAGCTCTATAACCCGATAGACCGACACGTTGCCGAACTGAGAAATGAGATGCCGGTCTCAAGCTCAGTGGACACCACCGATAAAGCACGCGCCGATACCAGCCAGGGGTCAGGAAAGCGTTCCTGGCTTAGTAGGCTGACATTTGGCCTGCTGGATTAAGCCCGCGCCTGTGTAAAGCGGCGCTTTAAAATTCAGTCTTTTATAAAGCCGTAAATACCTACCCGGCAGCATACTTTTCCTTCAATCGCCGGGGCGCCAGCCGTTGGTAATGGGGTAACGACGATCCCGGCCAAAACCCCGCTCGGTAATTCTGATGCCCACCGGGGCCTGGCGCCGTTTGTATTCATTTAAATCCACCATGCGCACTACCCGATTCACGTCCTCGGAGGCAAAGCCCCGCTTGATAATGTCCAGAGCCGCCATATCTTCCTCGATATACAGCTCAAGAATCTGGTCGAGCACCTCATAGGGCGGCAGGCTGTCTTCGTCAATTTGATCCGGGGCCAGTTCGGCCGAGGGCGGCCGGGTTATCACCGACTCCGGAATCACCTCCGATACCGTATTTCGGTAACGGGATAATTCAAACACCAAGGTTTTCGGCACGTCCTTGAGCACGTCCAGACCGCCCGCCATGTCCCCGTACAGGGTTGCGTAACCCACCGCCATCTCGCTTTTATTGCCCGTGGTTAGCACCAGGTAACCCTTTTTATTGGAGATGGCCATCAACAACACACCTCGGGATCGCGCCTGAATATTTTCCTCACTTTTGTCCTTGGTAGTATCTTTAAATTCCTCGGCAAGGGCAGCACAAAAGGCTTCATAAATGCCCTCAATACCAATAACTTTGTAACTTACCCCCAGACGACGGGCTTCGTCTTCGGCATCGTTTAGGCTCAGTTCCGAGGTATACCGGAATGGCATCATTACCGCTTCCACTCGCTCGGCGCCCAAGGCGTCCACGGCTATCGCCAATGTCAGCGCTGAATCGATGCCCCCTGACAAACCCAGTACCACGCCCCTGAATCCATTTTTGTTGACGTAATCGCGCACACCCATAACCAAGGCTTCGTAAACCGAGCACAGCAATTCAGGCAAAGGCGTTTTTGCCTGGTGCGGAATGCTTAACGCATCACCTTCCAGATTGAGCTCAACCGGGTACAGGCCTTCCTCGAACAGCGGTGCCTGCATCAGCAATTCACCCCGCGCATCGACCACCATGGAACCACCATCAAATACCAACTCGTCCTGGCCGCCCACCTGGTTGATATACACAATGGGCATGGCACCTTCCCGGGCGCGGGAGCTAACAGTATCGCGACGCAATTGCTGTTTGTTTTTGTGAAAAGGAGACGCGTTGATGTTGATCATTATTCGGGCGCCGGCGGCACGGGCTTTTTCCATCGGCCCCGTCTCCCAGATATCCTCACAGACGGTAAGCGCCGCCCTGATACCACAAATATCCACTACACAGGCAGTCTCACCTGCTTCGAAATAGCGTTTCTCGTCAAAAACCTGGTAGTTGGGCAGACAATTTTTTGCATAGCGGGCTACCAATTTGCCCTGACTGATAAGGCCCGCGACATTGTATAACTTGCCGTTCTCCCGCCAGGGGTAACCAATAATGATCGAAATATCGCTGCATTCGGTCTCCAACTCGGCCAAGGCGCGCTCGACCCGGGTCTGGATACTGGGGCGCAGTAGAAGATCTTCGGGGGGGTATCCCGTCAGCACCAGCTCAGGAAAAACCACCAGCTGTGCTCCGTATCTATCCCGAGCCTCTCTGACTGAAGTCATAACGCGCTGACAATTGCCGGGAACATCACCTACATGGGGGTTTATCTGTGCCAGTACCACGGAAAGCTTGTTCATAAAACCTGGGGGAGCCATGAATCGGGCGCGTATTTTCAGCTAAAATTGCCTGCATGCCAAATGGACGAGCAAACACCGTCGCACCAGTCTCGACGCCCAATGAGCCCTCACGGGGCATAGTCAGGGTATATGCCTACTATCGGTTTCTGCTCTCAATCGTTCTTCTGGGCATATACCTGGCGGGCTTTGCCGACAGTATTCTCGGCACTTTTTCCACGGAGCTATTTTTCTTCACCGCCGCCGCCTATCTGGGCGCTACGACTATCAGCGTGATATGGCTGATCAGCAGGAAATTTGATTACAGCCCCTATTTACCATTTCTGTATTTGCTGCTGGATATCGTGACCCTCAACCTGCTGGTGTTTGCCAGTGGCGGCATCAATAGCGGCCTGGGCCTGCTACTGCTGGTCACTATTGCCACCGGATCGCTTATCTATACCGGCCAACTGCCTATTTTTCTCGCGGCTATCGCCAGTATCCTCATCATGGGGGACACGGTGCTTGCCGTTCTGGTTTTCGGCGCCAAGGATGCCGATTTTTTCCAGTCCGGTCTGCTGGGCGCAGTGCTATTTTTTACCGCCCTGCTGTTTCGCCTACTCAACAGGCGCTTGCAGGCTTCGCAAACCCGCGCCATTCACGAAGCGGATCAAGCCGCGCATTTACAACGGCTGAACGAACTCATCGTTAACCGAATGAGAACAGGCATTGTCCTGGTCGATACCAGCGGTCAGATAAAATTGATCAATAACGCCGCCACCGAACTTCTGGGAGGCCCCATTTCCCGCAACCGGGTGTCCATTGGACAATCATTGCGCGCGGTGCCGGAATTGTTCAAACAGTACCAACGCTGGCAGACATTCCCCTGGCAACGTTGCCCCCCTATCGCAATCGCTGCGATCAATGGCGAAATCCAGTGCAACTTCGCTCGCCTCGATGAAGCCGAGGAGCGACATACCATTATTTTTATCGAGGATACCCGCTCCGCCGCGCAAAACGCCCAACAACTAAAACTCGCATCGCTGGGACGGCTCGCGGGCAGCATCGCTCACGAAATCAGAAACCCTCTGGGCGCCATCAGTCACGCGGCGCAGATGCTAGGGGAATACAAACACGACAACGACGATGTTTTGCCACTGACAACGATTATTGAACGGCATTCGGACCGAGTTAATAATATCGTCGACAGCATCCTACAGCTGTCTCGTCAGGAAGCGCCCCGGTTTCAGAAGCTACAACTGGATATCTGGCTAAAACACTTTATTCGTGAATACCATAACACCCAGCGCGAGGGCAGCATCATTGAGTGCGACAAACAGGAATCAGGGCTCCAGGTGCTCTTTGACCCCACTCACCTGACCCAGGTCGTCACCAACCTGGTCGACAATGCCTTGCGCCATAGCGAGCAGGCTTGCGGCCAGGCCTGGGTAAAACTTCAGGTTCATCGGGACAACGAAGGGCGCTTACCCTGCCTGGATGTACATGACTCCGGTCCGGGAGTGGACAAGGCGCACCTCAACCAAATTTTTGAGCCTTTTTTTACCACCTCTCATGGAGGCACCGGGTTGGGACTCTATCTTGCCAAGGAACGTTGTGAATTTAATTATTCAACTTTAAGCTATTGTCAGGAAACAATATCATTTGACCGCCAGTCATCGAACGTCACCATTAACACCGTTGAGAGAGCTAATGGCGACTCCTCTCCAACCTGCAAGGGCTTTTTCAGAATCATGTTTGCCCATCCCGATCAGCTTTTACCGGCCAGCTCCTCATGAGCAACCCCCTGGCTCTTGTTGTCGATGACGAACCGGATATCCGCCAACTATTGGGGATGACGCTCCAGCAACTTGGGGTGGAAGTCGAGGAGGCGCCGGATCTTGCCGCTGCCTACCTGAAGCTGGAAAAAAACGCCTTTGACCTGTGTCTGACCGATATGCGACTCCCGGACGGCAACGGGCTGGATCTGATCCGGTATATTCAGCAAAACTATCCGGACATCCCGGTGGCCATGATCACGGCCTATGGCAACACCGAAATCGCGGTGGACGCCCTGAAGCTGGGCGCTTTTGATTTTGTCAGCAAACCCGTGCAATTACCCAAACTCAGGGCCATGGTCACTGCCGCGCTAAAACTGGCGACCGAACCCCGCGACGCGCCCGAGGCGCCAGGAGACTTTATAGGCAGCTCCACAGT
>DLXZ01000086.1:0-417 GCA_003448675.1 Porticoccaceae bacterium
GTTCTGATCCAGAGTCACCATTGCGATCACCCGCTGCTGAATCTCCTGACCCAAAAACCCTATTCGGATTTTGCCCAGCACCTGATGACGGAACGTCAATTAAACGCCATGCCGCCCACGGCTAACATGGCCCTGATCCGCGTGGAAGCAGCCTCGGCCCGGGACGCGGAGCAGTTGCTAAGCGCCGCTCGCCGGTTGTGCCAGCAGAAGATCGCGCCCAGTCCGGCGCTACGCTATATCGGCCCTTTTCCCGCGCCGTTGGAGCGGCGCAATCAACGCTACCGCTACCAGCTGGCAATGGTCGCCCGGGACAGGTCCACCCTGCACCACCTGCTGAATCAAACCAGTCACTGGCTTGAAGCCGACAAGCAAGCGCGCAAAGTCCGCTGGTCGATCGACGTAGACCCCCAGGATATG
>DLXZ01000086.1:655-3421 GCA_003448675.1 Porticoccaceae bacterium
CCCCAGGATATGTCTTAAATACAAATAATTTCAACTGCTTATGGAATTAATATAAAAACTTGGATAACATTGTTCGGAGCGTCCCAACGACGGGCAACTACAATCAGAATTCGCAGTCAGGCCCCTTGATCATGGCATCGGATTACGCAAATAAACCCGGCAAAAAACGCAAAGCCGCCGTGCGAAAAACAAAGCGCGCACCTGCGGCCCCTCTCGCCACACGCCGCTGGCCCTGGCTGTTGGTCGGTTTTGTGGCGGGCATTCTGACCGCGGCCTCGATCCAACACTGGGATAATCCCGCCAACGACATCAGCCGGGCACTGGATGAAATCACCGGTGCCGAGCCATCCGAAAACATGGAACCCCGGTTTGACTTTTACACCCTGCTGCCCGAGTCCGAGGTAGTCGTGCCGGAAGCCGAACGTAGTCCGTTACGCGGCAGTGGCGCATCGGACGAGATTTTTCTCCTGCAGGCGGGTTCATTTCGCAGCACCCAGGATGCCGACAGCCTGCGCGCGCGACTACTTTTGCTAAATCTGGACGCCCACATCGAAGCGACCACCAGCCAGTCCTCGGGCACCTGGCACCGTGTCGTTGTCGGTCCCTTCAACTCGCGCTCCAAGCTTGCGGGCGCCCGGGCGACGCTGCTGCAAAACGGCATCGACAACCTGGTGCTTAAACGCAAGGCAAGCGGCTAACCAACCCCGATATATTTACGAGGCACCCGGTGACTAACACCGGTCAATAGCTCATAGCTGATAGTGCCGCTACTGGCAGCGACTTCTTCCACTGCCACCCCTTCGCCCCAAAGCTCTACCTCATCACCCGCCCGGGCTTCAGATATGTGGCTCAGATCAACGGTAATAAAGTCCATGGAAACACGGCCCACCAGCGGGGCCCGCCGACCCTTGACCAGTACCGGAGTGCCAGCGCAAGCGTGGCGGGGATAGCCATCGCCATAGCCAATGGCGACGGTACCAATAAGACTACTCCGTGGCGCTTGCCATTGCGCGCCATAACCGATGGTCTCGCCGGCAGCCACGGCACGCACTTCCACCAGTCGGGAAGTCAAAGTCATCGCGGGATGCAGTAGCAGGCTTTCCGGCAAGCTTTCCGACAGTGGGTTGGCGCCGTAGAGCATGATACCGGGGCGCACCCAGTCGAAATGGGTCTCGGGACAAATCAACAGGGCTGCGGAGTTAGCCAGACTTTTTGCTCCACCGTGGTGAGAGATGACCCGCGTGAATTGCTTTGTCTGCGATTTAGTAAGCGAGTGCTCGGGTTCATCGGCACAGGCCAGGTGACTCATGGCGATGACCTCACTGACCTTGCCACTGGCGCGAAGGTACTCCCGTGCGTCGATAAATTCAGACTCGGTAAAACCCAGCCGATGCATGCCGGTATCAAGCTTCAGCCAGATAACAAAAGAAGCCGTAGCGCCGGCGACCGGATGATCCAGAAAACTTTGCAACTGAGCCCGGCTGTGAATAACCGCCTGAAAACCTCGCTGCTCGATGGTCGCCCATTCCTCACTCTCAAACACACCGCCGAGCAACACGAGTGGTTGCTCAACACCTGCTTCATCCAGCTCAATGGCCTCTTCAATGCTCGCCACACCGAAGGCGTCAGCCCGGGAAAGCTGGTGGGCCACCTTCGCCGCTCCATGACCATAGGCGTTTGCCTTGATCACCGCCATTACCCTGGCTCCCGGCGCGCATTGTCGGGCCAGGGAAAAATTGTGCTCGATATGCTGGAGATTAATCCGCGCCTGAACGGGACGACTCATAAGTTGCCTTGGAGCAGGCCTTTCGACAACGTCTACACGTCCCCGAAACCCGCTTGTTGTTGACTCTGCTAATTGATCGCTCTGACTGATCCTGTTGTCGCTGGCATTGTGTCCAGCCAACCGCTCGGGCGCAAGCCATCCACGCATGACCCCACGCTTTGTTTGCGTCGGGAGGGACGGTATAGTGCGCCCTCTCAATTTTTCAACCCGGAGACACCTATGGCTAGCGACTGGGCCTCGTTTAATTGGCAGGACCCCTTTCTTGTGGATGAGCAACTTAGCGAGGAGGAGCGCCTGATCCGCGACAGCGCCCGGCAATACGCCCAGGAAAAGCTGCTGCCCCGCGTTCAGCAGGCCTTCCGATCCGAACATACCGACCGTGAAATTTTTAACGAAATGGGTGAGCTGGGTCTTTTGGGTTCCACCATCGACGGCTACGGCTGCCCCGGTGTCAACTATGTCAGCTATGGCCTGATCGCGAGGGAGGTGGAGCGGGTGGATTCCGGCTACCGCTCCATGATGAGTGTGCAGTCCAGCCTGGTGATGTACCCCATCTACACTTACGGCACCGAAGCTCAGCGGGAGAAATACCTACCCAGACTGGCCAGTGGTGAATGGGTGGGCTGCTTTGGCCTGACCGAACCCAACCACGGCTCCGATCCGGGTAGCATGATTACCCGGGCCAAATCCGTCGACGGCGGCTACCGACTCACCGGCGCCAAAATGTGGATCAGCAACTCCCCCATCGCCGACGTCTTTGTGGTCTGGGCAAAAACCGATGATGGCGATATTCGCGGTTTTGTCCTGGAAAAAGGCATGGAGGGCCTGAGCGCACCGAAAATCGAAGGTAAACTGGCCCTGCGCGCCTCCATCACCGGCGAGATCGTGATGGACGACGTTCTGGTGCCGGAAGAGAACCTGCTGCCCAAGGCGGAAGGCCTCAAAGGGCCCTTCGGCTGCCTCAACAAGGCGCGCTACGG
>DLXZ01000029.1 GCA_003448675.1 Porticoccaceae bacterium
CCTTGGCGCTGATGGCTCTTGCGCGGGCACTGGTGTTTCCCGCTCCTTTACCTGATCTCGCGAAGGCTTAACTTCCACCAACGCGCCGGCTTGCAGCAATGCCTGCTCGTACTGTTCCGCCTGGGCTTGATCAAGAGCGCTGCGAATCGTCACCGGGCGCCCGGAAAACAGCCGCTGGAGCTGCTGTTCATCCGCTTTAAACAGTTTTTGCACCCGCTCACGCACATCCACGACTTTCTGTCCCGGCGCGATATCACCACGAAACACGACATCAAATTTTGTAGTACCACTCATATCCGACACCCGATCACTTAGTTTTGATTATCACTTTAGCGCCTTCATTTTGTGGCTCGCATATGCCTCATTAACCGCTTCTGCATTCGACAACGAGCGTGGCAGTTCGCAAACCACTCAAGAAGTAACCATAGTCTATTTTCGACGCCTTGTTCACGATGTGAACCGCAGCGCGATAATAAAACCCCAGACCATAAAAAACAGAATCATGCTCAATAACACCGCCGCAGAGCCCTGATCCTTGGACCGGCCAGCCAGCTCATTGGGTTCTCTGCTAAACAGGTCAACGGCGGTTTCCAAAGCGGAATTCAACACCTCGACAATCAGCACCACCAGCATGGCGCCCAGCAACAGGCACAATTCCACCACCGATCGCGCCAACCAGAAAGCCACTGGCAGCAACAGCGCGCCTAGCAAAAGTTCAACCCGAAATGCTTCCTCATACCGGTAGCAGGCCCTGAGCCCCTGCCAGGAATACTGGCTGGCACCCAGGATACGACGACGCAGCACGCCAGCTACACCTCTCTCATGCGGTTCAATCATCTTAGCTTCCCGCACCATTGATGCGTTGGTCCATTTCCAGCGCCGGCGATGCTTCCCGAGGCACGCCCACTTGCCGGGCTGGAACCCCAGCCACCGTGGTATGAGGCGCTACCGCCTCCAGCACCAGACTGCCAGCGCCAACCTTGGCACCTTCACCCACTTCAATATTACCGAGCACCCGAACCCCGGTAGACAACAACACACCCGTGCGTATCTTCGGGTGCCGGTCGCCCGATGCATTACCCGAACCACCCAGAGTGACCCCATGCAGCATAGAGACATCGTCTTCCACCACCGCCGTCTCGCCGATGACAACCCCGGTAGCGTGATCAATCATGATGCCGCCACCAATGCGAGCACCAGGGTGAATATCGACCCCAAAACTTTCCGAGCACAGGCTTTGCAGATGCAAAGCCATGGCCCGCCGGCCATGGCTCCACAGATAGTGACCGATCCGCTGTACCTGCAGCGCGTGAAAACCCTTGAAATATAGTAGCGGCATGGAGAAATACTCACAGGCCGGATCGCGCTCCCGATAAGCCCGAATATCCATACGCATCTTGCGGCTGATATCGGATTTTGCCGGATCGCCTCCAGCCTCGCCGCCACTCAAAACCTCGGCAATCACCCGCCGGATGGACAGGTTGGATACCGTGGGATTGCCAAGGATCTGCGCCAGCGTGTAGGTCAGTGCCGACTCCAGCGATTCATGGCACAGAATTGAGGCATGAAAAAAACTGGCCAGGGTCGGCTCCTGCCGGGAAAACATCTCGACTTCGGCGCGAATGTCTTGCCAAAGCGGGTCGGGCTGTTGCTTCATCAGTTCAGTCTCAATCTTTTATTAATAGCTGTCTTGTCGACCAGGCCGGGTATGCTAAGTTTTACCGTCCAATAAATTAATAGCCCGGCTGCACAAAGCGCTGAATAATTTCATCCAGATCCGACAGCAGTATATCTTTCAGTAAAATATCCGCTCGCCCCAGCAGATCGCGTAACACATCAATTTGGATCTGGGCCTGGTATTTATCCGCCAGCGGTCGGTAGCTTAAATGCCAGGGTTCTGGCGCCACACCGCCCCGATCGACCAAGTAGGGGCGGAAAAACCCCGATTGATCGCCCGCGAGGCTGGTATCCAGCCACGCGCTAAGCCGATGAAAGACACCCTCCGGTGAATACTCCCCGGGACTCAACTGAAGTCTATAGCCCGCTGGTACCGCTGCCGCATCCCAGATATCGATATCCGTGCCCCAATGATGGCGCGAGGCGCCGGGCAGGGCTGACCAGCGCAGGATGGCGAACACCTTGTCCAAATCATTTAATCCCTCCAGATCCAGCGCTCGCCCATACTCGTCACTGACCGACTGCTCGCCCCTGACCTTGGCGTTCCAAATCGCTAACTGCCGCTCAAAGGAGCGGTAACCGCTGGCCATGCGCAAATCAATGCCAGCCGTGGCGGCCCGCTCAACCAGTTGAATGTAGGGCGCCACCACCTCCCGGTGCAAATAGTGCCCGGGGAATATTTCCGTAACATGATGGTCGGTACGACCGGTCAGCTGCGCTGTCTCAATCATTCCTAAATCAACCCTTTGCGCCTGGACCGCCACCTGACGGGAACATCACGTGACGGCGACATAAATGAGTTAGCTCTCGGTATTGGACTGAGATCATACCGAAGAATCATCCTGACAAACCAACGCCTTTGCGGGGATTCGATATCACATGAACGGGAATCCGATCACCGATAAGTCACTGACTGAATGAGCGGACGAAACGTCGCCATTGGTTGTACCTGAGCTCTCAGTCACGCGGTGCGACCCTCAGCACTTTCGCGCCCCTGACATGCTGGAACTTCACATCGCACAGGGCCTGGTTGGCGTCTTCAAGCCCATAGCAACTCACTTCGGGCTGGAGGCCCAGTTCGGCGGCAAGCTGCAGAAATTCCGCCACATCCCGCCGGGTAACATTGGCAACACTTTTGACCTCCTTTTCGAGCCACAGATGCCGGGGGTAGTCCAGGTCCACCAGACAGGTTTTGTCCCCGTCCTCCTTGCGAATGGCATTGATCACCAGCCTGCCATTGGCTTGCAGACACTCCAGAGCACAAAGAACCGTCTTCCACACCGGCGTTGTGTCGATAATGGCCGCCAACTGACAGGGCGGGCGGGTTTCGGTATTACCGGCCCAGACCGCACCCAGCTCCAGGGCATAGGCCTGCTCTCGCGGACTGCGGGCAAACACATAGACCGGGGTATCGGGAAACCTGCCGCGCACCATTTTTAGCACCAGATGGGCGGAGGCGCCAAAACCAGTCAGACCCAGGGGCTGGCCATTACTGATTGCCGCCAGGTTCATTGAACGGTAGCCAATGGCACCGGCGCACAACAACGGCGCGGCCGCCTCATCACTCAAGGCCTCGGGAATAGCATGGGCAAAGCGTTCGTCCACGAGCATGTATTCGGCATAACCGCCGTTGGCGTCCCGCCCCGTGGCCTGAAAGTCCGGACACAGGTTTTCCAGGCCCTTGAGGCAAAATCGACACTCGCCACAGGCGGAAAATATCCACGCCACCCCTACCCGATCACCGCGTGCAAATTTCCCCACTTCATCGCCAATCGCGGCGACAGAGCCTACTACCTGATGTCCAGGCACCACAGGCAGGATCGGCGGCGGCGTACGGCCTTCAAGTTCATCCAGCTCGGTGTGGCAGATCGCACAGACCGACACTTGGATCAGTATCTGTCGCGGTCCTGGCACCGGCACGGGCAGCTCCACGGCATTCAAAGGCCGGCCGTTTTCCCGCAGCTCGGCGCAGGCGGTAATCTGCATCGCTTTCATGGTCCTGGTCATCTGGAATCTCCTTGCCAGAAGGGTTTTATAAGGCAGTCCTGGCCACTTTAGCGGCTTCGACGAAGTAAAACAGGCAGTCACTTATTGCGATGTCAGTCCGGGTAGTGGCCATAAACAGGCGCAGGGGCTGCCTGACAAACAAGCAACCCGCACGCAGCTCGAAATAAGCGTCCCGGCGTTCATTGCCTTTAGGATCGCGTACTGTGATTTTTTCCATGGCGCCGTCATCCAGCCAGGCCAGAATCTGGTGAGGATCGAATTCGCCAAAGTTGTAGTTCTCAATATTGGCTGGAATCGTCAGGTCTGCTCCGTCGACCGGCCCTTCGCCATAACACAGACGTGTGCCATCGAGCAGCTCAAAGCGTAATGGCTCGTCGAACACCTCAAACACCCGTGACCGGCTATCGACGATAACTT
>DLXZ01000001.1:0-177 GCA_003448675.1 Porticoccaceae bacterium
TATTACAGGCTTTGGTGGCGGTTTTATCGGCTCCGCGCTGATTCGCTACCTGATCAGCGAAAGCCCATGCCGGGTCGTCAACATCGACAAACTCACTTACGCCGGCAACCTGGAATCCCTGGCGACGGTGGCTGACAGCGAACGTTATCATTTCGAACATCAAGACATCTGCGACGC
>DLXZ01000001.1:507-1072 GCA_003448675.1 Porticoccaceae bacterium
CAAGCCATTACCAACCTGCTGGCCCTCTACCAGCCCGACGCCATTATGCATCTGGCCGCGGAAAGCCATGTGGATCGCTCCATCAGCGGCCCGGCGGCTTTTATCGACACCAATATCACCGGCACCTTTACCCTTCTGGAATCCGCTCGGCAGTATTGGCTGGAGCTGGGCGACAAGCGCAAGGCCGCCTTTCGCTTCCACCATATTTCCACCGACGAAGTCTACGGCGATCTGGAACCTGGCCTCTTGTTTACCGAGCAAACCCCCTACGCGCCCAGTTCACCCTATTCCGCCAGCAAGGCGGCATCGGATCATCTGGTTCGCGCCTGGCAGCGCACCTACGACCTGCCTGTGTTAATCACCAATTGCTCCAATAACTACGGCCCCTACCACTTCCCGGAAAAACTCATTCCCCTGATGATTCTTAACGCACTGGCCGGAAAACCCCTGCCCATCTACGGTAACGGCCAGCAGATTCGCGATTGGTTATATGTGGATGATCACGTGCGCGCACTTTACACGGTGCTGAACAGCGGTCGGGTTGGCGAGACCTACAACATCGGCG
>DLXZ01000001.1:1255-4427 GCA_003448675.1 Porticoccaceae bacterium
GCGAGACCTACAACATCGGCGGACACAATGAGAAAACCAATTTGGACGTGGTGACCAGTCTTTGCGAAATACTGGAAGAACTGGCGCCTGAAAAACCCCAGGGCGTGGCCCGCTACCAGGATCTGATCACCCACATCGAAGATCGCCCCGGCCATGATCAGCGCTATGCCATCGACGCGGGCAAGGTTGAGCGGGAGCTGGGCTGGAAGCCGGTGGAATCCTTCGACAGCGGCCTGCGTAAAACCGTTGAATGGTTTATCGCCAACACAACCTGGGTGAACAATGTGAGCAGCGGCGCTTACCGCCAGTGGATAAACAAGCAGTACGGAACCTGAGCCACCCTTCCCGAACCCACACTACCTGAAAACCACCGGCCCCAAAAAGCCGCGCAAAAACGCGTTTAAGCGCTCTCAATCAAGCATTTCTCAAGCATCAAGTCGCGCTGTTGCCTTACCATTGATCACCGGCTGATCGTCCTGATTCACGGTTACCACATCCAACTCTGCTACCTGATGACCGTCTTCCTCGTGAATTTCCGTCACCGTGGCCTTGGCGATTAAATCATCCCCTGGCCACACCTGACGGGTAAAACGGGCGCTGTATTTGGTCAGTCGACCGTCGCCCACCCAGTTGGTCAACATCACGCCAGTGGCGCCCATGGACAGCATCCCGTGGGCAAAGACACCGGGATACCCGGCAATTTCCCTGGCATAAACTTCATCGCTATGTAAAGGCATGTAGTCACCGGAAGCACCCGCATACTGGACTATCTGGGTTCGCGACAGGTTGGTCGCTACCTGTTCTTCGTAAACATCACCTACTTTCAATTCGCTGGCTTTCAGGGCCATGGCTTATTCTCCTGATTCTTAATCACTTTTCTATCGAGCCCTCGACGGTTATTTATCGCGCCGAGCTTTCCACTTCAAGTAGTTAGTTGTCAGTCCTGTGAAACCGCCTTACCGGTAGTCACACCAACGGAAGTCGCTGTCACCACCAGATCGCCGCTTTCATCGCGATACTCGGTAACCACTTCACTAAAAGTCATGGTGCCGCCACGTCGGCCTTCCTTTTCCCAGGTGTTGCCCTTTTTCGTGGTCACAGTCAATTTATCACCGGGACGAATCGGCTTGTGATAGACATACTGCTGCTCGGCGTGAAGCATGCGGGCGTTGTCGCCACCGCTCTTTTTTTCGCCATCGCCGGCCGACTTTTCCTTCGGTTTGATGCCGGTCGCCTCCTTGCCAGAGCCAAACCAGGGCTCCCCAATACGCGGGCGCAGGGGAAATTTGGGATCGTACTGGGAGCTCGCCTGGACAAACGTAGGCGGCGCAATAACGCCACCGGGCTCGGTGGTTTTTGCATACTCCTCATCGTAATAAATGGGATTGGCGTCGCCCACGGAGCGGGCGAACAACATGATCTGACTCCCGTCAACGGGAAATGTAAACTCGGCCATGGTTTTCTCCTCTCTGAAAAATGCCGTTTAAAGGCTTGGATTTATTGTTCAAGCAATTCAGTAATTACGCAGCGAGGATAAACCACGCCTTCTTCAAATACCACGCGCGCCGCTCAGGGGTGTCTTTGGCGTTGTCGGCTGACTTAGCGCCAGGGCTCGACCAGGATTTTCGCGTGCTTCTCTGGCTCGCCCAGTTCTTCAAAAGCATTGGCCACGCCTTCCAGTCCCACTTTGGCTGTAATCAGGGCATCAACGTTCGCCTTGCCCTCGGCGATATTGTGCAGGGTGGCGGCAAACTCGGCGCCGTTATAAGCCAGCACAAACTGGATATTGATCTCCTTGCAGATGGCCATATAAGGCGAAAACCGGTCCGGCTCCATGCACAGGCCGACCACGACTATCCGACACCCGCGCTGCGCTCCGGCCATCATCAGGTCAATAACACCGGGCACGCCGACGCATTCAAAAAACACACCCTGACGATACTGGGGCCCCAGGTTGAAGGGGCTGGCCGGCAGGTCTTTGGTGTCTATTCGGGCCAGATCGGCCCAGTTTTCGTAAGGGGAATCAGCCGCCGGATCAATCACCACGTCGGCGCCCACCTGCTCGGCCAGATGCCGCCGGGCGGGGCTATAGTCAGCGGCGACCACCGGCCCGACTCCCTTAAGCTTCAGCGCCGTAATCACGGCAAGACCCACCGGCCCGCAGCCAATAACCAGCGGGACTTCGTTACCCTGGAGCCGCGCCATCTCCACGGCGTGGTAGCCCACGGTCATGGGCTCGGTGAGCGCCGCCAGTTCGGTGCTCAGGCCATTGGGTACCGGCAGCAGCAACGATTCGGACAGCAGCATCCGTTCCCCGTAGCCACCCGGCAGGGTGTTGGAATAACCCACCGTTTCCATTTTCCCGGATCTGGCCATCAACGGCATGGCGCACACTCGGGTGCCCTCCCGGAGTTTTTTCTCGCTGCCCGGGCCGTAATCGAGCACCTCGGCGCAAAACTCGTGGCCCATAACAATATCGCGGCTCAGATCCATATCGAAAAGACCGGTCTCCTGCGACCTGGCAACCATGTAATCACCGTGCTTGAGGGCATGCAGATCAGAGCCGCAGATACCGCAGGCCAGGGTCTTGACCAGCACTTCGCCAGGGCCTGGTGTTGGCGCCTGAATTTCGTCTACAACTATTTTTCCATCGCGCATTACCGCGGCTTTCATTGGCTGACTCCCGGTTATTATTTTCTGGCCCCGAGGGAAACTGCCAACAGGCACCCTCTGAGCCTAGCTTGGCGATAGCCTTAGCGTACCGATAAAAGTATAGACGGGCGAGCAAGCCCGACAGGTAAAAAAACCGGCCGAAGCCGGTTTCCTTATCTCTGACTACCCAAAGAAACGGTGTCTCCAGAAAGTTCGATCAGGCCAAAGCGAAGCCCGCTGTCATACCACCATCGGCCACGAACTCCGAACCGGTGGAATAGGAACTGTCATCGGAGGCCAGATAAGCCGCCAGGGTCGCCATCTCGCGGGGCTGGGAAATTCTGCCCAGGGGCACACCACCAAAGACCTGGTTTGCCACATCGCCCTCCAGGCCGGCTTCGGTCACCATGGGTGTCAGCACACCACCGGGATGGATGGAATTGACACGAATATTATGCGGCCCCAGCTCCATGGCGGCTACTTTGGTCATCCCGCGTACGGCGAATTTACTGGCGCAATA